>NZ_JACVWV010000007.1 GCF_014534705.1 Wolbachia endosymbiont of Pentalonia nigronervosa | reverse complement strand
CCTGTTCGCCCTATCCACATCACTGCTGCTATGAACTTTCTGTTGTCCTTTGCACTCCTTCCACTATCCCCTTTCTTTCCGGGTAAACTCTCCTTTATCCTTTCCCATTGCTTATCTTTTAAGTCGTATAACATCCTTAGCTTCTCTCAAAAATTGTTATTATAACTCCTTTCTTTTTGAATGTCTACACTACCTAGTAAATGCAAACCTTTATAACAGGAACAGATACAGATATTGGTAAAACCATCGTAAGTAGTTGGCTATGCTTACATACTGGATACTCATATTTCAAACCTATTCAAACTGGATGCATTTTAGGTAAAGATAGTTGTAAAGTCAGGGAATTAACTGGTGCTAATGTTTATAAAGAGGCCTTTGTTTTTCAAGAACCATTATCACCACACTTGGCAGCACTACGTGAAAACAGAAGGGTTGATATTCATGAAATAAAACTACCTCAGAAACCTTTTTTGATTATAGAAGGTGCTGGTGGAGTTTTAGTGCCAATCAATGAAGATACATTTATGGTTGATCTCATCAAGAAATTTGCTGCTCCAGTGATCTTGGTTGCTAGGTCCACCATTGGGACAATTAATCATACGTTGCTGAGTTTAGAAGCATTACGTGCCAAAAATGTAAGTGTGTTAGGAGTAATTTTAAATGGACCACACGATCAAGATAACTTTAATGCCATAGAGTTTTATGGTAAGGTGCAAGTATTAGCATCAATACCTAAATTGCAATGTATAAGTAAAGAGTCCCTCAGACAAATTCCACTTTCAACTCAATTGCGGAGGTTATATGAGCTTAAATAAACGTGATAGAAAGATTATATGGCATCCATTTACACAAGAAAAGGTAGGTGAATTTCCAATTGCAATCAAGAAAGGGAGTGGGTCATATCTTTATGATGAAAACAACAAGCCATATCTGGATCTTATATCTAGCTGGTGGGTGAATCTACATGGTCATGCTCATCCTGAAATTGCAAAAGCTATATACGAGCAAGGCATAACATTAGAACACGTAATTTTTGCTGGATTTACTCATGAACCTGCAGTGCAACTTTGTGAAAAATTACAAGCTTTATTGCCAAATCAGTTTTCAAGATTCTTTTTTTCTGACAATGGTTCAACTGCTGTTGAAGTAGCAATTAAGATGGCTTATCAGTATTGGAAGAATCAGGGAGAACTTAAGAGAACTACTTTTTTAAGTTTTGATGGTGGGTACCACGGTGATACGTTTGGTGCAATGAGCGTGAGTGCATCACCTGGATTTCATTCTACATTTTCAGAGTTGTTATTCTCTGTTTTGACAGTTCCTTTTCCTGAAACTTGGTATGAAGATGAAGAAGTAGAGAGCAAAGAAACCTACGCGTTGGAAGTGCTTGATAATCACTTGCGTACTTGTGGTGACAAAATTGCTGCATTGATTTTAGAACCTTTGGTACAAGGAGCAAGTGGTATGAAAATGTGCCGCCCAGAGTTTATCAACAAAGTTGTTGCTTTAGTGCGTCAGTATGAAATTTTGATAATTTTTGATGAAGTAATGACTGGTTTTGGTCGCACAGGTACTTACTTTGCTTTTGAGCAAACCAAAGTCATACCAGATTTTTTATGCCTTTCTAAAGGGTTAACAGGTGGGTTTTTACCACTTGCCCTTACAGTTACTACTGAAAAAATTTATTCAGCATTTCTGGGTGATAAGATGTTTGCCCATGGCCACTCTTATACCGCTAATCCTTTAGGTTGTGCAGCAGCCATTGCCTCTTTAGATTTATTAATTAAACCAAGTACCATGAACTCAATTCAGGCAATTCACAATGTGCATGAACAAGAATTATTAAACCTTTCAGCAAATACAAGCATTAAATGTGCACGCATTACAGGGACAATAGCAGCATTTGATACCCATGATGCACAGACTTTAAAAAGAAAGTGCTTAGAGCAGGGGCTTTTAATCAGGCCTCTAGGCAATTCAGTTTATCTGCTACCTCCTTATTCAACGGGTGTGCATGAACTTCAGGAAGTTTATGCAAAAATTCGCGATCTCTAGCTTGCAATTACCAAATAGATTTATTATAAAACCTATTTGGTGAGAAGGAAAAAGCACCTTAAGAGCATATTAACTGTGGATTTTTTTGAGGAAGAATTATGAATGGTAAAGAACGTGCGAAGCTATTAAGAGATGTAAAGGTTTATACTAAAGAAACTCCCCTGCATTGGGCTGCTAAAAAGGGTTTGAAAGAGATTGTAAAGCTTCTAGTAGAAAGCAATGCAGATGTTAATATTAAAGATAAATATGGCAGAACTCCTTTACATCGGGCTACTAAAAATGGTTATACGGAGGTAGTAAGGTATCTATTAGAAAAAAATGCAGATGTTAATGCTCAAGATCAACTTGGAAACATTCCTTTACATTTTGCTATAAGAGGTGGTCATAAGGAGATAATAGATATCCTATTAGCACAAGAAGGTGTAAAGATTAATAATAAGGATGAATGTGGAGACACTCCTTTACATCTGGTTGTTGAAAGAGGGCAGATAGAAGTAGTAAATGCTCTATTAGAAAAAGGGGCAGATATTAATGCTAAAGATATGTATGAAAATACTCCTCTACATCGGGCTATTGAAAATGGTCATAAAGAGATAATAAATTCCCTATTAGCACAAGAAGATGCAGATGTTAATGCTAAAAATCAACTTGGAAACGCTCCTTTACATCTGGCTGCTGTGCAGGGGCAGATAGAGGTAGTAAGTGCCCTATTATCAAGAAAGGATATAAATGTTAATATTAAAGATAAATATGAAGGAACTCCTTTACATTTGGCTGCTGCAGAGGGGAAAGTAGAAATAGTAAATGCTCTATTAGAAAAAGATGCAGATATTAATGCTAAAGATGGATGTAGAAGCACTCCTTTACATCTGGCTGTTGCAAAGGGTCAGATAAAAGTAGTAAAGGCTCTATTAAATAAAGGTGCAGATGTTAATGCTAAAAATATGTATAGAACAACCCCTTTACATTGGGCTTCTAAATGTGGTCATAGAGATATAGTCCTGATTTTATTAGCAAGAGGTGCAGATCCTTCATTAAGGAATAGTAATTATATGACCCCCATAAACTTAGCTAGGAATGGAGAGATAAAAAAGCTTTTTGAGAGTACAAAAGGTGAGTTGCTTAGGATGCAAAATGAGAGATAATTGGTAAGAGCGATATGCCATCCCTTAAGCCTTCCCTTGATTCTATGAAAGCAAATAGACCTCTTTCGAAACCGATTTATGGTGAGAGGAGAAGTGCAAGCGAGCACCGCAGTTGAGTAGAGCTTCGATAACAAAATTGCTGTCAGAATTTGAGTTTCGACAGAGGTCTATTTTCAAGGACAAGTTTTTTTTGTATAGTAAGGGCTAATAGTCTAAGTAAAATAATGTCTTTTTTAATCATAGCAAATTGGAAGATGAATGGAACGCGGTCTTCATTTGTGGATTTTATAGGTAAGCTCAATAAAAAGAGTGACAAAGTTTCTTCGCAGTTAATTGTCTGTCCACCTTTTACGTCATTTCCGGATAAGATAGAGTTAAATGGTAATATTAGTATAGGAGCACAGAATTGTTATCACCAAAAATCAGGTTCTTATACGGGTGAAGTCAGTGCAGAAATGCTGAAAGAGTTAGGGTGTATATATGTAATCCTTGGGCATTCAGAAAGAGGCTATGAGACCGATAATGAAATAAAACTTAAAGCAGAAGTAGCATTAGAAGCAGGTTTGCATCCTATAATCTGTGTCGGTGAAAAATTAGAGGATTACAAGAGTGGAAAAACAAAAGAAGTAATAGAATATCAGTGTGCGAGTCGGTTGCCAGCCTGTGGTAAGTACACAATAGCATATGAACCGATATGGGCTATAGGTACGGGTTGTGTGCCAAATAACGATTCGATTTCTAAGATTATAGAGGTTATTAATAGTAAAAGAAATGTTATTTACGGTGGCTCGGTAAGCTCAAAAAATATAGAAGATTTGCTCAATATTCCTACTTTATCAGGAGTGCTAATTGGTAGTGCAAGCTTAGATTTTGATCACTTTTATGCAATTATACAGAAAGTTGAGGAAAGGTTTTAGTTATAGTACCGGATTAGAAAACAATAGAAAAGGATGGACGGGAAAAGAGATATTAAAAATAATTGACTAAATCAATATATATGCTAAACTAGTTAATAATTAATTAACTTGGAGGTATATATGGGTTATGGAAGGAGAAATTTAAGTGAAAAAGAGTATAATGCCTTCAGGCAATTGCTTTTAACGCTTGAAATTGAGTGGAAGGATTGTGAAGGTCAAGATATCATACAAGTAATTAAAAAACGGCACCATTCTTTATCAAGAAAGTTTCATCCTGATAAAAATGTAGGTGTTACAGAAAAGCAGAAAAATCATAGTGAGAAAAGGATAAGAGAAATCAATCGTGCTAAAGCATTGCTTCAGGAGTTTGTAGTACAGCCATTGGAAAAAGGCTTAAGTAAAAGAAATCTAGTGAAGGAATTGCGCAGTAAATTGTATGGTTATAGTCTTGAAGAATTGAAACAGTATTTGGATAATAATGATAATAAGAAATTCTCTAACAAACAGATGTCAATCGTACGTAATGTAGCTGTGCTTGTAATGTTAAGTATCCTGGGGCAAGTTTTAGGATCCTGCGCATTAATTGCATTTTTTATAACTAATGGTATTTTTTGTAATGTACCATTATTAGTGGGTGCCTTAGCTCCATTACTAACGTCAAATATTATTAATAGGGCTGTGGGAGATATCTATCGTAAACATGGCAAAGAATTTAACAGCAAGACTATATTCACGTTATTGTTTGACTTTGATCAAGAATGTGAAGGTTTTTTAGAAAATTATAAAGATTCTTCAGAGAAATGTAAAGATTTTTTAGAAAATGATAAACCCAAATTGAAGTGGTTAAAAAATTCATTTATTTTGTGCAACATAATTTGCACATCTTTAATGTTTTATGGTGTGGGATTAGACTTAGTTGCTAATGGTTTTGGTGTAACTAACTCTATATTGTTATCTGGTTTACTACTTGTATTACCATTATTAGTATTTGTGATTGCTGCTGCACCTATTTTACATGCATTTTCTAAGTACGCGATGATAAATATTATAGAAGAGCAATTTAAAGGTAATGGTAAATATAATGAAAAGCCAAGCAGTAATGTAAACACTGGTGGTGCTTTTCCCTACAATTCAGGTTGTGAAATGGGGGTTTGATAGGCAAATTCTTGACCATTTAAAGTATATTAGCTATGCCATCCGGAGTTGAAGCCTGACTTTAAAAAGATAAATTTTTTATATTTTGGCTTTTTAGCTTAAATATGTTATAATACACGGTGATTGTCATGTAGGTATATTTTATGAGCTATAACGAAAAAATTCTCGATCATTATGAAAATCCAAGGAATGTTGGTTCTCTGGATAAGGATGATCCACATGTTGGAACTGGCTTAGTTGGTGCGCCATCATGTGGTGATGTGATGAAATTGCAAATCAAAGTAAATGACGAAGGTGTTATTGAGGATGCAAAATTTAAAGCTTTTGGTTGTGGTGCTGCTATTGCATCAAGTTCCCTTTTAACGGAAATAATAAAAGGAAAAACTGTTGAAGAGGTGATGGAAATAAAGAATACCCAAATAGTGCAAGAGCTATCCTTACCTCCTGTTAAGATACACTGTTCAGTGCTTGCCGAAGATGCAATTAAAGCAGCTATTAAGGATTATAATAATAAACAACAAACAGCAAGTGGAGATGTTGTAAATAATTAGATTGGAAGGAAATGTGGCCACAAAAGAAAGGAAAGACCCTGTTACTATAACGGATAGCGCTTTGGAGAGGATAAAACATCTGCTGGAAGAAAAAACTCATGATGCATCAGAAGAGGTAATAGGAATCAGAGTACTAATTAAACAAAAGGGGTGCTCTGGTTTGCAATATGGCATTGAATATGCATATGACGTTCGCCCTTTTGAATCAGTAATTGAAGCGTGTTGTAGTAATGGTAAGGAAGTTAAAGTGTTGATTGATCCAAAATCTCTAATGTTTATACTTGATTCTGAAATGGACTATGTGGAAGAGAAATTTTCATCTGGTTTCGTTTTTAGAAATCCTAATGAAAAGGGAAAATGTGGTTGTGGAAAAAGCTTTCATGTGTAGTAATTATTTTGCACTATTTGAAATTGAGCCAGCTTTTAATATTGATTTAAATGAGTTGGAAAAGAAATATATTGCACTAAGCAGGCAGTTTCATCCTGACATCAATAAAGAACATTATGAAAAAATAATTAATATTAACAAGGCTTATAAGACATTAAAATCGCCACTTGAGCGTGCTGAGCACATTCTTGATCTTTATAATATAGAGAGTAAAGAGGATAATTTAAATACTGAAATTTTGTATGAATCGATGGAGATAAGGGAATATCTAGTGGGTTGTGATGATTTCCAATCTGCAAGTAAAATGATAGACGAGAAAATAAAAGATTGTATGGGAATTTTAACTAACGCTTTTGCTTTGAAGGATTTTAATGATGCTACTTCGCAAGTTTTAAGATTGAAATACTTATACAAATCATTTGAGGAGGTAAAGAAAAATGCAGCCAATTCAAATTTCTGAACCAAAAAAACTGAGTACAGATGAAATAGTTTTTGGCATAGATCTTGGCACTACTAATTCTTTAATTGCTATGGTGAACAAAACCGGCAATGTAGAGATCTTTAAAGATGAACAAGAAAGAGAACTTCTTCCTTCTGTTGTCTCATATGAAAACGATGTAATAAAAACAGGTTATGACGCAAGTAGCGAAGCGATTTACTCAGTAAAGCGTTTAATGGGTAAAAGTGTCGGTGATCTGAACAAAGAGGACGTGAATTTTGAGATAGATCATGAAAGTGAAAAAGTCATCAGAATAAAATGTGCAGAGGAAAAATATCTAACACCTATTGAGATTTCTGCTGAAATACTTAAAGCTTTGTGTAGAAGGGTGAAAAAATCTGCAGGACTGACAGTAAAAAAAGCAGTTATTACTGTTCCAGCTTACTTTAATGATTCAGCAAGAAATGCAACTAAGTATGCAGCAAAATTGGCTGGGATAGAAGTGCTTCGTCTTGTCAATGAACCAACTGCAGCAGCGCTTTCTTATTCCATTGAAAAAAATAACAACAGTGGAATATATGCAGTTTATGACTTAGGTGGCGGAACATTTGATATTTCGATTCTTAAATTGCACGAGGGAGTATTTCAAGTGCTTGCGGTTGGTGGCGATACTCAACTTGGTGGTGATGATTTTGATCATTTGCTGAGTGCAATTATATTGGATAAATACAGAGAGAAGACAGGCAAGAGACCTACTACAAAACCTGTTTTTGATGAATTGCGTTCTGTGAAAGAGCATCTCAGTACTAATACTACGGGTATTTTTGAATTTAATATTAACAATGAGTTATTTAAGTATGAAATAACAAGAGAAGAATTTGAGCAAGCAATAGATCCTTTAGTAAAAAAAACTATTGAGATAGTTACTTATACTATAAACGACATAGACCTTAATATTGATGACATTCAAGGAGTAATTTTAGTTGGTGGTTCAACCAAGTTGCCGTTAGTTAAAAACTCATTAATTAATCTTTTTGGAGATAAAGTATTAGACGATGTGGATCCGGATAAAGCAGTTGTTACTGGAGCGGCTTTGCAGGCTTATTATCTCACTGCTGGCGCAAAAAATAGAAATATCTTACTGGATGTTTTACCTTTATCACTTGGCATAGAGACTATGGGGGGAATAGTTGAAAAGGTTTTACAACGCAATACCCCGCTGCCTGTTTCAGAAACAAAAGAGTTTACCACTTATGCAAATGGACAAACAGCAATGAAGATTCATGTTTGTCAGGGGGAGCGTGAGATGATAGCACATAATAAATCCCTTGCTCAATTTGAGCTAAAAGGTATACCACCGCTTCCTGCAGGGTCAGCAAGGATTGAAATAGAATTTACAGTGAATGTTGATGGCATACTTACTGTGACAGCAAGAGAAAAAACTACAGGTGTTGAACAAGTAGTGGAAGTAAATCCAAGTTTTGGCTTGAGTGAAGCTGACATTCAAAGTATGGTTGAGCAATCAGTAGAAAGTTTTGATGAAGATCTAAAAGCTCGTGCTCTTGCTGAAGCTAAGATCAACACAGGTAAACTTATAAATTTGATTGAGATGAGCAATACTGATCTTTTAAACAACGTACAATTTGCAACTTTACTACAGAAAGTAAAGATTGCTTTACAAGAAAATGATTTAGCTGAAATAAATCGGACAATGGCTGAATTGGAGAGCTTTTCTTTTGAATTGTGCAAGTCAACAAAGTTATAGACTTCGCTATTTATGATTAAAGATAAACCTTTAATTAACCATACTTATTTGTTATATTTCTAAGGATTTTATTGTATTTTCTAACCAATGAATATTTTTAAAAAGACGTTTACTCTAATTTTCAATAAGCTGGATGAGTTAAAGCAAAAGAACATCATAAACGCGAGTGTTATAAACTTTATTGTTGAACCGCCAAGTAATAGGATACATGGTGATATTTACACAAATGTTGCTATGGTGATTGCAAGATATGAGAGAAAGAACCCTATCAAAATCGCGGAAATTTTGGCTAAAGAGTTTGAGCTTTTTGATGAGGTTGCAAGAGTGGAAGTAGCAGATCCCGGCTTTATCAATATGCATTTAAAAATGAGTGTATGGCATGACATTTTGCAGCAAATAAATGAACAAAAAACCGAATTTGGCAACTTGAGTATTGGTAATAATCAGTCTGTGAATATAGAATTTGTATCTGCAAATCCGACAGGGCCGTTGCATATTGGCCACGCAAGGGGTGCTGTTTTTGGTGATGTTTTAGTGAATTTACTCAAAAAAGTTGGCTATAAGGTAATCAAGGAATATTACATTAACGATGCTGGAGCGCAAGTAGATACGCTAGTGCAGTCAGTGTATTTACGATATAGAGAGGCTTTGGGAGAGAAAATAACTATAGAAAAGGGCCTATATCCTGGCGAGTATTTGAAGTCAATCGGGGAGGAATTGGTAAAAGAATATGGCAAAGAGCTTTTGGGTGATCAAAACAATCAGGTAATGAGAAACTACGCTCTAAACTCCATCTTGCAGATGATAAAAGAAGACTTAAGCCTGCTGAAAGTGGAACATGATGTTTTTACTTCAGAATACGAATTGCAAAAGAGTGGTAAAATTGAAGAGAGTATAAAGATATTATCCGATAAGGATTTAGTATATGAAGGATATTTAGAGAAACCAAAAGGTAAAGAGAGCGAAAACTGGACTGCAAGGAAACAGATGCTATTTCGTTCTACGCAATTTGGTGACGATGTTGATCGTGCACTAAAAAAGGAAGATGGAAGTTGGACTTATTTTGCATCAGATATTGCCTATCATTATGATAAAATATCGCGAGGGTTTAACTATATGATAGTAGGACTTGGCAGCGATCATAGTGGATACATCAAAAGATTGAGAGCAATAGTCTCTGCACTGAGTAACAAAAAAGTAAAAATAGAGGTAAAATTACATAACATAGTAAATTTTTTAGAGAATGGCAAGCCTGTAAAGATGTCCAAAAGATCAGGAAATTTCTTAACAGCAAGAGATGTAGTAGAAGAAGTTGGCAGTGACATTACGCGTTTTATCATGTTAACACGCAAGAATGATATGGTGCTCGATTTTGATTTTGCCAAAGTCAAAGAGAAATCAAAAGATAATCCTGTTTTTTATGTGCAATATGCGCATGCTCGTGCTCATTCATTGATGCGCAATGCTCCGAAAGCACTACCAAATGCAAATCCATCGCTTTTAGTAAGTGATGGAGAATTATTCCTAATCAAAACCTTAGCAAAATGGCCAAGTGTAGTAGAAATTTCAGCAAAGCTCTGTGAGCCTCATAGAATAACCTTCTATTTACTTGAAGTCGCGGAGGCATTTCATGTTTTATGGGGATATGGTAAAAGTGATTTAAACATGCGCTTTATACTAGAAGATAACTTAAATCTCACTGCTGCAAGAATGTTTCTCGTACAAGCTGTAGCGCACATCATTAGCTCAGGGCTCTCTATCTTAAATATCGAGCCTCTGGAAGAAATGGTGTGATTTTTTTCGCTAACCTTCTTTCGAAACTGATGGCAATTTTGTTTCTCCTCAACTGCAGTACACTTCTCCTCTTCCCATAAATCGGTTTCGAAAGAGATCTATTGTTTAAATTTCTTCTTAGATTTAGTTTCTTCCTCAACATCTGGTGACTAGCCAACATTATGTCTTTACAAACAATAATACAATATATTATACAGTATATTAAATTTCAGAAACGAGATTGGTATGTTAAAAAGATATCTTGAAAGTACCCTTAATCAGCATGGATATAGCCATGTTCAGCAAGGAACCCATAACCCTTCTTACTGCAATGATGAGATAATGTATGAGGAGCTATTTAATACCATAAAAGGTAACAGCTTGGAGGAAGAGAAGCTGAAAAATATTGAAGAGCTTTTTAAAAAGGAACTAGAACCAGATATCAATTTTAAAAACAAATCCGGTGATACGTTTTTACATGTTGCAATGCGTAAAAAGGAAGCAAAAGTTATTAAGTTACTTATAGAGAACGGAGCAAAAACTGATATTCAAAATGATAATGGTGTAACTCCACTAGATATTGCTCGAAATAAAGGTATTACACGATTATTAGCTATAAACCTACAAGCATCTGCTAAAGAACAATCTTTCAATGAAAAGGACAGATTTATACGAGTTACAGTTGGAAAAGCAAGAAGTGATTCCTTTGCAGAATTTCTGAATACAGATGAAGGACAGAAAATGTATAATGCTACATGTAAAAATAAAGCTGTAAATAGAATGTCCAGTATTCTACACGGAGCAGGAAGTAAAGCAAAAGATGCTTTTCAAGGCTTATATGATCTATGGTTTAATGAAGAAGGTAACAAGAGACCACCATTAAAAACTTTGGAAAACAATGGGGTGACTCTAGCTAGAATATCAAGTATTTTAAGTAGAGTAGTACAGCAGGATGAAATAATTCAAGAAAGTATGAGTCACTTGAAGAACGTAAGCAATATTGGAAAAGCAGTGTCTGAGCCACATAGATCACATGTAAGTCCATTGAATAAGCGTAAAAGATCAGAAGAAGATTATGTTAATGCAAAGATGTTCAAGAAAGAGGATACATATGTTAACTCGGTTCAAACTACTGAACAAAGGCAAAGTAGTAGTTATATGGAAGAGAATAAAGTAGGTCAGCAAGGTTTAAACAGAGATGTTGATTATCGTGCTCTTTTAGATCAAATCTTTTATGATTTATGGTCTGATGAGAAAGGTAACGAAAGACAAGGTTCAGGTAGAGGTATGGATTATTCTACTCTTTTAGATCAAATCTTATATAACCTCTGGTCTGATGAGGAGGGTGACAAAGGACGAGGTCTAGACAAAGATATTAATGATTATACTCTTTTAGATCAAATGTTGCATGATCCATGGTTTGATGAAAAAGGTGACATAAATCAGCAAGGCACTGCTGTCGGGCAGGAACCTAGTACGAGCATGCTAAATATAGAATTTTACCAGCTAAATAATAAATTTCTGTAATAGTGTTACCAAAAAGAAGGTGTGTTTGCTATTTTTGCGTGCTATTTTCTCTTACTAAAACCTTTTATATGCTTTTTTTGTTTTACTACTTTTTATCCTCGTTTTTAAATCTAAAAGAGGAATAATTAATACGGCCTTAAGTAGAAGATAGCTTGACTTTTCAATACAATAAAAATATTGTAAGTTCTACTGTTATATTAATTTAGGAAAAGTTATGTATGCTATAAAATATATAAAAACAGCTTTACATTGTGCTGCTGAAAATGGTCTTAAAGCAGTAGTAAAGTCTTTAGTGGAAAAAGGTGCAAATATTACTGCTCAAGATAAAGATAAAAAAACTGCTTTACATTATGCTGCTAACAATGGTCATAGAGAGATAGTAAGATTTCTAGGTGACAAAGGTGTAGATGTTAATGCTAGAGATAATGGTGGGAACACTGCTTTGCATTATGCTGCTAAAAATGGTCATGAAGATATAACAAGGATTCTATTAAACAGAGGTGCAGAAGTTAATGTTGTAAATGACTTAAAAAGAACTCCTTTACATGGAGCTTTTAAATGTGGTAACAGAAATATAATGATGGTTCTGTTATTAGCAGGTGCAAAGCCTTCATTAGAGGATCGTTATAGTAGAACTTCAATAGAGTTAGCTGAAAGTGATTATATAAGACAGGTTTTTAAAGATGCAAATGTGATTGAAGCATCTAAACCTAATCCTAAATTAAATGAAACGCAAGAGCACAAGCATATTCCAGATGCAGGTAAGAGTGTAAAGTAGCCATTTTTTGAGTATGTGCATCGATGATTGTTGATGCACTCCTTCTATTGCACTAACACAATTCCATTTTAAGTTTAAAAAAAAGAGATATTAACGCAATTTAAACTAGCAAATAATTTGGCTTTTTCATAGAAATATTGTAGGCTCAACTACATATATTAATTCGAAGGGAAGGGAATTATGGGTCCTATAGATCAAGGTGGAAAAGATGCTTTACATTGGGCTGCTGAAAATTCGCTTGAACGCACTTGGGATCAAGAAATTTTGTGAATGTCATATTTTTATGCTTATATTATAGTAAGATTATACCATTTTTTCATTATTTTGTATAATGAAATTTTAATAGTTTTTAAAGGAGGTCGATTAACGTTAATTTAATTTAATTCAAATACACTGACAATTGGTAAGGTTTTTGGCGTGTAAAATTATGAGTGATGAAGATCTTTTTAAAGAAAACGATAATATTGAAGAAAATAATGACGACGATATAAGAGAAAAATACCTAAAAAACAGTAGTTTACAAGAACAATATAAAGAAGAAGATGAGCAATATATACAGAAATATATAGAAGATCACTTTAAGGATTTTGAAGATATCTTCACTCAGATTAATGAAGGAATTGACAAATTGGATAGCTATGAACGAACTATGCAAGTAAAGCGCAGTATAGATAGGCTAATAGAAACTCTGTACAGCCAAGCAGCATCTGAGGATATTAATGTAGAACTTGAAACTACAAAACACACTTGCGATAAGTCAAACTCTATCAAGAGAATACAGGAAAAGAGAAGAAAACAAACAATAGAAGAAACATTAAGCCATATTTTTACTCAACAGCAAGAGCTAACGAATACTAAACATAAAACAGAAGACATCCATGAAATTAAGATGCAAGTTAAATCTTCAATTAAGGACGTATTATTTTCTGTGATTGCTAATAGAATGGATCCAAAAAAAAGAGCTGGAGAAACTGCTGATAGTAATGAAAAACAAGCTCACATATATGGTAGAACACCAGCCGGCGGAGTATTAGGTGCGTTATTAAAAACATTTTTAGTTGCAGTGAATGCCGTAATACATGAGGTTGCTAAGTCACTTAAACATACCGATAAGCATGAAACATCTTTTACCAAACAAGTTGAAGAAAGCAGAAATACAGAATCACACAAAGGCCGTTCAATATAGCTCATTTCACAAGAAATTAATTTCTATCTAAAAAAACTGTTGACACTAAAAATATCTATGTTACAAGTGAAGCCATATTTGACATCATTTAAGTAGTGAGACTTAGGGGATAATATGGGTTTACAATCAACTAATAATACAGCTATGCCCAATGTCTATAACAATGTTGTAGATTTTGGTAAGCATAATTTTGATACAATTTTCGAGCCATTGCAGAGGCTCTTTGAAGACAAACCTTTAGAAAAAATAGAAGGGTATGTTATGGATCATGCTCCTGCTAGAAATTTTATTGAAAATCATCAGATTATGGATGGGAGCCATAACCTTCTTTTAGGTAATCAAAGTCTACTTTTAAATAATCGAGGTCTACTACCAAAAAATACTGGTTTCTTTTTGGACATTGCTTTTATTCTTATGGTTATCAATAGTAAGACGGATGAAGCTATTTTAAAAGTGGAAGCAAAGGTCAATAAAAACTATGAGACCATTAGAAGGGTAAAAAATAAAGTAGATAGAAATCTCGAGGTAATGTTAGCAAGATTTAAGATATCAGAACGTAACCTTAGCAACACAATGGAAAAAGCGTTTACAGATGTTGTTGATTTTGTCAGGCAAACCAGAATAGAGGGAGTAACTTCAGAATTAATCACTTTTATGAAATATTTTATACAAGAAAAAGATGCTATAAGGTATTTAACTCATGACCAATACGTCACTAAACTTGATAAAGTAAATGACATTTTATGTCACCTGCAGAATTCCAGAGCACCACAATCAGGAAGTTTGCATACACTTTTGCATAATATAATTAATCAAAGGTTTGCTATCCCAGAAAACTCTCACGACAAGGTAGCGTTTACTGCACTTGGTTTGTTATGTTCTGGAACTGCAATTTATATTTCTGCAATGCACTTTTCACTTGAGGAATATAGCTACCTTGCTAATTTCCATTATCAACAGAATGATTTAGAGAAATACAATCACTACCTTTTTTTAATTTCAACAACTTTTACTGATTTTAAAAACTTATTAGCTAGTAGTAATGGGTTAATCAATAAAGTAATTGATGTATTAAATGAAGTTAAATTATACGATTTTATTCAAGATGAAAGAGAAGATATAGTAAAATTTGCATCAGAAAGAATAGATAGTTTAAATTTAATAAAATCTAAATTTGCTGCAATAAATAACAATTTATCTCAAGAAATACCAACAGAAAGAATAAAGTATAATTTTTTTGACTCGCACGTGGATACACCTGTTGGCAAGTGGGAAAATAGAAAAAAAGTCAGTTATGCAATACAATTTCAAAGTTACGGCACTTACTATCCAGTTGGTGAATGGTCTATACCATATGCAATACGCGGAAAAGCAAACCCATCACTTCATATCGGAACTGATCCACAAGGAAGAACTCGTCTCATCTTTAGAAAGTTTGATAACGATAAACCAGAACTGGTTGGTATTGTCGAAGATAGTGAACAGAGAGATTTTATAGATACTAGTAGAGGTTTATATAATGCTGTTTTAGAGCCAAATGAAGAGGTAGCCATAGATGAAATGGAGATTTTTCTTGGCAATGGAGCAAATGTTGATGCTAGATATGAAAGAGAGAGACAGGTAATTCATGCTGCTGCGATAATTGGCAACCCTTATGTCACGGCAACTTTAAAGAGTAAAGGTGCTGATATTAATGCAAAAGACATCAACGGTTGTACTCCCCTTCACATAGCTGCTGAAGTTGGACATGGAAGTTTTATTAAGTACTTAGTAGGTAATGGTGCAGACGTCAATGCAAAAACCAATTTAGGAGAAACAGCTTTGCATATTGCTGCTGAAAAAGGTCATATAGATGCTGTGATCAACTTAATGCAGGTTGAAGGCATTGACATTAATGCAAAAGACCAAAGAGGTTATACTCCTCTACAGACTGCTGCTTTCTTTGGTAGCTCTAGTACTATTAATCTATTATCTCAAGATGATAGGACTGATATTAATGCACAATCTGAAGTAGGGTTAACTTCTCTGCACTTAGCAGTAATTGGTGGGCATAAAGATGCTGTTGAAATTTTATTGATCAGTGATGGAGTCAATGTAAATGCTAAAACTAAAGGTGGGTTAACAGCTTTACATTTTGTATCTTTGCTTGGTAATCCAGCCATTGCTAAATCCATAATTAAATATAATGGGATTAATATTAACGAAAAATCACTTGATGGCTGGGTGCCATTACATTCAGCTATCGAATCTAAAAAGGAAGATGCCGCTATGGAATTATTAGCGACTCAGAGCATCAAAGTAAATATCAAAGGGAAAGATGATATCACTCCATTACACCTTGCCGCATTAAATGGACAAGATAGTATTGTATCAAAATTGTTAGATAAAGGTGCATCAGTTGAAGATGTAGACAAACACGGGTATACACCTCTTCACTTCGCTGTTGAGAGTGGTGATTTAGAGATAGTGAAACGTCTTGTTGCAAAGGGTGCTGATCTATATGCAAAGCGAAAAGATGGGTATTCTCCTTTAGATCTCGCTGTTTTTTATGGCAAGTTAGATATTGTACAATTTTTAGTCAATAACAAAAGGGTTGAGATTAATACCAAAAATAAGAATGGGATGACCCCTATAGATTTTGCAGCTCATAAAGGCTATTTTAATATAGTTGAGTTTCTTATCGATAAAGGTGCTGAACAAGGATTTGCACTACATTGGGCTACCCATGGTGGTCATTTGAATATAGTTAAGTACCTTATAAATGAAAAACACTTTGATTTAAATAAAAGAGATAAATACGGCAATGTTCCATTACATATAGCTGCTTTACGAGGTCATTTTAACATAGTGAGGTACTTTATAAATCATACGCAAGTCAATTTAGACATAGAAAATAATAATGGGCACACTCCTTTTCTCTTAGCTGTTTTGAGTAGCAATTTAGATATGGTCAAGTATTTCATTGAAAAAAAGAGTATTAATTTTGCTAACCAGAGTGACAATAATGGTAACACAGCACTACACTTAGCAGTTTTAGGTAGCAATTTAGGTATGATAAAGTACTTGATAAGAAAGGGTGCAAACGTGAATGTTGCTGATAATGACGGCAATACCCCTCTATTTCTAGCCACTTCGAGAGATAATCACTTAGATATGGTCAAATATCTAATGCAAAAAGGAGCGGACTTCAGCACTACCAATAATTATGGCAACTCTCCTCTGCACTTTGCGATTTTAAATGGTTATCTGAATGTAGTAAAATATTTTACAGAAAGAATGGCTGATTTCAACTCCACTAATAAAAATGGTGATACTCCTTTACATTTAGCTGCTGCTTCCGGCAAATTGGATGTAGTAAAGTACCTTATTGATACTAAAGGGGCTGATTTTAATCTAAAGAATAATGATGGCATGACTCCTTTACACTGGGCTGCTGAAAATGGTCACTTAGACATCGTCAAATATTTGATTGATATTAAATGGGCTTATCTTAATCTTAGAGACAATTACGGTAAAACTCCTCTACACAGGGCTGCTGAAAATGGTCACTTAGACATCGTCAAATATCTGATTAATACTAAGAAAGCTGATCATAACCTAAAATCCAAAGATGATCGGACTACGTTATACTTTGCTGCTTCTTCCGGCAACTTGGATTTAGTGAAATACCTTATTGATACTAAAGGAGTTGATTTTAATCTTAAAAATACTGATGGCATGGCTCCTTTACATAAGGCTGCTGAAAATGGTCACTTAGACGTCGTCAAATATCTGATTGATATAAAATGGATTGATCCTAATCTAAAAACCAACGATGACAGAACCACTTTACATTTTGCTGCTGCTTCTGGTAATTTAGATTTAGTGAAATATCTTGCAGAAAAAGGAGCTAATTTTACTCTTAAAGACAGCGATGGCAGGGTTCCTTTACATTTTGCTGCTTCTTCAGGTAGCTTGGATTTAGTAAAATATCTTGTTGATACTAAAGAGGCTGAATTTAACATTAAGGCCCATAATGGCATGACTCCTTTACACTGGGCTGCTTTTTCTGGGAAATTGGATGTAATAAAATACCTCATAGAAAAAGGGGCTAGTTTTAACCTTAAAGACAGTTATGGCAGAACTCCTTTACACTTGGCTGCTAATAATGGTCATTTAGATATTGTAAAATATCTTATTGATACTAAAAGAGCTGACTTCTATTTTAAAGCCAAGGATGGCAGAACTCCTTTACACTTTGCAGCTGCTTCCGGCAACTTGGATTTAGTACAATACTTTATAGAAAAAGGCGCTGATTTTACTCTTAAAGACAACTATGGTCGGACTCCTTTGCACTGGGCTGCTTCTCTTTACAACTTGAATGTAGTGAAATGCCTCATAGAGAAAGGAGCTGATTTTACCCTTAAAGACAATTATGGTTGGACTCCTTTACACTGGGCTGCTTCTTTGAGTAAATTGGATGTGGTGAAATACCTTATGGAAAAAGGAGCTGATTTTAATATTAAAGCCGATGATGGCACTATTCCTTTACACTGGGCTGCATCTTCTGGCAAATTGGATATAGTGAAATACCTTATAGAACAAGGAGCCGATTTTAATGCAAAAGCCCATAGCGGCACTACTCCTTTACATTGGGCTGCTTCTTCTAGCAAATTAGATGTGGTGAAATATCTTATAGAGAAAGGAGCTGATTTTAATATTAAATCCAACAGTGGTGATACTCCTTTAGACTTAGCTACTTCAATTCAAGTAAAAAACTTTTTAACACAACTATTACAGCACAACCTGATCAATGCTGCAAAGCAAGGTAATTTTAATTTAGTCAAAGAGTATGTTAGTAAAGGAGTTAGTTTAGATGCTAAAGATGAGAATAGTCGTACTCCTTTACATTGGGCTGCTTATTCTGGTGACTTAGATGTAGTGAAATACCTTATAGAAAGAGGTGCCAACTTACATGCTACTGAGAAACATGGTTACACTCCTCTTCATACTGCTGCAGCAGTAGGTGCTTTAGATATAGTAAAATATTTTATAGAAGAAGAGCATGTCAATGCGGATTTTAAAGGTACTGATGGTGGTTATCACTGGACACCACTGTACTTTGCTGCCTGTAACAGCAGATTAGATGTAGTAAAATACCTTATAGATAAAGGTGCTAACTTACACGTTATTGACAAATATGGTTACACTCCTTTTCATAGAGCTGTAGAAGAGAATGCATTAAATGCAGTAAAATATTTTATAGAAGAAAAACATCTCGACGTGAACCTCGAGGGTGCCGATGGTGGTTATCACTGGACTCCACTGCACTGGGCTGCTTACAATGGCAAGTTAGATCTAGTAAAATATCTTATTGATAAGGGTGCAAATGTATATGCTCTCGATGTATATGACCATACTCCTCTTCATAAAGCTGCTCAGCAAGGTAGTTTAAGCGTTGTTAAATACTTTATTGAAGAAAAAAAATGTCAGTTAATGAGCACTATTATTGGCATGATGCAGACTGTCCAATTTTTTGTGACGAGAAATGGGGTCCCACTCCGCTAAAGCTAGCAGAGGATAGTGGCCATAATGCAGTAGCCTCTTATCTTAAATCAAAGGGTGGCAGCTACGACATTCGTAGTCGTCATGGTGTTGTAAGTACTGCAGGTAATTCTACTACTACTGAAAATGCAGCAGGTCTAGCAGTTGATCAAACATTAGCAACACAAGCGGATGCAGAAAATTTGGAGAGTTTAGAGAGTGTGGAATTAAATATAGAGACTGATAAAGTTCATAATCATCTTTTTGCTATGGATGTGACAAGTGGAGCAGGCAGAGCAACACCATGGATATTTCAATTAGTGAGAAGTATTACCCAAGGAATGTATGAAGGAATATATGGTTTTATCACAGCAGTAAGTACGACTACAGAAGCATCCATACGGAGCGTTGATGTCAATGGTGCAATAATGTTACTTGATGTACTGATAAGGAAGGTTACAGGTCAAAAGTATGTTTCTACAACAGAGCAATCTGAGTCCTTACTAAAAGCTGAAGCACAAGCTAATGCGTTAAATATTACAGAGGAATTTGAAAAAGTAATAAGTAAATCCTGCAATATTCCAGCAGCCGAGCTAGTAGACCTCGCTGAAATGCAGTCAAGAATATATCAAGATGTATGGTATGGTAATGGTAGCAGGGTTCCGGATATACTCCTTTTGTATGCAACGTCTATGATAGAAGCTGACCCACAAACTTGTTTAAATAACGTGACGGTAAAAAATCTACTTTGTGCAGAGTATAAAATATGAAAAGTGATCATCATCCCAAGAGAATGGCGTGTGGCGTTTTGGCTGTAGATAAATTTAAGAATCTTGATAAGTATAGTCTTACCGAACCATTGAAGAAACTTCTTGGGTTAATCAGTAGAAATAAAGCAACACTATCTTTAGAAGGAGTGGAGAAGTATATTATACATAATGATCTCTCTAAGAAATTAACTGAAAGTTATTGGACTATCGATAAAAATCATGACCTTCTTTTTAGTAATCACTTAACTGGCGATCAATTAGCTAATCACGCGCTACTACTTACTAATACTGGCTTTCTTACGAACATGCTGATGATTATTAATAATAATAAGTTAGATAGAACTATCGCGATAGGAGAAACTACAGTAGATAGAAATTATAATGCTATTAGAAATATAAAAAATAAAGTAGATAGAAATCTTGAGGTAAGGTTTAAGATATTAGAACGTAGCCATACGAATGTGAGGGAAAGGGAATTTAAAGAGGTTATTGATTTTGTAAAGCACACAAAAATAGAGGAAGTAACTGCGGAATTAGTTACTTTCATTAAGTATTTTGTACAGGAAAAAGATGCTATAAAAAATTTAACTCATGACCAATATATTACTAAGCTTGAAGAAATAAATAGCACTTTACATCGCCTACAAAACTCTCGCATGCCACAATCAGGAAGCTTGCATACATCTTTGTATAATATTATTGATCAAAAATTTGCTATTCCGAAAAATTCCGATGATAAAATAGCATTTACTGCACTTGGTCTATTGTATTTAGGCACTGAAATTTACATTTCTGTAATGTTCTTTGTGCTTGAAGAATATAGTTACCTTGCTGATGTGCATTATCAACAGAATGATTTAGAGAAATATAATCATTACTTTTATTTGATTTCAACAATTTTGCATGACTTCAAGAATTCATTAGCCGGTGCTGATGGTTTAATTGATGGAGTAATTAATGTATTACATGAAGTTAAATCGTGTGATTTCATTAAAGACGAAAGAGAAGATATAGTGAACTTTACCTTAGAGGGAATCAGTAGTTTAAACTCAGTAAAATCCAAGCTTGCTACGATGAATCACTTATCTCACGAAAAACCAACAGAGAAAATCAAATACAACTTTGCTGATTCACTGATAAATACCCCTATTGGAAATTGGGAAGATAGAAGAAAAGTTAGTTATGCAGTACAATTTCATAATAATGGTACTTATTCTCCAATTGGTGAATGGTCAATGCCATATACAATACGCAGAAAGGCAAACCCATCGCTTTATATCGGCACTGATCCACAAAGAAGAACTCGTATTGTCTTTAGAAAATTTGATAACGATACACCAGAACTAGTGGGCATTGTTGACAATAGCGAACAGAAAGATTTTAGAGATATTGATAAAGATCTTTATAATGCTAGTTTGGAGCCGAATGAAGATGTAGCTGCATATAAAGTAGAAATTTTGCTTGCAAATTGGGCTAATGTTCATGCTAGATATGAAAATGGTAGACAGGCAATTCATGCTGCTGCAGAAAGTGGTAGTTCTTATATCGTATCACTCTTAAGGAGTAAAGGTGCTAGCGTTAATGCCAGAGATGTAGACGATTATGCTCCCATTCATGTAGCTGCTGAAGCTGGACATGGAAGTTTTATCAGATACTTGACAGGTAATGGTGCAACTGTCAACGCAAAAACCAATTTAGGAGAGACAGCTTTGCATATTGCTGCTGAAAATGGTCACGCAAATACTGCAAGCAATTTAATGAAGGTTCAAGGTACTGATGTTAATGCACAAGACCAAGAAGGTTATACTCCTTTACATACTGCTGCTTCTTTTGATAAAAGCAATGTCATTATTGCCTTATTGCGAGATAGTATAATTGACATTAATGCACAATCTAAAGAAGGGTTTACTCCTCTACATCTAGCAACAATCGGTGGACATAGTGATGCCGTTGAAGTTTTGTTAGCGTTAGCAGGAGACAGACTTAATGTTAATGCTAAAACTAAAAGAGGTTTAACAGCTCTGCATTTTGCATCTTTGACTGGTAATCTAGAAGTAGCTGAACGGATAATAGAACATGATAAAGCTAATGTTAATGAACAATCATCAGACGGTTGGACTCCACTGCACTTAGCCATCGAATTTAAAAGAGAAAATGTTGCCCTGGAGTTATTATCAACCAACAGCACTGAAGTAAATATAAAAGGAAAAGATGACTTAACTCCGCTGCATCTTGCAGCATCAAGTGGGCAGGGTAATGTTGTCTCAGAGCTACTAGATAAAGGTGCATTAATTGAGGGTGTAGATGAATATGGTTATACACCTCTTCATTTTGCTGTTGAAAGCGGTGATTTAAATGTAGTAAAACGTCTTGCTGAAAAAGGTGCTAACCTATATGCAGAGCAAAAAGATGGATACACCCCTTTAGGTCTTGCTGCTTACAATGGTGCATTATGTATTGTACAATTTCTTGTTAATAACAAAGGGGTTGACATTAACAGCAGAAATAAGAACGGTATGAGCCCTATAGATTTTGCAGCGAGTCGTGACTATTTTGAGATAGTTGAGTTTCTTGCAGATAAAGGTGCTGGACAAGGTGATGTACTGCACTGGGCTGCTTATGGTGGTCATTTAAATATAGTCAAGTATCTTGTAGATGAAAGACACTTTAACTCGCATAAACGAGATAAATATGGCAATCTTCCCGTACATATTGCTGCTTTACAAGGTCATGTAGATATAGTTAGATACTTTATCGATCAACAGCAAGTAGACTTAAATACAGAGAACAATAATGGTTATACACCCTTTCTCTTTGCTGTTTTAAGTGGCAATGCAGATATAATCAGGTATTTCATAGACGGCAAGGATTCCTCGCTTAATCAAAGTGATAATAACGGCAACACAGCCCTACATTTAGCAGTGTTAAACAGCGATTTAGAGGTAATAAGATATCTGATAAGAAAAGGTGCAGATATAAGTGCTACTGACAATTACGGTAATACTCCTTTATTTCTAGCTACTGCAAGAGGCTACTTGAATCTGGTGAAATATTTTGTTCAAAAAGAAGCTGATTTCAGAGCTATGAACAATTATGGCAATTCTCTTTTACACTTTGCTGTTTGGAATGGTCACCTGGATATAGTGCAATATTTCGTAGAAAAAGGGATTCACCCTAATACTTCCAATAAACGTGGTGATACCCCTATATATTTTTCTACTTCTTTGGACATAACGAAATACCTAATAGAAATGGGTGCTTATTTTAGACTTCTTGGTAGTGATGGCTGTACTCCTTTACATTTGGCTGTTGCTAATGGTCAATTAGATGCAGTTAAATACTTTATTCATGAGGAGGAAGCTGATTTTCATGTAAAGACCAGTGATGGTCTGACTTCTTTGCACTTGGCTGCTATGAATGATCATTTAGATATTGTAGAATACCTTATGGACAGAGGTGCTGACTTATATGACACTGACAAATATGGCTATACTCCTCTTCATACAGCTGCTTATAGTGGTAATCTAGACATAGTAAAATACCTTATAAGTAGAGGTGCTGACTTACGTAAAACTGATAAATATGGTTACACACCTCTTCACAGAGCTGCAGAAAAAGGTGCTCTAAATGTAGTAAAATATTTTATAGAAGAAAAACATCTTGATGTGAACCTTCAAGGCAGCTATCACTGGACTCCACTATACTTTGCTGCCTACAGTGGTAAATTAGATGTAGTCAAGTATCTTACGGAAAAAGGTGCTAATATCAATGCTGTAGATACTACTACCGATCGTAAAAAGCCAATACATGTTGCTACTCAATATGGCAATAAAAATGTGATAGATTTTTTACTCAATAAAGGTGTTAGTGTTCATGACATTTCCACTGGCAATGGCTGGACTCCTATGCATTATGCTGCACGGCAAGGTCACCTAGGCATTGTTAAGTTCCTTGTTAGTAAAGGTGCTCATATTAACACTGCAAGTACCACTGCCAATTATGGCCAACCAATACATGTTGCTGCTAAAGCAGGTCATAAAGATATCATAGAATTTTTACTCAATAATGGAGTCGGTGTCAATGATGTTGATAAAAATGGCTGTACTCCTTTACATTTTGCTGCACGGCACGGTCACTTAAACGTTGTCAGGTTTCTTGTTGACGAAAGTGCTAATATTAATGCTATCAGTACTAATCATAGTAAACCTATTCATGTTGCGGTTCAGGGTGATCATGAAGATATTATTGAGTTTTTACTCAGCACAGGCGTTTATGTTAATGATATTGATAAAAATGGTTGGACACCTCTGCATTATGCTGCATCGAGAGGATACTTAACAACTGCTAAACTACTTATTGATAAAGGTGCCAATATTAACGCTATGGATAATTCTGCTAATCGTAAAAAGCCGATACATGTTGCTGCTCAATATGATCATAAAAATGTAATAGATCTTTTGCTCAGCAAAGGTGCTAGTGTTGACGATGTTGATCAAGATGGCTGGACTCCTCTGTACTATGCTGCACTGCAAGGTCACTTAAGCTCTGCTAAATTTCTTATTAGCAAAGGTGCCGATGTTAATGCTGTGAGTACTGCTCCCGATCAGAGTAGACCGATACATATTGCTGCTCAATATGGCCGTAAAAATATTATAGAACTTTTACTCAGTAAAGGTGCTAATGTTAATGATGTCGATCACAATGGCGGTACACCTCTGCACTATGCTGCATTGCAAGGTAGATTAAGCACTGTTAAATTTCTTATCAGTAGAGGTGCTAATATTACTATTATTGATTGTAATAAATTAATACATGTTGCTGTTAAGGAAGGTCATAAAAGTATCGTAGAATTTTTACTCAACAAAGGTGCTAGTGTTAATAGTATTGATGAAAATGGTTGGATGCCACTACACTATGCTGCATGGAAAGGTCACTTAAAAATTGTTAAATTTCTTGTTAATAAGGGTGCTAATGTTAGTGCTATAAGTACTAACATCGACCGCAAGAAACCTATTCATGCTGCTGCTCAAGGTGGCCATAAAAATGTTATTGAGTTTTTACTTCACAATAATGCTTATATTAACAGTATTGACAGAAATGGCTGGACACCTCTGCACTATGCCGCATCGCAAGGTAATTTAGATACTGTTAAATTTCTTATTGATAAAGGGGCCAATATTAATGCTAAAACCAGTAATAGCAATACTCCTTTAGACTTAGCTACTTCAATTCAGGTAAAAAGCTTTTTAAAACAACTACCACAACTTGACTTAATTAACGCTGTAAGGCAAGGTGATCTTAATTTGGTTAAAAGTTATATTAGTCAAGGGGTTAGCTTAGATATTAAAGATAGGAGTGCTTTACACTGGGCTGTTATAAATAATCACTTAGATGTGGTGAAATACCTTATTGATACTAAAGGGGTTGATTTCACTCTTAAAGACAACGATGGTGGAACTTCCTTACACTGGGCTGCTAAAAATGGTAACTTGGATATTGTCAAATACTTCATTGATACTAAAGGTGCTGATTTTACTCTTAAAGATAATTACGGTAAGACTGCCTTACATTGGGCTGCTTTTTCTGGTAAATTAGATACAGTGAAATACCTTATTGATACTAAAGGTGCTGATTTTACTCTTAAAGACAACGATGGTAGAACTCCTTTGCACTTGGCTGCTGAAAGCGGCTACTTAAATACTGTGAAGTATCTTATTGATACTAAAGGAGCTGATTTTCAGGTGCAAGACAATGACGGCAGATCTCCCTTACATTGGACTGCTTATTCCGGTAAATTAGATGTAGTAAAATACCTTATTGATGAAAAGGGTGCTGATTTTAATCGTCAGGATAATGACAATAGGACTCCTTTACATTTTGCTGCTTATGCCGGTGAATTTGATGTAGTAAAATACCTTATTGATATCAAAGAAGCTAATTTTAACCTTAAGGACAATAATGGCAGGACTCCTTTACATTTAGCTGCTCATTCTGGTAAGTTTGGCATAGTAAAATACCTTATTGATACTAAAGAAGCCGATTTTAATCTTAAGGACAAGTATGGTAGAACTCCTTTACACTTGGCTGCTGAAAATGATAACTTAGATATTGTTAAATACCTTATTGATACTAAAAAGGCTGATTTTACTCTCAAGGACAATTATGGCAGAACACCTTTACACTGGACTGCTTATTACTATGGTACACTAGATGTGGTGAAATACTTTATTGATGAGAAAGGCACTGATTTTAATGTAAAAGCCAATGATGGTAGTACTCTTCTACACTATGCCGCTAAAAATGGTAATCTGGATATAGTGACATACCTAATAGAGAAAGGAATTGATTTTAATACTAAGAATAACGATGGCAAGACACCTTTACACTTGGCCGCTGAAAATGATAACTTAAATATTGTTAAATACCTTATAGGGCAAGGAGCCAATTTTTATTCTAAAGACAACGATGGCAGGACACCTTTACATTTGGCTGCTTACTTCAGTAACTTGGATATAGTGAAATACCTCATTGGTGTCAAAGGAACTGATTTTAATCTTAAAGACAATGATGGCAGAACACCTTTACATTTGGCTACTGAAAATGGTCACTTGGACATCGTTAAATATCTTATTGATACTAAAGAAGCTGATTTTAATCTAAAAGATGATTATGGCAAGACACCTTTATCTTTGGTTGATTCACAAAGAGTAGAGTTAACTCTCTATCTTGAGTCAAAAGGTGCTATCCGTAGCGCTGAACATTATGCTAGTCCTAGAGTGGAAGATCAATATGTAACAAGTAGTGCAGGTAGAGTAACATCACAGATATTGCAATTAGTGAAAAGCATTAATATTAATGGTGCAATAATGTTACTTGATATACTGATAAGGAAGGTTACGGGTCAAAAATTTGTTTCTACAGCAGCACAATCTGTGTCCTTGCTAGAAGCTGAAGCACAAGCTGAAGCACAAAGCTATGCACTAAATATTACAGAAAAGTTTGAAGAACGGATAAGAGATGAGTATGGCATACAGGCCGGTGAGTCAATAAACCTTGCTGAAATGCAGTTAGAAATATATCAAGCTATCAGGAGTGATAATTGCGGCAAAATTCCAGATATACTCCACTTGTATGCAACAGAAGCTAAACCACAAACTTGTTTAAGTAATATGACAGCTCACCACCTGATCTATGAATTGCTTTCTACAGCTATGTAAGAAGCTCGTCAGCATTCGAAACCGATTTATGGTAAGAGGAGAAGAGCACCGCAGTTGAGAAGCGTATCGACAATAAAATTGCTATCAGAAATTAAGTTTCGCAAGAGGTCTATTGTTTTGCATAATGAAATTATGCTCGGAGGGTTTTACTATAGATTATCTAATATCCATCCACCGCCAATGACCTGCTCACCTTTATATGCTACACAAGCTTGACCTGGACTGATTCCAAAATAATCATTATTTAAAATAACACAGGCTTTATTTTTTTCTTCAGTGGAATGTATTGTTGCTAAACTTCCTGTATGTGATGATCTGAGTTTCACAGTTACTTCTTGGCCTTCCTGTGGTTGTTCTAGCCAATTTAACTCTTTTATAAATATTTTTTTTTGCATTAACATATTTATGGGACCAACCACTACTTCATTATCTTTTGCATTGATTTTTACGACATAAAGAGGTTCCCCGTTGGCAATACCAAGGCCTTTTCTTTGTCCAACAGTAAAATTTATAATGCCATTGTGTTCTCCAAGAATTTCTCTATTCATGTTCACTATTTTACCTTTGCGCACAGATTGTGGGGCTAGCTTAGTTATTGTTTTACTATAATTTTCAGAAACAAAACATATATCTTGACTGTCTGGTTTTTCAGCGATTTTTAAGTTAAAATACTTTGCAAGCTCTCTCACGCTGCTTTTATGAAATTCCCCTAAAGGAAAGCGAAGAAATTTTAATTGCTCCGCAGTGGTTGAAAATAGAAAATAACTTTGATCTTTGCTTTTATCAATACCTGTGCATAATCTGACTTTACCATTTTCTTCTAATCTTCTCACATAGTGCCCAGTGACTAATACGTCTGCACCAAGATTTTTTGTCACTTGCAATAAATCACGGAATTTTACCGTTTGGTTACATCTGACACAAGGTATAGGAGTTTCTCCATGCATGTAAGTATTCACAAAGTCTTCTATTACCTCCTTTTTAAATACTTCTTCGTAATTTAAAATATAATGAGGAAACCCGACACTTTCAGCGACGCGCTTAGCATCATAAATATCTTGTCCAGCACAGCATGCACCTTTTTTTGCGCTGCTACCACTATATAGTTGAAGAGTTACACCTATTACTTGATATCCGAGGTTATGTAGTAAAGCTGCAGCAACAGAGCTATCAACTCCTCCTGACATGGCAACAACAACCTTGGTTTGAGCGGGAACTTTATCTTTTAATAAAAATTCGATTTTGAACTTTTCTAACACGGTGATCTTAATATAAATACATATTGTACAGGATAATAGACCTCTTAGAAACGTATAAATAAACTATACTTACCTCAATTTTTATGTTTAAATTAATTTCAAGTAGTAGTTTATATTTATGAGTTCCGATAATAAAAAAAAGTTAAACACTAAGATAAAATTACCGATCTTTCTTGATTATCAATCTACTACCAAGGTAGACCCTCGCGTATTGGATATAATGATTCCTTATTTCAGTGAATTCGGTAATGCGCATTCTCGTAGTCACTCGTTTGGTTGGAGTGCTGAAGAAGCAGTGGAAAAAGCGAGGAAGTATATCGCCAATTTAGTTGGTGCAGATAGTAAAGAAATAGTTTTTACTTCAGGTGCAACTGAGTCAAATAACCTGGCAATTAAAGGGGTTGCTCACTTTTATAAGAATAAAGGTAACCATATAGTTACTGTCTGCACTGAGCATAAATGCGTTTTGGATTCCTGTAGGCACTTAGAAGATGAAGGGTTTAAAGTTACATATCTACCTGTAAAACAAAATGGAATGATAGATTTATCAAAACTTGAAGCAGAAATTACTGACAAGACAATTTTAGTTTCAGTAATGATGGTAAATAATGAAATAGGGATAATCCAACCTATGAAGGAAATTGGTGAAATATGCAGAAAACACAATGTATTCTTTCACACTGATGTGGCGCAAGCGTTTGGAAAAATTCCAGTAGATGTAAACGAAATGAATATTGATTTGATGAGTCTTTCTAGTCATAAAATTTATGGACCTATGGGAATAGGTGCACTATATGTACGTAGAAAAAATCCTCGTGTGAGATTGGTACCCTTGATTAATGGGGGTGGTCAAGAAAGAGGCATGCGTTCTGGAACAGTTCCAACACCGCTTGCAGTTGGTTTCGGCGAAGCGGCACGGATTGCTAAAGAAGAAATGGCGGAAGAAACAACAAGATTACAAGAACTCAGAGATATTTTATATCACGAAATAAAAGAAGCTTTTTCTGATATTGTATTAAATGGTGATTATGAAAACAGAATTCCCGGTAATTTAAATATTAGCTTTCCTTATGTTGAAGGCGAGTCAATTATCATGGCAATTAAGGATTTAGCAGTAAGTTCTGGCTCTGCCTGCACATCCGCATCTCTTGAACCTTCTTATGTTATCCGTGCATTAAATAACGGCCATGACCTTGAACATTCTTCAATCAGATTTGGCCTTGGCAGATTTACTACTAAAGAGGAAATTATATATGCTGCACAGCTTATAACCAAAAATATTAGTAGATTACGTGATATGAGCCCACTCTTTGAAATGGTGCAAGAAGGTATAGATTTAAGTACTATCAAGTGGGATGCTCATTAGACTTCTTAAATGAATACTAATATAAGAAATTTAGTTAATATTTTATCTAAACTACCAAATCTGGGGCCATCGTCATCTCGCAGAGTGGTGATACATTTACTGCAAAACAAAGAGAAAGTTATGCTGCCGCTTGCATCTCTGATGAAAGAGTTAGCACACCAGATAATAGAATGCGAGATGTGTGGCAATTTAGATACGCAATCTCCATGTGCTATCTGTATCAACCCAAAACGTGACTCTAAATTATTGTGCATAGTAGAAGAATTAGGTGATTTATGGGCCTTTGAAAAAGGGAGTATATATTCAGGTCTGTACCATGTTTTAGGTGGTAGGTTATCTGCAATCAATGGTGTCGGGCCAAAAGAACTTAATCTTAATACTATTCATAAAAGAGTAAAGGATCTGCAAATTCAAGAAATAATAATTGCCATTAATTCCACCTTAGAAGGTCAAGTTACCGTGCAATATATTATTGAATTACTAAAAGGTCTAAATGTTAAAATATCTCGCCTTGCTTGTGGCATACCGATGGGCGGAGAAATTGACTATCTTGATGAAGGAACACTGCGGATAGCATTGACTTCAAGGCAGGGTATTAAATAGACTCTTTTAAAGCTGATGGCAATCAATTTCTGCGGTGCTCATCTATTTTCATTTTTAAATTAAAAATAAAATATTAATGCAATTAAAACTAGAAAATAGCTTGATTTCTTAATAAAAATATTATAAAATTAATTATTATATTAACTTTAAGGGTAAATTATGTTAACACAAGATCGAGTAAAAAATGAAACACAATCTGGTAAGGGTGTAGAAGGGAAAACCAAACCTCACAGAACAGAACAGAACAGAACGTTGATCAAAAAATAAGAGAATTTTGTCTTAAGAATAAAAAAGATTTTGATATACAAAATGATCATATTGATTTTTCATTACATTTTATTAGAAATTGCAAGGAAAAATGCGAAAATAAAATTGTAAAGCTGCAATCTAAACAGGAATCACGCACTTTTGGAAATTCTGTTTCAAAACGCTTTAAGTCTTTAGGTGATGCTAGCAAATCATGGTTTAAAGGTGGTCAATGGGTAAATAAACACACAATTGGTAAGACAGCTGGTGTTGCTTTGGCTGCTCCCGGTGCCGTTATTGGCCTAGTTGGAGGTACTGCTGTGGGTCTAGTTGCTCCTCAGACTGCTCAAATCCTTGATATAGATGGTGATGATAATGATCTTACATATGCTGAAGGTCTTATTGGGTGTGCTGTAGGAGGTACCATTGTTGGAGCTGGTGGTGGTTTTGCAGTTGGTTATCATACTACTGGTTATGCTATTGGTGGTGTTGCTGCTGCTGTTTGTGCTGTTGGAGGTGCTATTCCTACTACCATTCGTGTTGGAAATGACCTTGTTAAAGGTTTAAGTAACAAAACAAAAATCAAGAAACTTGAACATAAAATAGAAAAGTTAGAAGGCTTTATAAGTTGGAAAGAGGAACAATATATTTTAATGTCACAAACTGAAAGAGCAGGTCCGAGTAAAACAAAAGAAGTAAATCCGAACAAAACAGAAGTAAAGCAAAGAGATTCCTCTCTGAGTGCTTTATCAATTGAGCCTGTTAACTCACAAAATGTCAGTATCTAATTTAAAATAGATATACAAAAGTAAAACAGTGCAATCTTGCACTTTTTCCTTTTGTGTATAGAGTGTATCGGTTGCCATCGATACACTTTTTTATTTTTTGCAAGAGATTGAAAATATACAACACATCAGTATAATTAGTGTGCCGTTACCAAGACTCGAACTTGGGACCTCGTCATTACCAATGACGTACTCTACCACCTGAGCTACAACGGCCTGTTTATATATTACGATAATAATGAATAATAAAAATAAAGAAAAGGAAGAGGATAAAAAAAGATTAGTAAAAGCTTTAAGGCAAAATATCTTAAAAAGAAAAAAACAGCAGCAGAGTAGACAAAATGCCAGAACTACCGGAAGTAGAAGTAATATGTAATTTCTTGCGTGATAAAATCACAAGCAAGCAAATCAGCAAAGTAATAGTTAATCGTTGGGATTTACGTGTACCTGTAACAAAAGATATTGATAGCTTGCTGAAGAATAAAATTATAGAAGATGTTAAACGTCGAGGTAAGTATCTAATTTTGCACACAGACAGTGATATAGCTGTGATAATGCACCTTGGTATGAGCGGAAAACTTATATATAATGCACACAATAATCATAAGCATGACCATGTAATATTCTCACTCTCTGATAATACCTCGGTAGTTTTTAATGACCCAAGAAGATTTGGATTAGTCATTGCTTTAGATAAAGAACAAATAACGAATTTTTTTAATAATCTTGGCATAGAGCCCCTCACAGATGAATTTAATGGGAGCTATCTCAAAAAATTACTAAAGAATAAAAAAGCGAATATTAAATCAGTGTTAATGGACAATAGGCTAATGGTTGGAGTAGGGAATATATATGCCTCCGAGAGTTTATTTAGAGCTCGCATATCGCCATTAAGGTTGGCGGGAGACTTAAATCACACGGAGTGTGAAAAACTTGCTGGTGAAATAAAAAATACTCTGCATGATGCAATTACTGCAGGTGGATCGACACTAAAAGACTACACACAACCTTCAGGTTCTATAGGATATTTTCAAAATAATTTTTACGTGTATGATAAGATGCAAGAATCTTGCAAAATTTGCAATAACACCATTAAATTGATACGCCAAAATGGCCGCAGTACTTATTTCTGTGATATATGTCAAAAATAGATTGGTTTATTTCACAGTAGTGCTAAACGTTCTAGGCTCTGTGAACCAAAATTCAAGCAAGCCATATGAGAGTACCAACGAAGTTCAAAAAGCCCATGAAAACTGTTGCAGTTTTGTCAAATCGAGAAAAAATCCGCCTAAAATGCTTTATTTTACCAAAAAAAGGGAGTGTTAAATAAACTGTGTCAAACCACATTTTTAGCTCAACTCAATTTTCAATCTTCCAGGAAAGAAAATGTCAAGCTGAGATATGGCTACTGCCCAATCATGCACAGGCATCGTCCATTTTTCCTCTGCCTTCTTTATAGCACAATATACCAACTTATACAAGGCATTTATGCTGGTAAATGAGCCCTTGG
>NZ_JACVWV010000006.1:23682-36683 GCF_014534705.1 Wolbachia endosymbiont of Pentalonia nigronervosa | reverse complement strand
TTGCTTACAACTGAAATCCATATTTTTATTTTCCAAGCGATTCATCTGTTGTAACTTGTCATCTTTAAGTGCTTGCAAACAACGGTAGAGATCTCTTAAACGTCTAACTTCCTGAGGAGCAGGTTTCCAAGAATGAGGTTTATTTGCAATACAAAACCTAGCAATCTTGGCAGCATCTGACTTATCTGTTTTATTTCTAAGTAGCTCACTTTTGCCAAAAGCCTTGATTTGAGCTGGATTTATCACACTTACATTATGCCCAAAATCGTACATGAAATTCACTATATCTTCACTATAACAACCTGTTGCTTCAAGACATATGTGAATTAGGTCTGCTCCATGTCCATTGCACCAAGCTACAAGCTTTTCAAAACCTTCTTGGTTATTGTGAAAAACTTTATGTCGTTCTTTGTTATCTATCAACAAACAGGCATCAAATTTTTCTTTAGCAATATCTACACCTAAAATAGCATTTGCTTGCATAAACTAGCCTCCAAAACTATAAATAAAATTGAGAGTTTAGACTAACCTTGTTATACGGGATATGATTCCAAAGATACTGTCCAGTCTTTTAACTCTATGTTGGGAAGGGAGCAAAATCTATGGATCGGCCTTATTGGCATAAGTTGGGGTTCAGCTTCACCTTCCCTGCAAGACACTTTAGCTATAATGCCTTACTTTTTAAAGATACAAGTTGGGGTGTGTAATACTTGATAACTCCTCCTTTATTGATGATGTTATTATACCATTATATAGTGGGACTGTACACCTAGAACCAGGTCCTATAGCTTTGTGAAATGGATGGAAACGTCTCTTTGATTTAGCAAAAGGATGGAGACTTGCTCATGTATTCTATACTTGTGGGTAATAGTAAGAGGTACAAGTAGAGGTGCAGCGTAGCCATTTTTTTAGTATGTGCATTGATGGCAAATTTATCATCGATGTGCATTTGTACTTCTCATCTTACCATAAACAGAAGGTCTATCCTTAATCTATGCAACAAAGCTTTTACTCAACTTTGCCAGCAATAACAAACTCGTTGTTTTCTGTTAGTCTTCCACCGCTTTCTTGGAGAAAGAGTTTGCCGAGTGAAGTCTTATATTCGCCAATACCAGAGTAAATGACTCCATTATACCTGCCTGCAGCGAGGTATGCAAAACCCAAAGTTGTTGAACCGAGAGAGCGTACATTTTGCAATGGCAATTTATTCAATAAATTGCTGCTAACATCAATTAAGCCTTCTTCACGAATTTTCATTCGCATTTTTATGTGACGAGAGCGAGCATCTTCAAGAAAAGCACCTTTTTTTTCTTCTACCCAAAAAGTTTCCCTCAGGGCTGGAGCATCAATTACGGCTGCTACTACTCTATTTTTGTGAATTAGACAAATCGATATTGCAAAATAAACAATGCAACTAGCAAAATTTTCTTTACCTTCTATAGGCATAATAAGCCAGGAATAATTGCTGTCTTGGGTAGCATCATCTTCAAAGATAAAACCGTAGTCTTGCTTGTAATTACCTAGCATATTGCATATTGTCTCTTTAGAGCGCAAATAAGTTTTATTAACAAAATCTGCTGACTTAACGTTAGAGATCTGTAACTCATTAAAGTCACGCATAATCGACTTGGATGCATAACGTGCAGCGTCAAGCATCACATTAATTCGTGGTGATGAGATGGACATTCTTTTATTCTTTTACTCTTTCATAGTAGCTATCGTCAGAAGTATACACTACAATCTTATCCTCCTCTTTTATAAACTGAGGCACACTAATGCGCATTCCGTTTTCTAAAATTGCAGGTTTATAAGAAGCAGTGGCAGTTTGTCCTTTTATAACAGACTCTGTTTCTTTGATAATAAGTGTGACATAATCAGGCACGTGTGCAGAAATGATTTTATCTTGATAAGTTACCACTTTAACTTTCATGTTATCCTGTAAATACACTTTTTTTTCTCCAAATAGGCCCAGATTGATGGTAATCTGCTCATAATTACTGGGGTGCATAAGATTGACAATTTCTCCTTCAGTAAAAAGGTAAGTGTATTCTTCTTCATCTAAAATTGCTCTTTTTATTGATGCGTCAGAGCGAAATCTTTCATAATGCTTTGCTCCGGTTTTAATGTTTTTCATTTCAGCTTGTATATACGCTCCACCTTTACCAGGTTGAGTGTGCATGATACTTACAACTTGAAATAAACTACCGTTATGTTCCAGGACTTGCCCGGGTCTGATATCATTTGCTCTTTCTGCCATAGGATTAACTTTTGCCTTCATTATAAATAGCTTTTATCTAAAAATCAAAGTTTTTATTTTCCTTAATATGGTCGAGAGTTTCTGGAACTGTGTGGTTAATCAATGAATTCTGGTATGCTTAATACTATATACTTCTTTTTAACGTTTATGTGTGGAAATATTTCTTTAGTAAACGGTAACATAACATTTTTTTTTGTGCTGGTTACTAAAATTTCTAATATGTCTCCTGACCCGAAATTATGTACGAATTTTACATAACCGTATGATTCATTTTCTAGCCTTACTTCCATATCTATAAGATCATTGTGATAAAACTCGGTTTCATTGTCCAATTCTGGCAACTTGTCCTGTGTTGTATATAACTTCTTATTCCGCAATAGTTCTGCTTTATTGCGAGAATTTACACCATTAAGTGTAGCTATTACTAAATTATCTCCTGCAATAGATATTGAATCTATTTTGTAACTTTCATCACCGTTGATTAGTTCACCATACGAAGAAATATTTTCAGGTTTTTCAGTGAAAGTTTTGATTTTTACAGCTCCTTTAATTCCATGAGGAGAAGTAATAATTCCTAAGCATACTAACCTATCCTTATCCATAATGTTAATGATACACCAAAAATTGTTTACTGGCAACGTCTTACGTTCCTATTGATATATAATATTATTGAAAGTAAAATATTTGTATGAAAAATGGTAAAAAATACGATACAGAAAGAACAATTTTTGCTTTGACAACGGTATTCGGAAAATCTAGCGTTGCAGTCATTAGAATTTCAGGAAATGATGCACTCAAAACTTTAAGTCACTTCGATATCGATAAAAAAATTAAGCCCAGGTTTGCTACTCTTATTGATCTGTATGATAAATCTCATCAATTGATAGATAGTGGAATAATGATTTATTTTTCTGCGCCACATAGTTTTACCGGTGAAGATGTGATAGAGCTACAGGTGCATGGGAGCAAGGCTGTGATTAAAAATGTCTTGGACGAGCTAGCAAAAATCTTTGTCATGGCAGAGCCTGGAGAATTTTCACTTAGGGCATTTTTAAACGGTAAATTTGATTTAACTCAAATAGAGGGGATTGCAGATTTAATTGATGCTGAAACAACATTGCAAGCGAAACAAGCAATTAAGCAGATTTCAGGGGAATTAGAAAGATTATACAGTCATTGGAGGCAAGTGTTAATAAAGACACAATCTAAAATTGAAGCGTACATAGACTTTCCTGAAGATATTACAACACAAGAAGATGAGCTAATAAAAATCAATCAGGAGGTTCAAACACTTATTCAATCAATACTAAATCATATAAATGATGAAAGACGCGGTGAAAGGCTACGTGAAGGTCTGCACGTTGTCATTACCGGTGAGCCGAATGTCGGTAAATCAACATTATTTAATTATTTAGCTAAACGTAATATTGCTATTGTTTCTGAATATGAAGGTACAACAAGGGACGTGCTTGAAGCTCATATTGATATTGGTGGGTATCCAATTATTCTTTCTGATACTGCTGGAATTCGTGAAAGTTTAGACCCAATAGAGTCTGAAGGTATACAGCGAGCAAAAAAACGTTCTTCTGAAGCTGATCTTAGAATAGAACTATTGCCATTTAATCAGCGTCATAGTCTAAATTGTCACACTGCAGATAGTGATACTATCTATGTGCTGAGTAAGGCTGATGATATTAAACCTCTTTCGAAACCGATTTACGGTAAGAGCACCGCAGTTGAGGAGAGCTTCGACAACAAAATTGCCACAGAAATTGAGTTGCGAAAGAGGTCTATTCTTGATAATCAAACCATACGAATTGGGGATACAGATTTTTTGCCTATCTCTATTGTGAAGGAAATAGGCACGAGTCATTTGATTTCACTAATTAAAGAAAAAATGAAAGAAAAATTTTGGTGTGATAAGGAAACTCCATTAATAACAAGGCAAAGGCATAGAAATTGTATACAGAGGGCGTTGGAACACTTACAGCGTTTTAATATCAGTAAACCAATTGAATTAATGTCTGAGGATTTAAGACTTGCTGCAGTAGAACTTGGAAAAATTACAGGAATTATTAGTGTTGAAGAAATATTGGATAGTGTATTTAGTACTTTTTGTGTTGGTAAATAACTTTAGTGCCAATAGACCTCTTGCAAAACCTATAGCATTTCCTAAACCAAATGATAGACTTCTGTAATGGCTTGACCAACAAGAAGAAAAAGGTCCTTTTGTTGATGCATTCTCGGTCTAGGTGTACAGTCCCACTATATAGTGGTATGATAACATCATCAATAAAGGAGGGGCTATGGGAGAAGTATTACATGGGTGCGCCAGAACAACAGAGACGGTGCCTAGAGCAATACAAAATAGTCAAGAGAGCATAGCAAAACTTTCTGAACGCTACCATCTCAATCCAAAAACTATTATAAAATGGAAAAAACGTTCATTCACTAAGAAGGTGTCTGCAAAGTATTTGCAAAGTAAGAAAAGTGTGATATAAATGGAGATAATAAAGATGAGGGTAATACTATACTTCCATCATACTCTGGGACCATACATGAATTTAGCCTATAACTATGTGCTTTTTTATCCCAACTAAAATTTTATCAGATTGATTTTTGTCTGAATTCAGATCAAGTGCAAAGTGTGTGACATATTTTCCATGAGGATCAATGAGATATATTATTGAGGAATGGTTGATTTCTTCTTCTCCACCTATTTTATTGACATAAACCCTATATTTTGTAACTACTTCACTTATTTTTTCTTTTTCACCAGTTAACATCTGTATTCTGTGATCAAATTGTTGTTGAAACTCTTTCAATCTTTTAACATTATCACGTTCAGGGTCAACTGTAATGAAAAATGTTTGTAGCTTATCATGAGTTTTCTCGTCTAACTTTGCTAATGCTTCAGAAATAATGCCAAGATTCATCGGGCAGATACGTTTACATGAGGAAAATCCAAAGAAAACTAGCTTATACTTATCCTTAAGATCGCTACTATGTATAACCTGGCCATCTTGATTAATTAGTGAAAAATTTCCGCCTATTGCAACTTCTTCATTGTGAGTTGTTGTTGTTGGAGTAAAAATGCCTCTCTTAACAAAATAACAATAACCTAAAAAAACAGCTGCAAGTACTATTAATAAATTAGACAAGAGCCTTACGAATTTTATCATGGGATAACCTCAAGTAAAACTGTATTATACCTTTACTTGCTAGTTTATCCAATATATTTCTTCCAAAGTGCATTGTTGATCTGTTCCAATAATTTTCTATGAGCTTCGATTTCATCATCGCTTGGAAGATGTTCTCTATGAGGCAAAGTTTGTGTTCCGGGTCGCAAAGATGCGGAGTTGTCATCTTGATCGTCTGCATTATTAAACAAAAGAGTTTGTAATCCCCCTGTAAGTTCAACATATACTTTTGCAAGCAAATGGGAATCCACTAATGCACCATGCAGTTCTCTGTTCTCGAGTGATATATCAAAACGTTTACACAATGCATTTAAGGACACAGGAGATCCTGCAAATTTCTTTCGCGCAAGAGGTAACGTATCTATTACCCTGTCAGGAGAAATTTCCCCAGCATTGATCCTGCCTAGTTCCATATTGAGAAATTTTACATCGAATATAGCATTATGAATTACTAAAACGTCATTAGCTATGAAGTCAAGAAACGCAGATGCTATGTCTGAAAATAATGGTTTATCTTGTACAAATTCTTCACTAATTCCATGAATCTTAAAAGAATGATATGGTATATCCCTTTCAGGGTTGAGATATTGATGGAAGACATTGCCTGTTGGAATACGGTTCTTTAATTCCACACAGCCTATTTCAATGATTCGGTGGCCTGATTCAATGCTAAGACCAGTTGTTTCAGTATCAAGTACTACTTCACGCATTATGTTAGCCTCACAAAATCAATGATACTTGCTATTTGTTGCTAAATCATTATTAGCATCTGCTTTTTCATAGTTAATGGAAATAAGTAACCAATTTAAGTCTGATGAGTTAGTATTTTTTTTAAACTGCCATACATCTTCAACTTTGTTAATAGTGGATGTGTTGCCTGAAATGATATCTCCTTTACTATCTTTAGTGAAGTTGATTTGCTCTGAAAGGAATTCTACAGCAATAAATACCATGTTTTTCACTAATTTCATTTCTACGATTCTCTGTGAGATGATAGAAACAATTACAGACTCATGACTTTCGCCTAACTCTTCACGGCGCTTGATTTTTTCTGTAAAACTATTGTATAAATCTTTATCTACGAGGGGCTTGAGTTGCTTTAAATTACCTTGGTTAAAATATTTTATTATCAATTCAAAAGCTATGCTTGAACCTTTCATAAAATGAGAAATAGAAAAATTTTTGTTTTTCTTCAATATCTGCTCGTAAACATCTATGTTTTCATCATTATCATCAATGAAATCTTCAGTATTTTCTAACACATTTTCTTTCATTTTTCTTATATTTAATGTGTTAGTTAATGTTCTTAAGTTCAAGTTGGTTGATTTGCCTAAAGAACTGTACAAACGTGAAAAGATGAAAGCTGCTAATAAAGCATATATGACAAGTTCTACCATAAGTAAATTACTCCGTAATATTGAAATTAAACTAAAATTTGCTATCTTGCTATAATACACGTAATATTGTATAAATAAACATTAAATTTAATTAAAGGAGGGGTGGAAATGCCGCAACAAAAAATGAAAATTCATGGTCAGTATATTAAGGATTTGTCATTTGAAAATCCAAATTCACCGTTTATTGCTTCAAGTAAAGCCCCTGATATCAGTGTTATGGTTAACATAAACTCAGTAAAATTGGAGGGAACAGAAGATAAAGAAGGAGTAGACGATATAAAATCTTTTCATGAGATTACTTTACATATAGAAATTAAAGCAACAGTAAAAGATACAGAAATAAAAGACGGTATAGCTTTTATTTGTGACGCAAAATATTGCGGTATTTTTTCAATAGAGAATGTTGCATCTTATAGTGACGAGGAATTAAGGCGAGCTTTATTTGTCAGTGGTCCCACTTTTCTTTTCCCTTTTGCAAGAGAGATAATAGCGAGAATTACCAGTAGTGGCGGCTTTCCCCCTCTTATGTTAGACCCTATAGATTTTGAGGTTATGTATGAGGAACAGAGTAAACAACAAAAAAGCAATGGTAATCATTCTAATTTTAACTAATATGTTGTAATATATCTATTCTAACGTAACATTTAAATGAAATGAGTAATTCTCTAGATTCAAAAGCAGTCTTAAATATTGATGGGAAATCATATAACTACTTTAGTCTAAATATTGCTAGTAAGTTTTTGGGGATAAATATTACTCAATTACCATGCTCTCTTAAGGTTTTGCTTGAAAATTTATTACGTAATGAAGATGGCGTGAATGTCAAGTTAGATGATATAAGAACACTAGCAAATTGCGTTAATAATTATGTTAAGCATGAAATTAGCTACAAGCCAGCAAGAGTATTAATGCAGGACTTCACAGGAGTGCCAGCTATTGTGGATTTAGCGTCAATGCGCAGCTATGTACAAAAAAATGGTGGCAACACACGCGGTATCAATCCATCAGTACCTGTGGATCTTGTGATTGACCATTCCGTGCAGGTAGATAGCTATGGAGATAACTCTGCATACGATAAAAATGTTAAATTAGAAGTCAAAAGAAATTTAGAAAGGTATCAATTTTTAAAATGGGGGGAATCATCCTTTACAAACTTACGAGTGGTGCCTCCAGGTACAGGGATTTGTCATCAAGTAAATCTTGAATATTTAGCACAAGTTGTTTACGAGAATAAAGGAGTAATATATCCCGACACTGTAGTTGGTACTGATAGTCACACTACGATGGTTAATGGTTTATCAGTTCTGGGTTGGGGTGTTGGTGGCATAGAAGCTGAATCTGTGATGCTTGGCCAATCAATTAGTATGGTTATTCCAGAAGTGGTAGGGTTTAAATTAACAGGTAAGCTTGCCGAAGGGGTTACAGCCACTGACTTAGTACTTACAATTACAAATATTTTAAGAACAAAAGGGGTGGTAGGTAAATTTGTGGAATTTTATGGTAGCGGTTTAAGCAATTTATCTCTTGCCGATCGAGCAACCATAGCAAACATGGCTCCTGAATATGGTGCAACTTGTGGATTCTTTCCAATAGATCAAAAAACTTTAGATTATCTGCATTTGACTGGTCGTCCGCAAGAATTAATCAAGCTAGTTGAGGTATATGCCAAAGAGCAGGGGTTGTGGTACACAGGTGAAGATATTACATTTTTTGATAAATTGGAACTTGACTTATCTGCCATCGAGCCAGTCATGGCTGGTCCCAAAAGACCGCAGGATAAGATTTCTCTATCGCAGGTTGCAGAGTCTTTTTCCACATCGTTCTCTGTTAAAAAAACCGGAGAGAGTGATAAATTACAAGATGGCAGTGTCGTCATTGCAGCAATAACAAGTTGCACGAACACTTCTAATCCAAGCGTGATGATTGCAGCAGGTCTTGTTGCACGTAATGCAGTAAAGCTTGGGTTAACATCTAAGCCTTGGGTTAAGACTTCCCTTGCACCAGGATCAAAAGTAGTAACAGAATATTTAGATAAATCTAATTTGCAGGAGAGTTTAGATACTCTAGGCTTCAATTTAGTTGGATATGGTTGTACTACATGTATCGGAAACTCTGGTCCATTAAATAAGGATATTGAAGACAGTATTAAGGATAGGGATCTGACTGTTGCTGCAGTTTTATCTGGTAATCGTAATTTTGAAGGAAGGATTCACCCTTTAGTAAAAGCCAATTACTTAGCATCTCCACCGCTTGTTGTCATCTATGCGCTTGCAGGTACTGTGAAGATAGATTTAACTAAAGATCCTATATGTAAGGATAAAGATGGCAATGATGTATATCTAAAAGACATATGGCCGACAAATCGTGAGATAGAAGAATGCATTAACAAAGTTGTGACGCGTGAAATGTTTATACAGAAGTATAATGATGTCTTTTCTGGTGATAGGTACTGGCAAGAGATAGAGTGTGAAGAAAGAGAAATTTATAATTGGAATGCAGACAGTACTTATATACAAAATCCACCTTATTTTGATAATTTGTCACTTGGGAATAACGTAATTGATATAAAAAACGCACAGATATTGGCAATACTTGGTGATAGCGTTACTACTGACCATATTTCTCCAGCTGGCAATATAGCTTCAAATAGTCCTGCAGGTATATATTTAAAGGAGCTTGGGGTTGAACCTAGGGGCTTCAATTCCTATGGATCTCGCCGTGGTAACCACAATGTTATGATGCGCGGTACTTTTGCTAACATCAGAATAAAAAACGAAATGGTTAGCATTGAAGGGGGCTATACAAAACATATTCCTTCAGGAGAAACTATGCCGATCTTTGATGCAGCGATGCGTTATAAGGAAAATAATGTACCTTTAATCATTGTAGCTGGTAAAGAATATGGTACAGGTTCAAGTAGAGATTGGGCAGCAAAAGGTACTTTGCTTCTCGGAGTCAAGGCTGTAATTGCAGAAAGTTTCGAGCGTATACATAGATCTAATTTAATTGGCATGGGTATTATACCACTTGCATTCCCAGAGGGAATGACTAGAAAAATGTTTAACGGCAATGAAATAGTTAGTATCAAAGGAGAAATAATGCCGCATGCAAATTTGGAGTGTGTGGTAAGGGAAAGTGATAAACCAATTTTGCTAAAATGCTGTGTTGAAACATTAACTGAAGTAGAATATTTAAAAAGCGGTGGAGTATTAAGTTATATACTTTCATCGTCTTAACGCTTTACCTACAGAGTAATTCAAATAAAGCAATTCAATGAGAAAAACTACGAATACCAGTAAAGAACATGGAAATTTTATTATCATCTGCAGCTGTTATCACTTCCTGGTCCTTTAATGAGCCACCTGGTTGAATTATAGCTGTGATTCCATGTTTTGCACTTTCTATTATGCTATCTGAAAAAGGAAAAAATGCATCTGAGGCAAGCACTGCACCCTGACATTTTTCACCTGCTTTCCTTACTGCAATATTTACACTGTCTATTCTGCTTGTTTGTCCTGCGCCAATGCCGATAGTACTGCCATCTTTTGCTATCACGATGGCATTTGATTTTACATGTTTACACACCTTCCAAGCAAAAATAAGATCTTCTTTTTCTTTTTCTGTTGCAGCACATGCAGTGACCTGCTGCATTTCTTCTTGTGTTATCTTGTGATTATTGTTTTCTTGTACTAAAAATCCACCAACGGCATTTTTAACTTGGTATTTATTACTCTGCACAAAATCTTTATGTAAAATTATTCTTAAGTTTTTCTTTCCTTGCAGAATTTTTAGAGCTTCATTGTTGATCGATGGTGTTATTATTACTTCTAAAAATATCTGGCTCAACTCTTCTGCAAGTTTTAAGTCCACTTCTTGATTGAAAGCAACTATACCACCAAAACTACTTATCTTATCGCATGATAGAGCTTTCTTGTACGCTTCTAAAACATTGTTGCCAATTGCAACTCCACACGGATTATTGTGCTTTATTATCACTGCTGCTGGTGTTTCAAATTCAGAAATAATATTAATTGCAGACTCTATGTCTACTATATTATTATAACTTAATTCTTTTCCATGGATCTTTTCCAACGGAAACTTGCTGCTATAAAATGCAGCTTTTTGGTGAGGGTTTTCACCGTACCTCAACTCTTGTGCTTTATCTCCACACAGTGCAAAAAATTCTGGCAATTCATCACTCTCATTTCGAGATAAAAACCAGCTATAGATGTTAAAATCATAATGTGCAGTGAGAGCAAAGGCTCTAGTTGCTAAATTTTGCCTATATTCCAGTGTTGTTTCATTGTTATTTTTTGTCATTTCTACTTGTAGTGCTTCATAGTCTTTAATGTTTGAAATAACTGTGGTAAAACGAAAATTCTTTGCAGCTGCCCTAATGAGAGCTACTCCTCCTATGTCTATCTGCTCTATAATCTGCTCTTCACTTGCATTGCTATTAACTGTTTCCCAGAATGGATATAAGTTGGTTATCAGCAGGTCTATACACTCAAAACCTAAGTCTTGCATTTCAGTTTGGTGTTTTTCTCTATCAAAAAGTATTCCACCATGAATTTTGGGATGTAGAGTTTTTACCCTACCACCCAATATCTCTGGAGATTGTGTGTAATCTGACACTTCCTGCGTTTTTATTCCTGCTTCAGATAGAATCTTATATGTATTACCTGTTGATAGAATTGCTATCTGTTGCTGTGCCAGAAATGATGCAAGGTTAATTATATTCGTTTTATCATAAACTGATATTAAAGCTCTTTTTATTTTCATTTTTACATAAAGAATTTTTTTTAATTATATCTGAAAAAGAGGGGTCTGACAATTTTGCTGTTCTACACTGCTAATATGAATTTGACAAATAAGTCTTTTTAGTCTTAATCTTTTCCTATAAGTTTATGTTTTTGTAATGCTTAGAAATTTTTTACTTATTTTTATCTTCATAGTTTTTGTACCTCAATCAAACGCTGAAGCAAGGGAATATATTAGAATTGTTGGGTCTTCAACGGTCTTTCCCTTTATTTCATTCATAGCTGAAGAGTTTAATCGCGTGTTTTCCTTTAAGACTCCAGTTGTAGAATCAATAGGAAGTGGGGCAGGGTTTAAAATGTTTTGTTCAGGAGTAGGGGAAGATACACCAGATATTACTACTTCATCTCGTCCGATGAAAGAAGTAGAAAGGGAATTATGTAAAAGGAATAAAGTTAATGAAATAATAGAGATTATAATAGGTTATGATGGCATTGTTGTTGCAAATTCGAATCAGAGCTATAGGTTTGATCTTACAAAAAAGGATTTATTTGATGCTTTGTCAGAATATTCACAAGGGGATAACAAATTAATACAAAATAATAAGAAGTTTTGGTCTGACATAAACAAATTTTTCCCGAAAACAGAAATTGAAATTTATGGTCCGTATCAAACTTCAGGTACATATGAAACTTTAATCAACTTTATTATGCTTGATCAGTATTCATGTATGAATTCAAGAGTTTTCAGAGAAACTTATGAGGATTTAAAAGAGAGACAGAAAGTATGCAGTCGTATTCGAGATGATGGTAGATATATAGAAGTCAGTGCTAATGAAAATATAATAATACAAAAATTGAAAAGCAACAGAAATGCCTTAGGTATATTTAGTTTCAGCTTTTTAATGAGGAATCAAGATAAAATACAAGGAAGTACAATTGCAGGAATTGAACCAACTTATGAAAACATATCATCAAGAAAATACATACTGGCCAGACCTTTATACCTTTACATAAAAAAAGAGCATATAGATGTTGTTGATGGGTTAAGGGACTTTATTAAAGAAATAATAGATGCTATCAACACTGAAAGTGGGTATCTATTTAAGCTTGGTCTGATACCACTTTCAAGTGAAGATGTACAAAAAGTTTTAGCAACAATTCACGGTATTGTGTAATTAGGCACTTCTATTTAGAAGATGTCTTGAAATCATTTAAGTAGCTAATTTATTAAGCATAACGGTAATCATATTAAAGAAAATATTGGTTTTTGAGGTAAGAGGAGAATGTTCGTAATCTTTGCTCATGCGCCTAAAATTGGAGAGCCAAGCAAAGGTTCTTTCAACTATCCAACGTTTTGGAATAACCTGAAATCCTTCAGCTTCGGGAT
>NZ_JACVWV010000006.1:0-23582 GCF_014534705.1 Wolbachia endosymbiont of Pentalonia nigronervosa | reverse complement strand
ATTAGTATAGAGACCTTCTGCTTTACATTAAACTATGATCATCCATAAGAATAGAAGCTTCATCGTCCTGCATCTTATTGTGACCAAGAGAAGAAAAAGGATCTTTATTCTGTGTATCACTGTGATCAGGAAAATAAGCTACCTGTTTTTTAGCAGGAATTTTTAGTTTTATTGGATCCTCAGCAGTCCACAGAGCTTCTTCCAATGCTTTAATACAACTTTGGCACTGTGCTTTATAATAATCTGTATCACAACTGTTTTCTACTGCTTTACCATCATTTGTAAAGTTACTATTAATATACTCTTTGCAGGTAAAATAGTTTTGATCTGTCATCTTACCATCTCTACTTATGATTTTTTGTGTAGAGTGGTCATAAAGTATTATTGGTTCTACTAACTTTATGTATATTTCTTTCGGTTTTTCTTTAGCGTAAATTTCACTACTAATAAGATTAGGACACTCTGTTTCAGAAAAGAAGTTATGAGAATATATTGTACTCCCATTGCTACCAGCAGTATAACACGTACTATGAGCCTTAGCACCATTATGCTCCCATGTACAAGCTTTATCATTATCATTATTCTGACATTGCCTACACCACATGTCACTAGCCTTTGCCCACGTATAATCAATATTATCACCTACAATAGCAAGCTTAAAATTGCCTGCCATCACAGGACTAGTTGCATTTTCTAATTTCTCTTTGAGAGCAGGATTTTCATAAAAATTAGGAAACCACTTTTTGAGTATACAAGCTGTATTAAAACCATAGCGACCTACATGGCCATAGCTTTGGTAATAACCCGCATAGTACCCACATTCTTTATTGGGGTCAGCATGGGTTGCAGTTATTTCTTTAGCAATAACTGTGTACGGCTCTCCATCATCTTGGCATCCCGTGTGATCGTCTGGGTGAGGTTTTGGATTAGGATTGTGATCATGGTTTGAATCAGGATAAGGCTTTTGATCGTGGTTTGTATCAGGACAAGGTTTTCGATTAGGTTGGCATCCCGTGTGATCATCTGGGTGAGGTTTTGAGTTGTGATCATGGTTTGTGTCAGGACAAGGTTTTCGATTAGGTTGGCATCCCGTGTGATCGTCTGGGTAAGGTTTTGAGTTGTGATCATGGTTTGAATTAGAACAAGGTAGGCAAGGTTTTTGATCAGGAGTAACGTCTGACCTTGCCCAATTATTTAAAGATTCACCACAATTAGGTTTTGAATAAATAGCTGGCCTATTCAGATTACTACTACTTGCAGACTTATCATAACAACACTGTTGGCTATTAGCAAAAAGATTAAGCACTAACGTATCACCGGTGATAAATGGCCAATGATGTTCAGTACCATATTGATATGGATAAGAAAAATTATACGACATAAAATACCTCTATCATAAATAATTGGAAAATTTTACTGGTAGACAGAGATGCATATTGCACATCTCTGTAATGTTTATTATTACATTACATGATATTTAGCAGGTGTAACTCCTTCTCACTCACCAAAAGGAAAAGAATACGCAGATGGTTTTTTATCTCCAGCACATGTGTATCTTAAAAAATAATTTACTGCTTTTAAACAAGCGCTGCATGATTCACTATCTTCACATTTATCTGTAACTTTACCACCTGAAATTATAAAACCATTTGATACTTTTTTTAGCTTTTTCATGCATTCTTTTTGTTTGTAATTGCTATCTGCTTTTGTAATAGCATGAACAAGGTTACCATCTTTATTAACTTCTATTGTAAGTTTTGACCTATCAATAGTAGGGTTTTTAGGTTTAGATGTAGGTTTTGATTGTGGACAGCAAAGATTAAGTACTAGATTATTGTCAGCATGATGGTGATGCCATAAGTTAGAAATACAAGGTGTATATGTAGGTGCATAATGTGCATGATAGTTAGGAAAATAAGATGCTTGTGGAATAATATAGTGTGCGTTCGGTGCATAAGCTGGACAACAAGATGTATGTACATGTGATTGTGAGAAGAAATTGCAAGTCATAGTAATCTCCTAAAACAGTAGTAGTCTCCTAAAATAACTATTATAAAATATAATGGTTAATAAATTAATAATTTAGATTGATTTATAGTATTTTCGATTAAACAACCATTACAAGGTGAAGTGTTAAATTTCAATCAATTTGAAATTGATCGTTATCATGAACTGGCTCGCCTTCCTGTATTGATATATATATTCTTTTAACTCCAGTTGCGGACTAGGTATACAGTCCCAGAGAGTGATGGTATAATAAAATATGAGAAAAAAATACCATCAAAGGAGGAATTATCAAGTATTACATGGGTGCGCCAGAACAACAGAGGCGGTGTGTAGAGCAATACAAAATAGTCAAGAGAGCATAGCAAAACTTTCTGAACGCTATCCCGAAAACTATTGTAAAATGGAAAAAACGTTCATTCACTAAAGATGTGAATATGGGACCAAAGCAGCCAAGATCAACGGTTTTAACCAAAGAGGAAGAGTATAATTGTTGCATTTCCACTTCTTCCTTTGGACGACTGTCTTTATTCTTTGCAGGCCACAATTCCTCCGGTCTAGTTTGCATCGCTGTTTACAAAGAAACTGCATTAGCAGGTTGCCAGAAATTGAAGGAGAGGTAAAAGCCAAAAAGAAATTTAAGCAATATCCAATCGCATATTGATATTGCTGAAGTTAGAACAGAAGAAGGAAAATTACAGCTGTTTGTTGCTATAGATCAAATTTGCCTATGTTGAGCTTCATAACAGCGCCACAAAGGCCATAGCTGCAGAATTTTTGCGTAAAGATTTTGCCCTATAAAATCCATACTATTTTGACTGATAACGGCATACAATTAAGAACGTCATATTTCAGCACATATTTGACCGAGCTTGTGAGAAAAATAACATTGCTGACTAAAATCGGCCATCCTTGGACAAATGGGCAAGTTGAACGTATGAATAAAACACTAAAGAATGCTACAGTTAAGAAATACTACTATAAATCACATCAACAACTTAAAGAGCATCTTTATAGCTTCGTTATGGCCTACAATTATGCAAAACTCCTCAAGACTCTTAAGGGTTTTACCCCTTATGAATTTATATGTGATCAGTGGACAAAATTTCCTGATTTATTTATACTTCCATCATACTCTGGGACTGTACATCTAAACATAATCCAGCGGTTGTAACTGCTAAGCTCGGATGCAAATAAAATCCATGACTTTTTTCTGTGCCTAAATATCCCATCCCGCTAATAGTTCGTCTGCCACTAAAATCAATCTCTGTGGTATCTTGTGGTATTAATACAATATTTTCTTGCTTAATTCTTTCCAGAGTAGATGCTCTATGAGAAGATAGTACAGCATCGTGTGTTACGTTATCATTATTTAAGAATCTGTATGCTGCTATTGTTTCTTTCCAACTTTTACAAGCCATAGGAATACTATGATTTGGTGCATTAGATAATGAATTTAATATGTCCATACACCTTCCGTTTAAACGTTTATCACCAAAATTAACTCCTTGCACTTCTTCAACTATCCAATCATTAATTTTTTTCATATTGTTTACTTGTTTCTGTTATTTTTCTATTAATAGAATAACATCGAAAAACTTATGTATAAAGATATGAGGGGCTGGCGGGGAAGTTCCGCTGGTCTACTCTCCCATGAAAAAGAGTATAACAGAATTATTTTGCCTAATCGACGATTTTGCAATGCAGTCGACAAAAATTTCGCAGAAAAATCGCTACCAAGTGGCAAAAAGCCTACCCGTACGCCAGGAATGAAGCACTCAGAGATCTTGACTATCATTCTGCTTTATCACCAATCGCCGTGTAAAAATTTCAAATTTTTCTACCTATTTCACCTAAAATTATTGTATAAAATCCGAATTTCCAAAATTGCCTTCATATGACAGATTTATTGCGCTAAAATCCAGGATTTTATGGTATTTAGCGCTCTTGCTGCAGTGGTTTTGCGAACAGGCAAAGATGACAGGAATTTCATATAAGGTATGAAGAGTGCACTCATTTCGCTAAAAGAGAAGATTTTATTGCAGAAAAGATGAGACGGTTTTTAGATGTTTGAAAAATAGGCTGGCATACCAGACATAGATCTCCTGCTGGTGCATATTTTTTCAACACTTATTTCATACTGCATGAAGCGAAAAAAGCCCTCTATTTCTCAGTTTTACTGCCATGGTTAATTCATAGTTGGTTTTTTTACTTATTTGGTGAACCTTTTATCACATTTTCTTCATCTTGTCACCATGATTTGCAGCAGGTCCTTTATGCTAATTTCACAAGAAGTCTACTTTCTGATGGCAAATTTGTATAAGATTTTACAAACTTAAAATTCAGTGCTAGAGTTACGTATATTAAAAGGAAAAGAAATGATTGAAATTAATGGTCCAGAAGTTTGTGAAGGTGGAAATAAAAACAATTTGATTGTTTTTCTACATGGCTGGGGTTCAAGTGGTGATAACTTTATTCACCTTGCTAAAGTTATGAGTAAATCTTTGCCTGAGTCACATTTTGTAGCACCTAATGCTCCTTTTAATAGGGAAATGGGTGATGGTTATCAATGGTTCAGTCTAGAAGACCGTAGTGAAAAAGCGTTATATAATGGAGTAAAAAATGCTGCATTAATTGTAAATAAATTTATTGATGCAAAACTAAAAGAATTGAATTTAAAAGATGCACAACTCTCTCTAGTTGGATTTTCTCAGGGAGCAATGCTCGCAATACATACATCTTTAACTCGTATACAACCTTGTGCATCGGTTGTTGCGTATTCAGGTAGGTTTATTGCACCGTCACGAGTTGCATCGGAGATAAAATCAAAACCTGCTATATGCGTCATTCATGGAGATGCTGATGATGTTGTGCCTTTTTCATCTCTTGACTTAGCAGTTGAAGCCTTAAAGGAAAATGGAATAAATGCTGAGGGACATCCTATTCATTTGCTAGGGCATATGATTAATGATGAGGGAATAAAATTGGGAGTAGAGTTCATAAAAAGAAACTTTGCAAATTAAATCCTTATTTACATAAGTCACATGGCCACCTTATGAAAAAATTTGGAGTTGAATATGATATAAAACAGTGTACTCCTCACTTATTATTTCCTTAATTTTGCAAGGAATGCATACCTTCATCTAATAAATGGTTAATCAAATTTTCTCTTATTGTGCAGCTAATAATATACTTTGCTACATCATTAGTGTTATGATGCATGTAAGGATATGTCAGTATTTTTTCATCCTTGTGTACTATAGGTAAAGAATATAAAACCTCAGAACAACAGCAGTATTTCCTCAAAGATTCAGGGATTTTTTGTGTCTTCTTTAATGGAGCAATAGTTACTTGGCACTTGTCACTTCCAAGTATTGTACAACTAAACCTATTGTCCCATTGTATAGGTTTATTGTCAGGTAAATTTACATATACTGCTGCTATCTTTGATGATTCTCTGATGATTAAGATGTTTTCTTCGTATTTCTTTATTTTACATCCAGAAAAAGTGTGGTTGATATCACAATCTTTATCCAATATTTTTTTAAATATGAAAGTCAGATTATTATATCGTGGTTTATAATGTTTATTTCCAATCACCATAATGGAATAAAGAAAAACTCTTAGAGCTATTTCCTCTGGTATTTTATAAAATTCATCAAGTTTGATTTCAATATAGCCGAGATCATGTATATTAACGCAATTATCAAAAGCAAGTCTTGTATAGTACATTAACGCTTGTACAGCCCTTTTCATGTGAAGAACAGAAAGACATATTCGTTGCGTTAAAATGTCTTGGTTATCACTTGCATTAAGTAAGTTACGATACAAAGTGCGTTTATATTTCACATTTTGATTGCTTCTATCTTCAACCCACTTTAGTTGATAAAACTTTGCATACTTCTCAATATCACCACGGCTAAAATCTAATAACGGTCTTAGTATACAAACACCGTGAGAAAAAGACTTATAGTCCATGGATGATAGCCCATCTATGCCGCTACCGCGTTCTAATCTCAGCAGAAATGTTTCCGCTTGATCATCTCTATGATGAGCAACAAATAGATATTCAATATTATTATTTGTGCACCATTTTGTTAGTAATCTATATCGTGCTTTTCTTGCTTGGGATTGAATATTGCCTGCAATACTTTGCCTTTCCCAATTTAATATAAATGACTCTACTCCAAGTTGCTTTACATATCTTGAAACAAAATTAGCCTCTTCCTGAGATTCTGGACGTAATCTATGGTCTACTATTAATGCCGTAGGAAATGGAAAATTATTTTTCCTTGTCCAATTAATTATCAAATGCAGCAAAACTATACTATCTATTCCACCAGATACTGCAACTGCTACCTTATTGCCACAAACAGCAAAATTGTCAATTATACTTTGAAATAGTAACTCTAACTTCATTCATAAGAATACTTAAAAAGTAACAACCCTAAGCTTTATTTCTAAAAACCTAAGGTTATTAGCTTGAAAAAAATTACTTTTTGATCCCAGAGAACGAAAATTCCACTCTACGGTTTTTAGCATGCTCTTTTTCATACTTCGAATTTTTAGAGTTATCTTTAACTTGAACTAAAGGTTCCGTTTCTCCTTTAGAAGCAGTTTTAATCCTCTTTTCCAAATACGGTGTGCAATTAACCATAAACTTTTTAGCTGAATCCGCTCTTTTAGTACCTAAAGCAAGATTATACTCGTGGGGACCACGATTGTCAGTATGACCTGTTAAAACAACTTGCGCGTCAGGATTATCTTGTAATATTGCTATCACATCTAATAAGATATCTGCACTTGCTTCAGTAATATTAAATTCATCATAACCAAAGAAAATTCTTTTATCACCTACTTGCTTAACTGCAGGACTTGCTTTATTTGTAGTTTGCATTCCTTTTTTTGGGCAAGAACTTATACCAGTAATCAAAAAACAAAAACAAAACATTATAACCAGCCTACTCCACATTACTAAACCTCCTAAAATTTAATTAAATAGTGCTCCATTGTTAGCTAATAATCTCTGATATTTTTATATAGTCAAGAGAAATAAAATGCTAATTCTATGACTTTATAATTAATTTTCCGATAAAATGCTAGACTTTATGTGCAAAAATTTACAAAAGATACATTTTCTATTGTAAATTCAATAAATATGCTTTTAACTGTACTGTGAAATATAAAAAGGATATACCTTATAGTAATGAATAAACATGAGCCTTATGAATTTTTAGAAGAAGTATCACATAAGATAAATAGTATCGAGAATACACTAAAAGTGCTAAATCAGAGCACATTGAGTATAGGGGATAAAATTGAACAAATGGGTCTTCTTGAGGAGATTAGATATGAGATCATCTCCCACGATTTGATAAAAGAATCACTAATAAAAGCTTCCAATAAAAAAAATAGTTGGCAGTTAAAGCTAATAGAAAACGTACATAAGAGCTATAGTGTTCTTCCACTTAATTTAGTCAAAGCTCTCTCCAAAGCTAAAATTGAGTGTTTTAGTTTATGGAAACTATCTCATTCTGAAGCTAGTAACTTAAAAAAGTTAAAAGAGTGCTTTACTGATTTAACTAAACTTATTTGTGAGGTTGCTTCTATAAGATCGCAGCAGTTGAAATGTTCAAAATACGATTCAGTGCTCGCTGTTGACATGACAGAAAAAGATATAAAGGAGATATTTCCTAAAATAGGTAGCTTTTTTAGTCAAAATATTGATAAAATCACCGAAAAACAGAGTAAACAGAAAATTATCAATGTACAAAATGTTTCTGTTGAAAAGCAAGCTAAGCTTAACTCAGCATGCTTGCAGCATGTGGAAATTAATATGGATGAAATTTGCGCATATTATAATCCATCTATAGACTACGATGAATCTAATTTCTGTTGCAGTTTATTTTCGCTTCTACGATGCAGTAGCAATGTAATTTATCAAAAACACTTATCGCAAAGTGGCCAAATTGCAATAGGAATTGTAAATGAAACACAAAAATTACTTATAGAAAAAGTACTTGGAACATCCAGGGAATTTATCACATTTCTTCAGCCACATATAAAAGAAAAATTTGCCATAAAGGCCAGAGATAAGGCAAAAGCTAGCAGTATTGAAAATTTGTACTTGATTTTCAATAAAGTGAACCTATCTTCCTCTTTTAAGAAAGCAGATGAATTGACTTTATTAGCTCATATTATGTTGAGAACCAAACTGGAGCAAGATCTAATAGATGGTAGATTAGAGGTAAAAGATCTACATGATGCTTGGTTGGAAGGTATGAAGCATTATAAAATTCCGGTTAAAGCCAAGAATGAACTTGAAACCTATTTTCAGGATGAATACTGGGCAAGTGGTATCATGGGTTATTTTCCTATGAAAATGGTAGCACTTATTGCTGCTGTGCAGATCTTTTCTTTCATTAAACAGAACAATTCCGAATTTTTAAGCGCTGTGGGAAAAGGAGATTTTAGTTTATTTATTAATTGGCTTGCTGAAAATGTGTATAATGCAAGATGCAGTATTTTTGAAATACTAAAGAAAGTGACAGGTCAGAACTTAGATACTGAATGTTACACTAATTATTTGTCTGAAAAATATAATTTATTTGATGAGTAGATATATGAAATTTATTTGCAAATTGATTAAAAAGCCTTGCAGTTTTTTTGCTGTAAAAAGTTTACTTGCTAGCGATATTGCCATAGACTTAGGTACTGCAAATACTCTGGTTTATCAAAAAAATCAGGGTATAGTATTGGATGAGCCTTCAGTTGTTGCTAGAGTAAAAGAAAAAGGAAGTTATGTGCCATATGCCTTTGGCAAGAGAGCTAAGATGATGCTAGGAAAAACTCCTGGAGAAATAGAGGCTATAAGACCTTTAAAAGATGGAGTTATTGCTGATTTCCAAAGTGCAGAAGAAATGATAAAACACTTTATACGCAGTGCTAATACGAGATTTACTATTAACAAGCCTAACATTATTATATGTGTTCCGTCTGGTTCTACTCCAGTTGAAAGGCGGGCCATACAAGATGCAGCGGAAAGTGCAGGTGCAAACGAAGTGTTTCTTATTGAAGAACCAATGGCTGCAGCTATCGGAGCCGGGCTTCCAGTAACCGAAGCAGAAGGTTCTATGATTGTTGATATAGGTGGTGGTACCACTGAAGTTGCAGTGATTTCCTTGGGTGGAATTGTATATTCACGTTCTGCGAGAGTAGGAGGTGATGTTATGGACGAAGCAATAAGGTCATATATCCGTGAAAACCATAAGCTACTCATAGGAGAAGCAACAGCTGAGAAAATTAAAAAGAGCATAGGTTCAGCTTATATTGCAGAAGAAAGTGATAAAGAAAATATGATGATTAAGGGAAGAGACTTAGTAAGTGGCATGCCAAAAGAAATGCTTTTATCAGGACATCAAGTGGCAGAAAGTTTAGCAGAACCTGTAAATCAGATAATCTCTGCGATTAAAATGGCATTAGAGAGCACTCCTCCTGAGCTTTCTTCTGATATAGTGGATAGAGGAATAGTCTTATCTGGCGGTGGTGGATTATTGCGTAACTTAGGAAAAATAATCAGCGAGACAACAAAACTTCCCGTACGCGTTGCTGCTGACCCGCTATGCTGTGTTGCTTTAGGTAGTGGCAAAGTGCTTGAAAACATGGATGATTTTGGGCACATTTTATTTAAACAGGATTGAAGAAAAGGTTATAATAAAGATTTGTAAGACACTCTTTTGCTGGTAAATCTTGAGAGTAAAAATATGGAAACTGATATAGTAATAATAGGTGCAGGACCCATTGGAATATTCACTGCCTTCCAGGCGGGTATGCTGAATATGAAATGTCACATAATAGATATTCTAAATCAAGCGGGGGGGCAATGTACTGCGCTTTATCCAGAAAAACCAATATACGATATACCCGGTTACCCTGTCATTACTGCTCAAAGACTCATTGAACAACTTGTAGCACAAGCTTCCCCATTTGAACCAGTTTATCACTTTGGTCAAAAAGTAGAGAAGATTTTGAATAATAGACCTACAGAAATCGAGTATCAAGAGGAGTTTAACAATGGTAAAGATCTTGCTGTGATAACTAGCAATGGCACAAAGATAAAATGTAAAGCTGTTATCATTGCTGCAGGCAATGGAATATTTGAACCCAATCGTCCACCTTTAGATGGTATATTAGAATATGAAAATAAATCTGTGTTTTATAGTGTAAGTAAAATTTCTCATTTTAAAGATAAAACTGTAGTCATTGCAGGAGGTGGTGATTCTGCAGTCGATTGGGCAATAGAGCTTTCCAAGGTAACAAAGAAAATTTATGTTATACATAGAAGAAAAGAATTTCGCTGTGCTCCAGAAACTAGAAATAAACTAGACTTATTGCTAAACACTGGAAAAATAGAGGTAGTAGTGCCATATCAATTAGATAGTCTAGTTGGAAATAACGGGCAACTAAAAGCAGTAATAACTAAACATATTACAACCAAAGAAGAAAAAGAAATACCATCCGATTTCCTACTGCCATTTTTTGGTTTAGCAATGAATCTTGGTCCAATTAGTGATTGGAATATACAACTAGAGCATCATCGCATAGCTGTTGATCCTGCAACTTTAAAAACCAGTAGGGATAGAGTATATGCGATTGGTGACATAGCCACCTATCCAGGTAAATTAAAGTTAATATTGAATGGCTTTGCTGAAAGTGCCATGGCTTGTTACAATATATACGAAGTAATTTATAACTCTCCAGTCAATTTTCAATACTCAACTGCAAAAGGAGTTCATGGTAAAAGTAATTAATAGATTTACTATTTCCTAAAAAAAGCTTACAGGATCAACATCCACTGTCACGGTTATGGTTGACATTAAGTGACATTTTTTCATCCAATCCTTAAAATTCTTTTGCACAAATAAACTATTCTTATTGTGTATCTTTAGTAATACTCTATACCTATACTTGTTATTTAAAAAGCTTATAGCTGCTGGTGATGGACCAAAAATTTCTAGCTCTTCACAGCACGGAATGTTCTTTACTACTTCACTTGCTGCCTTTTGCGTTGCAATTTGATTTTTTCCAGAGATAATAAGCGCTATCAATCTGCTAAATGGTGGCATTCTGGCCTTGCGTCTTGATTCAAGCTCAATTTCATAAAATAGATCCCGCTTTTGATGCTGTAGCGCTTTGATGATGGCACTTTCAGGGTTATTGGTTTGCACTATTACCGTTCCTTTCTCATTGAATCTTCCCGATCTACCAGAAACTTGATGTAGTAATTGATATGTCTTTTCTGCCGCTCTTAAATCAGAATTCTCTAAACTTAAATCTGCATTTATTACTCCAACTAAAGTTAATTTAGGAAAATTATGTCCCTTAGCAATTATTTGTGTACCAATTATAATGTTCACTTCTTCTTTTAATACTAAATCAATAATGTTATTAACCGATTTTTGATCACTGCTGATAATTGCAGTTTTTGCATTTGGTATTAATTGAACCATTTCTTCAAGCAGTTTTTCAATTCCTATACCATAAAGAAATAACGATCCCTCACTTGTGCAATTAGTACATTTTTTTTGCAGTGTTAATTGATAAGAGCAATGGTGACAGAGGAGTAAGTTTTTTTTCTTGTGATATGTGAGCCAAACAGCACAATGCAAGCAGGAAATTTTGTATCCACACTTTTTGCATACTGCCAGTTGCGCATATCCTCGGCGGTTTAAAAAAAGCATTACCTGCTGTTTTTTTTCTATAGTCTGTTTAATACATTCAAAAAGCTCAGTTGAAATCCATTGTCTGCTATTTCTCATATCCACAACTTTGATTTCTGGCAACTCTGCATTACCAAACCGTTTAGTCAATTTTACATGATTGTAGTTGTTGCGTTTGATGTGATAAACAGTTTCAAGTAGTGGAGTTGCTGATGATAAAATAATCGGTATATTCTCAATTTTTGCTAAAATTATAGCCATGTCTCTAGCATTGTATATAATTCCCTGTTCCTGCTTAAAAGATGAATCATGTTCTTCATCGAGAATAACTAATTTTAAATTTTTATAAGGCAAAAAAAGTGCCGACCTTGCTCCTATAATCACTTGCGCACTGCCATGTGCTATACTCAGCCAGTTATTTCGACGAGTTTTTTCAGTAAGACCAGAATGCCACTCTGTTATATCGCTAGATATTCGTGAACGAATACGATTTACTAGTTGCGATGTTAAAACGATTTCAGGTAGAAGTATAAGAACCTGAGCATCATTTTCGTTTTTGATCAATTCTGTAATCACAGAGAGGTACACTTCCGTTTTGCCAGAACCTGTTTCTCCATCAAGTACAGTCACTGAATACCTGCCCAAATCTCTGATTATTCTATCACTTGCTGCCTGCTGTTCATTATTTAATTGACAATTTATTTCACTTACCTTCTTTTCTTGTTTTGTGTGAGTCAACTTGTCTAGGTTATTTACCTTCAGCACCCCACCCATTATCACTTTCGCAAGCATACCAATTGGGATCAAATTATAATGTGAAATCCACTCTGCAAATGTCTTTAACTTTTGCCTAACACTTGGTAAATCTATCCTTTGTTCAATAGATTTCAGCTCTCGATCAATTTTCTTGCTGTATTGCCAAACTATACCTATCAGACGCTTGTTGCCAAACGGTACTATAACATAATCTCCAATTGAAATTTCCACATTTTCTTCCACTGTATATGAAAATAACTGGTTGATCGGTAGTGCTAACAATACATTAATTACTTTTGTCATGGTCCATTGAGTTTATCATTGTTTTGGTAACAGGGCCACCTCATGAAAAAAACTGAGAGAGGATATGGTCTAAAATAGAAGATTCTCATTGCGTAATCGCTTAGAGGAATATTAATTTGTTGACTAATTAATTTAATTAATTTATTAATTATTATATATTAATCATATTTACTATGCCTAGTAGCAATAAAAAAGAATATAAAATAAAAGATTTACCTGCCTTCTTTGATGGTATATCCGAAAAAATCAGCGAAGTGTTCTCTGATGAAGCAATTAAGATTAGCACTATTTGTTCCAAAAACATTGGCAACGAAAAACAAGAATTTTCTTTTAAGCTTGTGCTTTTAAATGAAGGTCAACACGGTGCAGTTCGAACCAAAATACGCTCTTTGGTTAAATTCTTTAAAATATGTTTAAAAGAATTAACTAAAGAATACAAAGAACTTATTGAAGAATATGAAAAATTAACCGAGAAATATAAAATATCACAAAAAGACAGAGAATTAATCAAGGAGTATAAGGTATTAAAAAGAGACAAAAAATTAATCGAGAAGTATACAGAATTCATTGAAAAACACAAAGAATCAATTAAGAGATATATAGAATTCATGAAAGAATATAAAAAATTAACTAAGAAATATAATATATCAAAAAAAGACAAAGAATTAATCGAGAAGTATATCAAGCATGATATCACCATATATCAATTTAATGGACCTCCTTCGGAATCGATAAAACGCATTCCAGTTGCAGCTATTTCACGGGGAATAACAATAAAACTACAAGTGGATGTTAACGATATGAATTTGGATAACTTGAACAAAATGGTATCGTTTTTAGATGAAAAATTACATTCGGCAACTGAAACTCATTCAACAACACCTGTAAATGAGGGAGCTCTAACTGATACCCAAGTTAATGCAAGTACTGTGCAAAGAAATGTAGATGCTATCTTAGATTCTAAAGCCAATAAGAAGAAATTAACAGAAGCTGAGCTGCACATAATGCAAGCAGAAAATGATGCTAGAATAGCTCTCATCAGTATAGATTTTGATCCACAAGAAGAGACATTAGATGCAATATTTATTGAAATTGTCCGTGGATACACAACACAGTACGAGAAATGGGTCAAGGAACAGGCTGAGGAACAGACCAAGGAACCAATTGAGGAAGTGTTCAATAGTATATTTGATTCAGTATTTGATATTGTTTACTTGCAAGATAAAACATTAGATAAAATAAAAGAACCAAATGAAAAGAAATTAGAATTACTAAAGAAGTTGGGAGCTACTGATGAAGCGCCGGGAGACGAAAAATATTTTCAGACAGCAGTGTATAACAAGTACGAGAAATTGCATAACCCTACACAACCTGAATCTGATCGTCCATTCAAATCACCATTAAGAAATATATTTTCTTCAAAAGACACTTATTTCTATTTATTTGCAACAACAATATCTACATCAGCTCTTTGCCTATTGCACTTTACTGCATTAGGGAAATCAGTTATGTCAGAAGAAAGTACTGGATTAATATTAAATACAGCACTACTCATATTAATAGCTATGTGTATTATAGGTCTAGCTTACGTTGCATATTCTGAATATACTGTAGAATCTGTTGAGCAGGTAGGTACAAGTAATTTACAAGAAAGGTAGATGTTTAAAGGAATAATCACAAATATCGGGACCATAATTAATACCAATCCTGATCAAATTTTTTATATCAAAACAGAAAGTAGACCTCTTTCGAAACCGATTTGTGGTAAGAAATTTTTAGGAGAAGAGCAAGCGAGCACCGCAGAATACTTGGATGTATTTGAGGAGCGTAGATCAGCTTCGACAACAAAATTGCCATCAGAAATTGAGTTTCAAAAGAGGTCTAGTCTATCTTCTATAAATATGGGAGATTCTATTGCTTGTGCTGGTGTATGTTTGACTATCGTTGATATAATTGATGATGTGTTCGCAGCTCAAGTGTCCAAGGAAACTTTGAAAGTCACAAATTTAAATACGTGGAAAATAGGTACAAAAATAAACTTAGAGCAAGCCACTAAGCTTAATGATAGAATTGATGGACATTTAGTGCAGGGTCATATTGATGGAATAGTAAGGATTTTAATGATCAATCAAAACTTGAGTTCTCATGAAATAAAGCTGTTATGTCCACATGAATTAACTAAATTTATAGCAAAAAAAGGCTCTGTAACTCTAGACGGGGTTTCCCTCACTGTAAATTCAATTATTAATCAAGAATTCACAGTTAATATAATTCCCTACACATGGAAAAATACAACTTTTCAGTACAGTAAAGTTAATGATTTTCTTAACCTTGAAGTTGATATTATTGCTAGATATTTAGATCGACTGTTGCAGAATTAATTTTACAATTTATAATTATCATATCTCAAAAATCATATGGGTGTAAAAATATGCTTTTCGACAGTCTAGTTATTTTTATTGTTGTTTTATGCACAATAATCTCCGTAATGCGAGGATTTATAAAAGAAATATGTGCATTAATGTTGTTACTTTTATCAATCTTTCTCACGGTAAATCATTACGATTTTTTCACTGTAAATTATAGTAAATATCTTGATTCTAAAGTTACAATTAATATATTATCTACAATTTCTGTATTCATTATACTGAACCTTGTGTTTATGATAATAAATAACTGGATAATGTACATATTGTCACCAGTAAGGTTAGGTTTTATGGATAGAGCTACTGGTATGTTTCTTGGTGCATTGAAAGGAATAATGTTCTCTTATGTGCTATTTTTTGCTGTGTATTTATATTGCCATGTAACATCAGATGAAGATAAAACAGAAGAAGTGCTACCTATTTGGATAATAAATTCACATTCTTATCAGGTTTTATTTTCCACAGCAGAGGAGACCATTGATGCATATGTACCAGAGCAACTGATATTAAAAATAAAAGAGATTGGCCAAGAAATAAACGTAGATAAAAAAGATTAGCCAATGCTCTGCGTTTTATACAGAACAAGGGCAAAGTATAACCCTTATTGTTTTGTTGCATATCTCTCAAAAAAAACAACATACTAAATCCTTATCACCACTTTTTGGGACCATGCACCTGCGGTACTTTCCTTATAAATAAAGAGGTCTATTGAAACTTTTTTTATAGGTTAAAGTTAGAGGAAATTTGCTCAGCAGCCAACAAAACTATGTAGGTAAAGTGAAAAATTAAAGGAGTTATTTTTTTTAATTTGCGCTATACTTGTATGTATTTTATGCCTAATGTATGACTAATTTGAAAAACAACTCCTGTCTTTATAGCGAAAACGTAGAATTTATTGAGGAAATATATCAACAGTACCTTCAAGATGATAAATCAATAGGGGAAGATTGGTATGGAATTTTCTCGGGTGATGTAGAGAATAACAACACAGCGACTTCTTGTAATACACAAAGTATAAAGGCAGATAATTTAATTGCAGAATTAGCAAATTTCTTCAGATCTTATGGACACTTTTTTGCAGATTTAAATCCTTTATCATCAAGTGAAAATCAACCAATAGATTACAAAAAATATTCTGACCTACAAGATATAGATTTAAACAAATCAATAGATCTTAATGGGCTGTTTAATAAAGGAGAAGTAACTGTTGGTGAGTTTATTTCTACACTAAAGGGAATCTATTGCAAGAATATCGGCTTTGAATTTATGCATATTTCTTCTTACGAGGAAAGAGCATGGCTACAAGATAAAATTGAAAACCAGAACTATAAACTCAGCTCACAAAATAAAAAAGAAATATTGCAGCATTTAATTGAATCTGAAATGTTTGAGCAATTTCTCCATATGAAGTTTCCTGGATATAAGCGTTTTTCCATAGAGGGAGGGGAATCAACTATTGTTGCAATTGAAAAGATCATTAATGATTCTGTTTCTTTTGGTATTGAAGAAATAGTGCTTGGCATGGCTCATCGTGGTCGTCTGAACGTTTTAACTAAAGTTGTAGGAAAAGAATACTCTGCAATGCTGTCTGAATTTCAGGGTAATCTTGCATACCCAGCTGACCTTGATGTTTCTGGTGATGTAAAATATCACCTCGGTTATTCTGCTGATAGAATACTTTCTGATGGTAAAAAAGTGCATTTGAGTCTGTGTTATAATCCATCTCACCTAGAAGCAGTAAATCCAGTGTTAGCAGGAAGAGTGCGGGCAAAGCAACATAAAAAGTCTGTGCTTGGAATATCGATACATGGTGATGCCGCTTTTATTGGTCAAGGAGTTGTTGCTGAAACCTTATCCTTTAGCAATATTGAGGGTTATAAGGTAGGCGGAATTTTGCATATAGTAATTAATAATCAAGTTGGATTTACGGCTAATCCTTGTTGTGCAAGGTCTTCTTTTTATTGCACTGATATAGCTAAATCCATAGAAGCTCCAGTGTTTCATGTTAATGGAGATAATTCAGAAGCTGTAAGTTTTGCTGCGAGCCTGGCAATGGAGTATAGACAGAAGTTCAAAAAGGATGTGGTAATTGATATAGTATGCTACAGAAAATATGGTCATAATGAAGGTGATGAACCTAATTTTACTCAGCCATTGATGTACAAATTGATATCACAACACAAAACTCCAGGAAAGTTATATGAAGAAAAATTGATTGAAGATGGAATAGTGAATAAGGATGAAATAAGCAGGCTACGTAATGAATTTAGAGCGAAGTTAGATAAAAGTCTTGCTGAGTCAGTAAATTTCGTTCCTAAACAAGCTGATTGGTTTGGTGGAATATGGTCTAAATTAAGAAGAGCAAAGTTAAATGATCTTAATGAGTATTACACAGATTCTGGTGTTTCAAAGGATGCATTAAAGAAATTAGGTGTACACATAAATAGCAATATTCCTGATAATTTTAACATCAATAATAAGGTGAAAAAAATACTTGATAGTAGATTAGAAAGTATTAATTCGGAGAGTAACATTGATTGGGCAACAGCTGAAAGTCTTGCGTTTGGATCACTATTAACTGAAGGGATAGAAGTGCGTTTATCAGGTCAAGATTCTGGGAGAGGAACTTTTTCACAGCGTCACGCAAGACTCATTGATCAAATAACGGGGGAGACATTTATTCCATTAAATAATATCAATGAAAAACAAGCTTATTTTGAAGTCATAGATAGTTCTTTATCAGAATATGCAGTGATGGGTTTTGAGTATGGTTACAGTTTAGATTCTCCATATTCACTAGTACTTTGGGAAGGGCAATTTGGTGATTTTGCAAATGGTGCTCAGATTATGATTGATCAGTTTATTTCATCTGCAGAAACAAAATGGTTGCGTTCAAGTGGGTTAGTTTTGTTGTTACCTCATGGTTATGAAGGTCAGGGACCTGAACACAGCTCTGCTCGTATAGAACGGTTCTTGCAACTGTGTGCAGAAGATAACATGCAGGTAGTTAATTGTTCTACTCCGGCAAACTATTTTCATGCTTTACGTAGGCAGATCCATAGGGATTTTCGCAAGCCTCTGGTGGTATTTACACCAAAATCTTTATTGCGTCATAAAAAAGCAGTTTCTGATTTATCTGACTTTGAGGGAAAATTTCTTGCAGTGATTCCAGAGTATAGAAAAGGTTTAGTTTCAGACAATAAAATACGCAAAGTTGTGATATGTAGTGGCAAAGTCTACTATGACATATGCGAATCTCAGAAGGCGGATGATATAGCTGTAATACGGCTTGAGCAATTTTATCCGTTTCCAGCTGATAAACTTGCTTATGAACTAAATAAATACAAAAATGCAGAAGTGATATGGTGCCAAGAAGAGCCAAAAAATATGGGAGGATGGTTCTTTGTTAATGTGTTAATAGAAGAGGTGCTATCTAGCTTAGATATTCAAGCTAAAAGACCTAAATGCGTCTCAAGACCTGCATCTGCATCTCCTGCATGTGGTTATGCCAATATTCATGCTAAGCAACAACAGGAAATTCTTAATATAACTCATATGAATTAAATTGAGAAAGATTGAAAGCAAAGTAATGGAAAAATGGCAATAAAGAAATAGAGCTCTTTCGAAACCGATTTATGGTAAGAGGAGAAGTGCAGGCAAGCACCGTAGAATACTTGGATGTATTTGAGGAGCGTAGCTCAGCTTCGGCAACAAAATTGCCGTCAGAAATAGGTTTTGCAAGAGGTCTGTTGCCTATTTCCTCTGGGGTTTATGCAGCTCTCCAAAATCGGAATTTACAGCTTTTTGATTATATATACTATACCAACAATTTATTATTTTTTTTATATCTTCGCATTTGGTTTCCCAACCTATACTAATTCTAATTGAGCACTCTGCTTGCTCTTTTGTAGCTCCCATAGCAAGTAATACATAAGAAGGTTCAATCTTTCCAGAAGAACATGCAGATCCATTACTAACAGCAATGTTGTTTAAATCAAAATTCATAAGCTGCACGTCATTTTTCACTCCTGGCATATAGATGCAGCTAGTGTTTGGCAATCTCTCAGAGTTTTTGCCAAATATGTTAGTAAGATTTGGTAGTTCATGTTCTAATTGGTCGCGTAAAACTTCTATTTCCTTCATTTTTACCAAGAGTTCTGGAATATTGTGCAGTGCTGCAGAGAGACCCGCAATTGCAACGATGTTCTCTGTACCTCCACGCAGTCCTTTTTCTTGTCCCCCACCAAAAATTATTGGCTTTATTGCCAATTTCTTGTCAAATATTAGTACCCCACTACCTACCATGCCACCAAATTTGTGAGCAGATAAGGTTAATAAATCCACTCCCAGGTCTTCCATATTTACATTAATTTTTCCAACACTTTGAGCAGCGTCAGTATGACATACTGCACCAAATTTATGGACTATTTCGGTTATTCTCTTGATTGGTTGTATTACTCCAGTTTCGTTATTTGCCATCATTATTGAAACTAGTATTTTGTTCCCTTGAAGTTTATTTAGGATTTTTTCTAACTCTACAAGATCAACAACTCCGTTTTTATTGACAGGTATTATGTGTGGGTTACGTGCAGAATTAAGAATAGAGGGATGTTCTATTGCTGAAATGACGTGCTGATATTCTTTCATTCCTGCTATAACAAGATTATTTGCTTCAGTTGCAGAAGAAGTAAAAACTATCTCTTTATCGTCCGGCACACCAATAAAACTGCGTACATTATCTCTTGCATCTTGGAGAACTTTTCTTGCTTCTTGACCCCTCCTGTGCAGCGAAGATGGATTAAATGTTTGCAGTGACAGGACTTTCAGTATGCTTTCTTTTACGTTTTTACCAATCGGAGTAGTTGCATTATAATCAGCATACACATAACTACTACCTTTGCTTCTGTCACTCAACATACTTTTTATTATTTAGGAGATTACCGTTATCACATTGTAACTTTGCAAGAATCAAAATGGTAAAATATATTGCGGGTACAGTCAAATTAATATATAATTAATATATACAACATATACGGATTTTATAAGTCACGTTGTATGCCATTTGTAAAGCAAATTTTTAATTAGGGGATAAAACATGGTAGAAGTTTTTTTGAATAATACAACGGAGAAAATAGAAGGTGAGTATCATCAAAGTAAAGATGTAAATGCACCAGTTGCACTAGTTTTACATCATCACCCACAATATGGCGGAAATATGACCCACAAGATGGTACACAATACATATACTGCTTTTGTTAATAATAACTTTTCTGTGTTGAAGATTAATTTTCGTGGTGTAGGAAAATCAACAGGTACTTTTGATAAAGGCATAGGAGAATTAATTGATGCTGCAGTGGCAATTGACTGGCTTCAGGAGCATAACTCTAGCAATGTTCCAATCTGGATTGCAGGTTTTTCTTTTGGAGCGTGGATAGCTATGCAATTAACAATGCGTCGTCCAGAAATAGTGGGTTTTGTAGCTATTTCTCCTCCAGCAACTACTTATGATTTCTCATTTCTCTCACCCTGTCCAGTTCCTGGTCTTATAATACAAGGTGATAATGATACTCTTTCAGAGGAAGATGACATAGCATGTTTAATTACAAGAGTAACAAATTCAATAAGAAGTAAATATATGCAATATTATATAGTGGGTGATACTAATCATTTCTTACGAAATAAAGAGGAAGAAGCAATGCAAATTATAGATGATTATATTAAGTTGCGTTTAAATAATACTTCTTATCAAAATAGTTATAGTAATGTAATATCTAAGAAAATACAGGAGTATGCTTAAATTTTTTTTGGTAAGAAAATGAAAAAAGGTTTCATTATGTTTCAAAAGTCATTATTTTTTATTTTAGTTGCCCTTATGTTGTCAGGGTGTTTTCTGAATAAGCCACGCAGATTAAAAAGTCCGTGTATAAGAAGCAATGAAAGTACTTCATGTGAGTTATCACCTGTTAACGATCACTGGTTAAGCAAGTATAAAACCAATTAAAGTTTCTGCTTAAAAAATTTAGATTATAGTCCATTGGGTTTTTTTATGATACAATCTGTATGCATGAAAATAAAAATATGCTACTAGACATTGAAAAGCACAGCGTAGCAAATGCATCTTGGCAGTTACAAGAAGCAAATCAAAGAGAGGTGTTAACTCTTATGCAAAGATTTGACTTGCCAGAGATATTAGCAAGGATATTAGTTACTCGTGGTATTAATGTAGAAAGTGTAAACAATTTTCTATATCCACTGCTTAGGTTATCATTACCTGATCCTTTTCATTTGCTTGATATGGATAAAGCTGTTGCTCGTATAATAAAAACAATAAATAACAGGGAAAATATTGCTATATTCGGTGATTATGATGTTGATGGTGCAACATCATCATCCTTGATTAGCAGATATTTTACAGAAATTGGCATACATTCTACGATTTATATTCCAGACCGTATTGATGAAGGCTATGGACTCAATACGGATGCTTTGTTACAACTAAAAAGAAAAGGGACAGACCTCTGTATTTCTGTTGATTGTGGTACGCTTGCATATCAACCAATAGAGGATGCAAAAAACTTTGATCTTGATATTATAGTTATTGACCATCACATCGGCACAGAGAAATTGCCTAGTGCTATAGCAATTGTTAATCCAAATCGTCTTGATGAAAATTCCCCCTACAATAATCTTGCTGCAGTTGGGGTATCGTTTCTGCTTATTGTTGCTCTCAATAAAAACTTGCGTGAACAGGGATTTTTTGCCAATAAAAATGAACCAGATTTATTTGATCTACTAGATCTAGTTGCCCTTGGAACCGTATGTGATGTGATGCAGATTACTGGCTTGAATAGAGCATTTGTTTCACAAGGATTAAAGGTGATGTCGACGAGAAAAAATGTTGGCTTACGTGTTTTATTTGATGCTTTGGGGATACTAGAAAAACCAAGCGTTTCTCGATTAGGATTCAGCATAGGACCATGTATAAATGCTGGAGGACGAATAGGGGAGGCATCATTAGGGGCAAGATTACTTTCTACAAGCAGTGAAGAAGAAGCACATACAATTGCACTAAAATTAATAAACTTAAATAATGCAAGGAAAACGTTGGAAAATGAAGCTCTAGCGGAAGCTATAACGCAGGCTGAGAAATCTGTTAAATCAAACGCAAAGTTTATTATGGTGAGCAGCAATTGGCACCAGGGCATAATTGGTATTATTGCATCAAGATTGAAGGAGCAATTTCATTTGCCAACAATAGTGATATCTTTGAGTAATGGGATAGGGAAAGCGAGTTGTAGGTCAATTTCTGGGGTTGATATTGGTGCAGCAGTACTTTCTGCAAAATTTATGAATTTGATTATTGAAGGTGGTGGCCATAGCATGGCAGCAGGATTTTCTGTTGAAGAGCATAAAATAAATGACTTATATGATTTTTTTACCGAGAGATTTGCAGATTCCATCAACGAAAAAACTTTAAAAATTGATGGGATAATTACAGTTAAGTCAATAAATTTATCTTTGTGGAATCAATTACAACGCTTAGAACCATTCGGAGTTGGCAATCCAGAGCCGAGATTTATTATTCATGGAGTAAGAATAACAAAACCAGAAATTATAGGTACGGATCATATAAAGTGCTTTATCACTGATGAAAATGCTATGGTAAGGGCTATTGCTTTTCGTTCTGCAGGCACTAAACTTGGTCTTGCTATTATGCAGAATAATATTAAGGCCATTGCAGGTAAGATTTCTATGAATTATTGGAATGGAAAAGAATTTATACAGTTTTTGATAGAAGATGCTCTAACCATAAGTTGATAAGGTGTGAATAGCCACACTGTGCTAGATAGCTGACAGGCACGAATGATAGTCCTTTGCTTAATAACTCGAATATGGTAAGATTAGGGATTACATTATATATTTGCTATTTTTATAGGTAAAAATTGCAGATTTAATTCCATAGAGAGAAAATACGGGACTATAGCTCAGCAGGATAGAGCGCTGGACTCCTAATCCGGAGGTCGTGCGTTCAAATCGCACTAGTCCCACCATGTTAAAACTAGCTCCGCGCGGCTTTACTACTGAGATATGGGTTTTGTAAGAGGTCTATTGTTGTTAATAAAAAGTCACAGGGCTTTTATGAGTAATATCGAATTGGAAAATAAAGAACTAATCATTAGAAGATGTCTTGAAAAGAAATGAAAAGATAAATATACTAAAGCAAATGTAGAATTAAGAGGTAAAAAAATGTATCCAAGTGACATAAGTGACAAAGAATGGGAAATACTAGAGCCATACGTTGCACAAGGGGCAATAGGAAGGCCAAGAAAACACGATATTAGAGCGATTATTAATGCAATAAGATATATAATGA
>NZ_JACVWV010000005.1 GCF_014534705.1 Wolbachia endosymbiont of Pentalonia nigronervosa | reverse complement strand
CGTTCCAATAGAAAAACACCAAGAGAATACGATAAAGAGCTTTATAAAGAGAGAAATCTCATCGAAAGAATGTTCAATAAACTCAAGAATTTTCGTAGGGTTGCTACTCGTTATGATAAATTAGCTATTTCTTTCTTATCTTTTGTCCATATTGCTTCTATATATCTTTGGTTAAAATAAATGTCGACACTACCTAAGCAAAGTATCTTTAAACATAGTGTTATGACTAACCATCTTCTGGAATTGTTTTGGTTGAGGTAAGGGCCAAAGCCTATCGCCACTACCACCACACAATATTACAGGGCGCATGTTATTGTTAATGAAATTATTTAATATATTAATATTATATTAAATATACAATATACACAAGTTTTTATTCAAAATCTGTTATGGTGAATGGAGAAAGTGACTACTTCACTTCAGACTTCAGGACGGTATGAATGCTTTGTCTGCATGTAGCGCTAGGAGGATTGCGATTTAAGGTTGAAGTTAACACTAATCCTATACATATTAAACTTGCAGAAGTTGTACTGCCTCCGTAGGATAAAAATGGTAATGGATCACCTATAATAGGCAAAAGCCCTATAACCATTCCTACGTTTATCAAAAAATGAGCGCTAAAAAAAGCAAAAACTCCTATAGATACCAATTTGGCAAAATAATTTTGTGATCTGCAGGCAAGTGAAAATATCGTAATTAGCAATGAAGTATAGAGAAGAATTACAATCATACTACCCAAAAATCCCCATTCTTCACTAAGTACGGCAAAAGCAAAATCTGTACGTTTTTCCGGTAAAAACCCAAGTTGAGTTTGACTTCCATTAACAAACCCTTTACCAACTAAACCACCGGAACCTATAGCTATTTGTGATTGTTGTGCATTATAGCCCATGCCAAGTAGATCTACTGACGGATTTAAAAATGATGTGATCCTTTGTTTGTGATAATGATGTAAAAAAGGCCAAATGGCTGGTACCATCAAAATACCAAATACTCCGCAAATTACTAGGTGAGATCTTTTGATAACCACAGTGAATATCATTGATGCTCCTATCAACAACATTATCACAGAAGTTCCTAAATTAGGCTGCTTGAGTACTAAAAATATGGGTAAAAAGATAATTACGAATGCCATCAGCAATCTTTTAAACTCCATTATTTTGTACACACTTTGCTTATGAAAATAGCGGGCAAGTGCTAATATTAAACCTGCTTTGGCAAATTCTGAAGGTTGTACGCTAAAAAATCCTACTTTTAACCATCTTGTTGCACCCATTACATGTGAACCAAAGTAATTCACTGCCAGCAGCGAAATTACCGTTACTATGTAGATAACATAGGCATAAGATTCTAACTCTAAAAATAGCATGGCTACAACCAATGGTAAAGATGCACAAAATATAATTAATTGATGAATTGCAAATGGTGACCATTTTCCTCCAGCAGAAGAATACTGCACTGCTATACCGATTGCAAAAAGAGCAATTACATTAATGACTAATAACCAATGAATCTTTTCCAATTTAATTGTTGTACAAGCTTTCTATACTATAATAGAAGAAATTGAGAAAAACAGCTTTTTAAACTGGTTTTTTTCAAGAGGATAAAAGTACCTCATAAATAAGTTACAGTTTGGATTTTCATTATCCGATGAGGTAATATTACCAATGAACTGATAGAATAGCTGTCATGATTGAACTTGATACCATCTACAAGCTCACCATCTGTGATTCCAGTTGTAATAAATATTGATTCATCTTTCACCATATCGCTTATAGTGTAGATTTTTTCCGTATCGTGGATATTTAAATCCTTAGCTCTTTTCTTTAATGGTTCAGTATCAAATATCAATTTTCCTTCTATCTGTCCACCTAGTGAATTAAGCGCAGCAGCTGCAAGCACTCCTTCTGGTGCTCCTCCTATTCCAATGTACATATTTGAATTACCATTTATCAGTGAAACTACAGCAGCAATATCGCCATCATCTATTAGTTTAATTTTTGCTCCATATTTTCTAATTTTTGATATTAATTCATCATGTCTTTTGCGTTTTAATACAGTAACTATAAGATCACTTATTTTACATTCATTTGCTTGTGCCAAGTTATCTAAATTCTTTTCAATACTGTTATTGAGTGAAACTACACCTTGTGGAAGATTTTTTCCTACCGCTATTTTTTCCATATAGACATCAGGTGCATATAAAAAGTTGCCTTTTTTAGTTGCAGCAAGGGTAGACATCGCTCCTTGTTTATAATGAGCACAAATTGTAGTGCCTTCTAGTGGGTCAACAGCAATATCAATTTCGCACCCATTGCCAGTGCCTACTTTTTCTCCAACGTATAACATTGGTGCTGAATCTCTTTCACCTTCACCAATTACAATTGTACCATTTATTTCCATGGCATTGAGAGCTGTTCGCATTGCATCAACTGCAACTTGATCAGCCTTTTTTTCACCACCTAACCCTACAAGCTTATGTGCAGCAAACGCTGCAGACTCGGTTACTTTAATTAATTTATTAGCTAAATTTTCTATCATTTTAAAATTATGTATAACCTAAAATTGCAATAATTAGTTGATTATATCTAAAAAATTTAATATAATAAATAACTATAGTGATGTATTTTAACGCCATGCCACAAGACAACGATCAAAACTACAATGTAATTTACACATTATACTGTCATATTGATAGACACTTATGCCAAGATATTCGATACCCGGGGAATAATCAAGAGTCAAAAAATCTTCAAGATTTACAAAAAAGATTAAGGCAAGAACAGGAAATTAATCTATTGGAGAAATGTGGAAGTCAAACTTTAGGAGGAGAAGTTTTAAATCTTGCAGTTAAATGGAATAATTCACGTGTTGTTAAATTTCTTTTAATAAATATTAACAAAGAACAATCAAAACTTGATCTTAACAGTAAGGAATATAAAGAATATCAAACATTAAAGAAAAAAGCCAAAAAAATTGCCATTAAAAATGGTAACTCTGAAATAGTCAAGTTGTTTGCAGAGTATAAGGAAGTACCTAATAAAACTGAGAAGTGTAATACTGACAGTAAATCATGCGTTGAAACAATCGCTAAAAATCAAGAAAATACTTTTTATGATATTGATGCTAAAATAGTATCTTATTATCAGACAAGAAGGGATTTTCGTATTTCTCTAGTAAAAGATTACATGGGAGGTATGGCTACATTAGCTCTTATTGTTGCGTCTATCATGTCATCTTCTGACGCTTTTAAAGCGGTTTTTGGTGTTTTGGCTGTACTCGTTGCAATAGGTACTGGCTTGCATATAAAAAACTCTACAATACCAAGTTACGTGGAAATGCAAGAAAATAGTGTTGTATGTCTTAATCACTTAAATAGTATCGAATTATAATAATTTATTGATTATATCTAAAAATTTTAATATAATAAGTAATTATAGTTATATATTTGAAGGCTATGCCGCACAATAATGATCCAATCCATAAGTTATATGATGAGATTTTTAACCACACAATATTTGATAGCAAACTCAAGACTCTTAAGGATTTACAAGAAAAATTAGGACAAAAACAGGCAATTAACTTATTGGAGAAATGTGATAGTCAAACTTTAGGAGGAGGGGTTTTAAATTTTGCGGTTAAAACCAGGACTCTATGCGTTGTTGCATTTCTTTTAACAAATATTAGCATAGAACAATCAAAGCTCAAGCTTGAAAGTGAGTCATATAAAGAATATCAAGCATTAGTAGACAAAGCATACAAGATTTTGACTGATATGCCAGAGGATAAATCACAATGTGGATATCTAATTCCTACATGTTTTTATGCGTATTACATACAACGTAATTGTGATATTCACAAGAGGAAAATGCTTCAGGAGAGCAAGAGCAAAGATTTTTACACTTCTCTAGGACAAGATGGGATTAGGATTATTATTACAGGAGCACTTGTTGTTGCTGCTATTATGCACCCTTCTGACGCTTTTAAAGTGGTTTTTGGTGCCTTAGCTGTACTTGTTGCAATAGGTACTGGATTGCATATAAAAAATTCCACAATACCAAGTTACATGGACCTACAGAAAAATAGTATTGTAAATCTTAAGTCCTTGAATAGCTCCAAATCATTATAATTTATTGATTATTTATATTTAAAAATTTTGATACAATAAGTAATTATAGTTATATATTTGAAAGCCATTCCACAAGACGATGATCTCATTAGAAAATCATACTATGATATTAATAAATACACGGATGCTTATAGTTTGCAGGAAAGGAAATTTTCAAGACCATACATTTCCTGATTTATTTACACTTTCATCATACTCTGGAACCATACATCTTAGAAAAAATGTCACTATTGTTTACATATCTTGTTACTATACTTTACAAATCTATTGCTTCAATTTGAATCTTTTTTAAAATTTAAAATAATTTCGAAAGAAGATGCTACATAGAAACTTAGATGGATTTCTTAAATCTATTCCCAAAAATCAGCGTATCATGTGCCTTGATATGGGTGAAAAACAGGTGGGCATAGCATTTAGCGATACAACGCAATTAATAGCAACTGCACACAGCGTGTATCACAGGCAAAATACCAGCAAAGACTTAGGTTACTTTAATAAAATCTTCAAAGAAAATGAAGCTGGATCAATGGTAATAGGGCTGCCATTAGAGATGACTGGACAAGAAAATGCCTGGTGCAAAAAAATTATTTTATTTGCAAATAAAATAATAAAAAAATATAAGATAGATGTATATTTACAAGATGAAAGATTCTCAACATCTATGGCAATTCATACCCTCAAAATCACTAAAGTATCAATTATGAAATCAAAAAAAATAGACGATAAAATTGCTGCGTGTATCATTTTACAACGTACATTAGACCAAATCCCTAGGGATCTTTAAAGAAATATTTCTGAAAGATGACTTTTAAAACGTTTGCAGGATTTCACATTCATCACTACAAAGAAGTTGTGAGCACTAATATAGAAGCATTGGATTTAATTGATAAGAAAATAGCGAATGAAACTGCCATAATTGCCAATAAACAGACCGGTGGCAAAGGGCGCACAGGAAAAGTTTGGATTTCCCCTGAAGGAAATCTCTATGTAAGTTTGATAATAAATCAAGTCACAGATATAAATAAATTAACAGAGTTCACTTTTATTGCAGCTTTAGCTGTTGGCAGCACACTGTTATCATTAGACCTCTTGCAAAACCGATTTATGATGAGAAACGTTTTAGGAGAAACGCAGGCGAGCACCGCAGAATACTTAGATGTATTTGAGGAGCATAGGCAAGTTTTGACAACAAAATTGCCATCAGAAATAGGTTTTGCAAGAGGTCTATTAAAAAGTGATCTACATCTGCAATATAAGTGGCCTAATGATGTTTTGATTGATAACAAAAAAATCAGTGGAATATTATTAGAAAAAAAATTCAACTCAAATTGGCTGGTGATAGGAATTGGAATTAACATAACCTATGCACCACTCCCAGGAACAACTTGCATCAGTGATTACGGTAATTCTATATCAAATATAGATCTATTAAAGGAATTAATAATAAACTTTAACAGATTAAGAAAACAGTGGCTACTTTGTGGATTTTATGATATACAAAAAATGTGGTTAAAAAGAGCATTTAAGTTAAATGAGCAAGTTAGAATAAGGCTGGCTGATAAATTATACACGGGTACTTTTACTGATATAGACGAATACGGTAGATTAGTACTGCAGCAAGAAGATAAAAACTTGATTTACTTTAATGTTGGTGAATTGTTTGATATATTATGAATACATATGTAATTGCCGCTTACTTTTTGAGTTTTACATTGATTATTGGAGAGCTTATTTTTACATTTCATTGTCATAGAAAAAGTAAGAGGATTTTAGAAGATATAAAAAAAAGTAATGAAGAAAAAACATAAGAGGTTACTTATAGCTTCAGGAGTTTTCTGTTTTTTAAGTTGTATAGTTTTTTTCACTTTAGTAACTCTTAGGGACAATATTTCATTTTTTTATACGGTTAGTGAAGCACCAAGTACAGAAAAATCCATACGTATCGGGGGGATGGTAATTGAAGGCAGTGTTGTTCATAATGAAAGTGAAGTGATCTTTCACATAACAGATTTTAACAAAAGCGTGAAAGTGATATATAAAGGAATACTTCCACCTATGTTCTCAGAAAAAAGAGGTGTTGTTGTACAAGGCAGAATGATTGATGATAATACATTTTTGGCAGATACAGTGTTTGCAAAACATGATGAAAACTATATGCCACCTTCTAAAGAGTTACAAAAATCGTTAATATATTAATAATATTGACTAAATCAGATATATTGTAGTATAATATACCAGTTCGTAATTTTATTATAGTTAATATGACTGGTGCAGGTAACCCGAATAAAACTGATGCAAACAATAAATTGAATGTATCTGGTACAAACGAATCGGATAACAAGAACTCGACAACTGATCAATGGGGTTTTTTGCGTGCTTTTTGGCCAAGGATTAAACAAAAGAAGGATCAAGGGGATTTTTTTCATGAATTCTGGTTAGGAATTGAAGGAGAGAAATCAAAGAAATTAAAATTAGAAGGAAAAATATTAAATCTAAAAAGAAGAGAGCTGTGGAGACAATATACATCACTTGCTACAATGGCTCCATTTGCAGTACTTATGGCCATTAAACTAGAAGCAGCGTGCAGTGATGTGGTACTGTTAGGCCTTATAAATAATGCACTAAATCATACACTAATACCTTTTACAGCATTATCCCTTATTTGCACATTATATTTAATTTACAATAGCAGGAAAATAAAGCAAAAAGAACAAGAATTAAGAGGTCTTGAAAACAAAAAGGGAATGAAAGAAAGTGGTGTTCCTTACAGTAAAGATGATTATGTAAACTGTGTTGATGCTTTTACCTCTACATTAGTTATCTTAGGTGGCATAGTTAGTCAAGTATCGGGACAAGATATAATAGAAGATTCGATCCTCTTATTTTCTAACATAGTTGGTCTTTGCATAGCCTGTGCTTTCTTGCATAGTGAATGTAAAAAAATTAAGGATGAGAAATCTGACGAAAAAACTAGTAATATAAATGCAGCTACGTTTATTTTTGCTGGTGCTTTTTCATTATTGGTCAGAAGGATAACGTTAATGGCAACAGAACCATCTATGTATATCGACATTATAGGCCCTACTCTTGGTTTAATCGGAATCTTGAGTATTATAATAGGATGCATACTAAATACACGCTCCTACAGCAGTAAGTTGGAAGACGTAAAAGTGACAAAAGAAACAGCAATGGGAACTGGGGTTCATACCGTTGGCTGTTATGAGAGAGAATTCAATAATAATAGTGAACTGGGCAATCCTCCTATCTAACATATGTGACATCGCAATTTATTAGTTTATCGCAATCTTTTTTTCGTGTATAAGTAATCTATGGAGAATTTATACAAAAGGTTGTTTCATGAGCAAAATTATAGAAATTAGAGCACCAAAAACTCTTGGTGGTGAGTCAGTCACAGAAGGGATAATTAAAATTAAAAAAAATGTCGGGGAAGAAGTTACAGTAGATGACTTAATCTTTGAAATCGAAACTGATAAAACAGCACTTGAATTAAATGCAGAAAGCTCTGGTCACATAATCGAATTTGCCGTTAAGGAAGATGATGTAATTAGTCCAGGACAACTATTAGCAAAATTTGCTGTTGGTGAAGCTCCAAAAGAAGAAATAAAAAAGGAAGTTGAAGTAAAAAAAGAAGAGAGAAAAGATGCCCCATCAGCTCGTAAAATCATGGAAGAAAATGCGATTAATCCAGAAAGTGTTAAAGGCACAGGGATGGGCGAAAGAATCACCAAAGCGGATGTTATTGGCCATATAAGTAAAGCTGAGCAACCTCTAGCAAAACAATCAAAAATCAGTGGTGAAGGAAGAGAAGAACGAGTGAAAATGAGCAAAATAAGGCAAATAATAGCTTCTCGCTTAAAAGCATCACAAAATACTGCTGCAATATTAACTACATTCAATGAAGTTGATATGAAAAACGTAATGGATTTACGAGCAAAGTATAAAGAAATCTTTGAGAAGAGATATGGAATAAAATTGGGGTTTATGTCGTTCTTTATAAAAGCAGCGGTACAAGCGTTAAAGGAAATTCCTGAAATTAATGCTGAGATTTCTGGGGATGAAATTATATATAAACACTATTATGATATAGGTGTTGCAGTCGGTACTGATAAAGGTCTTGTCGTACCGGTTATTCGTGATGCAGATAAGCTGTCAGTTGCTGAAATAGAGTCAACTTTGGTTGCCCTTGGTAAAAAAGCTCGTGAAGGCAAGTTACAGGTATCTGAAATGGAAGGTGCAACATTTACCATTTCAAATGGCGGAGTATACGGATCATTACTTTCGACACCTATTATCAACCCTCCTCAATCTGGAATACTTGGAATGCATGCAATACAAAATAGACCGGTTGCCATTGGCAGTTCTATGGAGATAAGGCCTATGATGTATACTGCTCTATCTTATGATCATAGAATTGTTGACGGCAAAGGAGCTGTGACTTTTCTTGTAAAAATTAAAAACTATATTGAGGATCCAAGTAGACTGGTTTTAGAAATATAAAACTCATAAGATCCCATAGCTCAGTTGGTAGAGCGGCTGACTCTTAATCAGTAGGTCGTGTGTTCAAATCACACTGGGATCACCAATTTTTATCACATAATTAGACCTCAAAAAAAACTATTGACACTAAAAATACCTGTGCTAAAATGAGGCCATATCTAGTATACATAATTTTAGGCGGAGGTAAAATGGGAATAAATCAACAGCAACAATCAACTAGTGAAAGAGGTCTGTTTGATATCAAGCAAAAAGATTTCAGCAATGAAACTATAAATTTTGGTGAAAGTGGTATTGAGGCACTAAAACGGTCAAAACGTAATCCTATCCCTATTCCCATAATAACAGTTGCGGTTAGAAAGTTACTTCAAAAATGGATTCAACAGTATACCCTACCCGTTGCAGATACAGGTTGGTCTTGGTCCAGGCCAAATGAAGAGTTTAAAAGTCTTGTTACAGGTTTAAGTGACGATCTGAAGTCGATAAGGGAAAATTTCAATAAAAGTTTTGTGGATCTTGATGACCCAATAACTTGTAAAAATGAGCAAGTGTTTGATGCTACTAAAAAGTTTAGAGCTATTCTTGGTTTTATTCAGAAAATAGTCGATGATCCTCAAGCCATTCAAAATATTTCTGCACAAGTGGCTGAGAATTATTGGGCTATTAATAGAAATTATGAACTTCTTTTAGATAATCACATAGCTAGTCAGGCACTGCTTCTTACTAACGCTGGCTTTCTCATGGGCATTACTTCTATATCTATGATGACTAACAGTCAGTTAGATAGAAGCTATGAAACCACCAAAGTAGTAGAAGCTAAAGTAGATAGAAATTATGATGTCATTAAAAGAGCAGAAAGTAAAGTAGACAGAAATCTTGAAGTAATGCTGTCAGGACTTAAAGCATTAGAGTGTAACTTCGGAAATATGATAGAAAAAAAGTTTAGAGAAGTTATTAACTCTGTTAGACATACAAAAATAGAAGGTATTACCTCAGAATTAATTACTGTTATTAGGAATTTTATACACGAAAAAAATGCTATCAGAAATTTAACTCACGACCAATATATTACTAAATTTGCAGAAATAAATGGCATTTTATCTCGTCTGCAAAACTCTCGAATGCCACAATCAGGAAGCTTGCATACACTCTTGTATGGTATCATCAATCAAAGGTTTGCTATTCCGGAAAATTCTGATGATAAAATAGCATTTACTGCACTTGGTTTATTATGTTTTGGCACTGAAACTTACATTTCTATAATGTCCTTTTTACTTGAAGAATATAGCTACCTTGCTGATCTTCATTATCAAGAAAGTGATGTAGAAAAATATAATCATTACTTTTCTTCAATTTTAACAACTTTTAATGATTTTAAGGACTCATTGGTTGGTAACGATGGTTTAATTGATGCAGTGGTTAATATATTAAATGAGGTAAAGTCTTATGATTTCATTAAAGATGAAAGAGAAGACATAGTAAAATTTGTATCAGGAAAAATAGATTATTTAAGTTCGGTTAAATCGCAACTTATAGAAATAAGTGTCCTGTCTCAAGAAAAGCCAGCAAGAAAAATAAAATATGATTTTTCTAACTCACAAGTGAACACACCTATTGGAAAGTGGCAAGATGGAAGAAAAGTTAGCTATGCAGTACAATTTCAAGATAATGATACTTACTACCCAATTGGTGAATGGTCCACACCATATACAGTATATGGCAAAGCAAATCCACTGCTTGATATAGGAAGTGATCCACAAGGAAGAACTCGTCTTATCTTTAGAAAATTTGATAATGATAAACCCGAACTGGTTGGTATCGTTGAAGACAGCAATCAAAGAGAATTTAGAGATATTAGCAGAGATTTTTATAATGCTGCTTCAGAGCCAAATGAAAATATGGCCATCAATGAAATGGAGATTTTGCTTGAAAATGGCGCCAATGTTAATGCCAGATATAAAAAGACAGACAGGCAATTCATGCTGCTGCAGAAAGTGGTAATTCTAATATTATGCTAACTTTTAAAAATATGGGTACTGATGTTAATTCAAGAGATATAAACGGTTATGCTCCCATTCATATAGCTGCTGAAATGGGTTACGAGGGTTTTATGCAGGATCTGATAAATAATGGTGCAGACATCAATGCAAAAACTAATTCTGATTGGACAGCCTTACATATTGCTGCTGAAAAAGGTCATGTAAGCACTATTGCTAATCTCATGCAAGATGAAGGTGATATTAATGCAAAAACTAAAGGAGGCTTCACTCCTTTGCATATTGCTGCTTCCTTCGGCAAAAATAATGTCATTACTTCCTTATCCCAAAATAGTAGAATTGATATTAATGCACAATCCGAAACAGGATTAACACCGTTACATTTAGCAGTAATTGGTGAATATAATGATGCTGTTGAAGCATTATTAGTCAATTATAGAATTGAAGCTAATGCTAAAGCTAAAGGTGGTTTGACAGCTTTACATTTTGCATCCCTGACTGGTAATTTAGCAATTGTTAAATTTATGATCGGGCATTATAGAGTTAATATTAATCAAAAATCAACTGATGGTTGGACTGCACTACATTTAGCCATCGAATCTAGAAAAGAAAATGTTGCTTTGGAGTTATTATCAATCAACACCATAGAAGTAAGCATCAGAGGGAAAGATGATTTAACCCCACTACATCTTGCAGCATCAAGTGGACAGGGTAATATTGTATCAAAACTTCTAGATAAAGATGCATCAACTGAAGATGTAGATAAATACAATTATACACCTCTTCACTTTGCCATTGAAAATGGTAATTTGGACGTAGTGAAACGTCTTGTTGAAAAAGGTGCTAATCTATATGCAGTACAGAAAGACGATTATACTTCTTTAAGTCTTGCTGCTTATCATGGTAAGTTAAATATTGTACAATTTTTAGTCAATAACAAAGGTGTTGATGTTAATACCAAAAATAAGAATGGTATGGCTCCTATAGATTTTGCAGCTAGCCGTGGCTATTTTGATATAGTTGAGTTTTTTACAGATAAAGGTGCACAAGGATCTGCTCTACACTGGGCTGCTTATGGCGGTCATTTTAATATAGTTAAATACCTCGTAGATGAAAAACACTTTGATTTCAAAAAAGCAGATAAATATGGCAATATCCCCGTGCATATTGCCGCTTTACGAGGTCATTTCAGTGTGGTTAAGTACTTTATAGATCAAAAACAAGTAGATTTAAATACAGAAAGCAATGGTTACACACCTTTTCTCCTTGCTGTTTTAGGCGGTAATTTGGACATAATCAAGTATTTCGTAGATGAAAAGAATGTTAAATTAACTCATAAGGATGACAATAATGGCAACACAGTATTACATTTAGCAGCTTTAAATAGTAATTTAGGTGTCATAAAATATCTGATAAAAAAGGGCGCAGATGTAAGTGCTATTGATAATTATGGTAACACTCCTCTATTTCTAGCTGCCGCAAGAGGTCATCTAGATATGGTAACATATCTTATTCAAAAAGGAGCTGATTTAAGAGCTGCTAACAATTATGGCAACTCTCTTCTACACTTTGCTAGTTGGGGTAATCACTTTAATGTAGCGAAATATCTTATAGAAAAAGGTGTTGATTTTAATGTTACTAATGAGAATGGAGATACTTCGCTACATTTAGCTGCTTCTTCTGGTAACTTGGATTTAGTTAAATACCTAATAGACAAAGGAGCAAGTTTAACAGCTACCAGTAAGGATGGCTATACTCCTTTGCATATGGCTGCTGCTAGTGGTAACTTAGATATAGTAAAATACCTTCTTGAGCAAGGAATCAATATTCACACTAGAATTATCAAGAGTAATAAAGAAAGCAATAATGGTAAAACAGCTCTACATATAGCTGCACAAAACGGTAGATTAGATGTGGTAGAATATCTTATAAAAGAAAATGCTGATATTGGCTCTCGGAATGATAGCGGTAAAACACCAAGAGATCTAGCTATCGACACTGATGTGGTAAAGTTTTTAGAAAAAGCACAACTTAATCTCAATCTACTTAATGCTATAAAGCAAGGTAATTTTGATAAGGTAGAAAAATATTCCAATCAAGGAGCAAGCTTAAAAGTTAAAGACAAGAATGGTAATACTTTACAAGAGATAGCTACTCGAAATGGCAATACTAAAATAATAGAATTTTTAAAACAAAAGGAACTCGATTTCAACCTCATCAATGCTGTAAAGCAAGATAATCCTGGCATGGTTAAAAAGTACATTCTTCGTGGAGCAAATTTTGAAGTTCAAGATAAAGATGGCCATAGTCTTCTATATTTAGCTGCTCAGAACTACTACATAGAGCAACTTCTGCATCAGGCGCGATTTAACCTCGATCTAATAAATGCTGTAAAGCGAGGTGATCTTGATAAGGCTAAATGTGCTAGTGCAGATGCTAGTCTAGATACTAAAGACAAGGATAGTAATACCCTTCTGCACTTAGCTGCTTTTGGTGGTCATTTAGATATAGTAAAATACCTTATAGAAAAAGGAGCTGATTTAAATGCTACTAATAAAAACAACGGTACTCCTTTGCATGCAGCTGCTTCGAATGGCAAGCTAAATGTAGTAGAATATCTCATAGAGGAAAAAAGAGTAAATCTTGAGGTCCAAGACAAAGATGGTAATACTTCTTTAAGCTTAACTGTTCGTGGTAGTCACTTGGATGTAGTCGAGTATCTTGTAGAAAAAGGAGCTAATTTAAGTGTTACTAACAAGAGTGGCAATACTCCTATGTATGAAGCTATATCTTTTGATATAGTAAAATATCTGGCAGAGAAAGGAGCTAATATTAATGCTGTTAATAGGAATGGCTTTACTCTTCTCCATGTGGCTGCTGCTAATGGCAATTTAGATGTAGTAAAATATTTGATAGAGGAAAAAAGAACAAATATTGACGCTAAAGACAAGAGTGGTAATTCTCCTTTAGATTTAGCCACCCAAAATGGTTATTTAGACATAGTGAAATACCTTGCAGGAAAAGGAGCTGATATATCTACTTTAAATAATCTCTTGAATTCAATTAAAGCTGTGGTGGATGAAAGGACTACCAGCTCTAGTATGCGCAATGATAATGATGTGAAGCTTGATAGATCTATAGTATGCGAGCAAGATAGAAACTCACATGCAAAATTTAGTTATTTTTTCAAGTCTAGAAAATTACATATACGTAATAATGCTACAGAGGAAAGTGCAATTATTCCTGATGATTTTCTCTCATTGAAAGTAGTGGAGGACAATTCTGACAATAGTAAGAAATTAGCTTTTAGCGATATGTTAGGGAGTTTATTTTTTGAGCATAAGAGGCACAATTCAAGTGATAACTTTTCTTCTGAGTGTAGTTTTATTTATACTCACTCCATAGAGACGCAGAAATGCTTTGATTTGAATGATTATCCTTCTAGACATCAGCCAACTTTCCAACTCAGTCAAGGCAGTGAAAGTTCTGTTGATATATATACAACTGCAAAGCAGAAAATTGGCACTTTAGTTAATGAAATTAATTTCCATAAACGTGATGATTTTTGTTATACAAGTTATTACAAAGAGCTAGTAGGTCATGATCATTATTCCTATGAAGTAACAAAAAATGTACATCTAACTATAAATACTAATGGCAATACTTCTCTACATGCAGCTGCCTTGAGTGGTTACTTGAGTACAGTGAAGTATTTTGTAAATAAAGGAGTTAATTTAAATGTTGTCAACAAAGATAGATGGTCTCCTCTACACATTGCTGCTCAGGCAGGCCATTTGGATATAGTTAAATACTTGGTAGAAAAAGGAGCTGATTTAAGTGCTACCGACAGTCGTGACGCTAACCCTATACATTTGGCTGCTGCTAGTGGTAGGTTAGATGTAGTGCAATATTTTGTAGAAAAAGGAGCCAATATTCATACCAGGATGATCAAAAATAATTGCGGTGACACAGTTTTACACCTGGCTGCCAAAAGCGGTAATCTAGATATGGTAAAATACCTGATAGAAGCAGGAGCATATTTAAATGATACCGACAAGTATGCTTATACTCCTCTATATGTTGCTAGTTCCTTAGATATAGTGAAGTATCTTGTGGAAGAAAAAAAAGCTAGTATAAATACTACCACTAGGGATGGAAGTATACCTCTACATCAAGCTGCTTATGATGGCAGACTGGATATAGTAAGGTACTTTATAGAAGAAAAAGGGGCTAATTTACATGTTACTACTAATGATGGAAGCACTCCTCTACATCAAGCTGCTTACAGTGGTAAATTAGACATAATGAGGTATTTGATAGAAGAAAAGGGATACAGCTTAAATGTTAAAGATAATAGCGGCAAAACACCTCTATATCTTGCTGCTCAAGAAGGCCATTTAGATATAGTAAAATACCTTGTAGAGCAAGGAGCTGACTTAAATGCCACTGATAAGTTTCATTACACTCCTTTACACGCAGCTGCAGCAGCAGGTCAACTAGACATGGTTAAATATTTTATAGAAGAAAAAAGAGTTAATTTAAATGTTAAAGATAATAGCGGTAAAATACCTCTATACTTTGCTGTTCAAGAAGGTGAATTGGATGTAGTAAAATATCTTGTAGAAGAAAAAGGAGCTAACGTTAATGCCAAGGATGATCATGATTATACACCTTTACATATTGCTGCTAGAGCAGGCAAATTAGACGTAGTTAGATATCTTGCAGCAAGAGATGCTGATGTAAATGCTAGGAACTATGATTGTAATACTGCTCTGCATTTTGCTGCTCAACATGATTCATTTGATGTAGTAAAATATCTTATGGAGAAAGGAGCTGATATACAGGCTGCTAATAAATACGGCAATACTCCTTCAGATTCAGCAACCTCAACACAAGTAAAAAACTTTTTAATGCAATTACAGCTTGATGTCAACTTAGTGAATGCTGTAAAGCAAGGTAACCTTGTTTTGGTTAAAAAATACATTAGTAAAGGAGCAAGCCTCGATGCTAAAGATAAAAGTGGTAATACTTTACTAAGTTTAGCTGCACAAAACACTGATATAGTACTATTTTTGAGACAAGCTTATAAACTCAATTTAGGAATAATAACCGCTGCAAAGCAAGGTAATCTTGGTTTGATTAAAGAGTATATTAGTAAAGGGGTTAACCTAAATACTAAAGATAACGATGGGAATACACCTTTGCACTTGGCTGCTTATTGGAATAAACTGGATGTAGTGAAATATCTCGTTGATGAGAAAGGAGCTGATTTTACTCTTAAAGACAACTATGGTAGAACTCCTTTACACTTGGCAATTCGAAATGGTAATTTAGATACTGTTAAGTACCTTATTGATACTAAAGGGGCTGATTTTACTCTGAAAGACGATAATGATGGCTGGAGTCCTTTACATTTTGCTGTTTATTCAGGTAAGCTGAATGTAGTGAAATACCTTGTTGATGAGAAAGGAGCTAGCTTTAATCTTGAAGATAATTATGGCAGAACCCCTTTACACTGGGCTGCTGAAAATGGTAATTTAGATATTGTAAAATACCTTATTGATACTAAAGGAGCTGATTTTAATTTCAAAGCCAATGGTGGTTGGACTCCTTTACATTTAGCTGCTAACAATGGTCATTTAAGTACTGTAAAATACCTTATTGATGACAAAGGAGCTAATTTTACTCTCAAAGCCCATGATGGTTGGACTCCTTTACACTTGGCTGCTAGTAATGGTTACTTAGACACTGTCAAATACCTTATTGATACTAAGGGGGCTGATTTTACTCTTAAAGCTAATGATAGTTGGACTCCTTTACACTCAGCTGCTGCTCATGGTAAATTAGATGTAGTAAAATACCTTATTGACACTAAGAAAGCTGATTTTACCCTCAAAGCTCATGATGGTTGGACTCCTTTACACTTGGCTGCTAGCAATGGTCACTTAGATACTGTCAAATACCTTATTGATACTAAGGGGGTTGATTTTACCCTTAAAGACGATTATGGCTGGACTCTTTTACACAAAGCTGCCTCTTTTGGTAATCCAGATGTAGTAAAATACCTTGTTGATACTAAGGGTGCTGATTTTACTCTTAAAGCCAATGATGGTAGTACCCCTTTGCATTTAGCAGCTTCTTCTGGTAAATTAAGTGTAGTAAAATACCTTATAGAGAAAGGAGCTGATATTTATGTTAAGGATGAGTATGGCAGAACTCCTTTATCTTTAATTGGTCCGCGGAGAGTAGAATTAATTCACTATCTTGAATCAAAAGGCACACACCGTTTTCGTCGCAGTGAGAAGAGATCAAAACCTCAGATAAAGGGTGTAGCAACCCCAATTTGTCATGGTGCTGGCAGGCATGTAACAAGTGGAGCAGGCAGAGTAACAGCATGGATACCTCAATGGATCATGCAAGGAATATATAATCTTATCAGTGAAAAATCAGCAATAGATCTACCTGTAGGGCACGAAGGAGCAAAAGAAAGAATACAAGGAAATGTGGGACAATTTAGCACAGAAGCGTGTATGCAAAATAATGTCAGCGTAGGATTGCTCTTGTTACAAAACTTTTTTGATAGAAATTATCCTCTTCCCAAGTTTCAGGACATAACTTCCAAAGAAGCACTAGGTTATTCATTAAATATTATAGAAAAATTTGAACAAGTAATAAGTAAATCCTGCAATATGCCAGCAGATGAGCTTATTGATCTTGCTGAAATGCAGTCAAAAATATATTACGCTATCAAGAGTGGTCATGGTAACAAAGTTCCAGATATACTCCTAACGTATGCAACATCTGCAATAGAGTCAAGAAAAGCTGAAGAGATTTGTAAACATACTGAATCTACCGCTAAAACTTGTTTGAATAATGTAACAATAAAAAATCTGTTCTGTTATGGTCGAGCCATATAAAAGTCGATGTTTTAGATGTACAGTTCCCAGTGATAAGATGCTAACTTTATAAGTTCAACAGAATCGTATATACTTTGCTAGTTGAAAATTATTCTATGTAAATGCAAGATTTTAAAACACTGAAAGGCAAAGCATTGAAAGCTGGTGGTCCTGAGCGAATTAGCAAGCAACACAAAAAAGGGAAATTAACCGCCAGAGAGAGGTTACAGGTATTACTCGATGAAAATTCATTCGAGGAATACGATAAATTTGTAAAACACCATGCAACTGACTTTGGTATGCAAAACACAAACTTTCTTGGTGATGGTGTGGTAATTGGCCATGGTACTATTTTTGGTAGAAAAGTCTGTGTTTATTCTCAAGATTTCACTATTTTTGGTGGATCACTTGGAGCATCGCACGCAAAAAAAATATGTAAAATTATGGACATAGCTATCAATGCTAGAATTCCAATTATTGGATTAAATGATTCCGGTGGAGCAAGAATCCAAGAAGGAGTAAATTCGCTGGCAGGTTATGGGGAAATTTTTCAAAGAAATGTGAATGCATCAGGGGTAATACCACAAATTTCTTTAATTATGGGGCCATGTGCTGGCGGAGCGGTTTATTCCCCGGCATTAACTGATTTTACGTTTATGGTGAAAAACAGTTCATATATGTTTATAACCGGACCTGACGTAGTAAAAAAAGTTACTTATGAAGATGTAAGTCACGAGGATCTTGGTGGCGCTAAAGTTCATACAAACAAAACAGGAGTAGCAGATTTTGCATTCAATAATGATGTTGAAATGTTGTTAAAAGTACGTGAATTTTTTACTTTCTTGCCGTCAAATAATCAAGAATCACCTAAGTCTGTACCAGCTTGTGATCAGATCGATGATATTAGACCTCTTTCGAAATCAATTGATGAATCTTTAAATACTTTAGTGCCTACTAATCCCAATACTCCTTATGACATGTACGAACTCATTGAAAAGGTTTGTGATGAAAGGAATTTCTTCGAATTAAAACCTAATTTTGCTCGTAATGTTATAATCGGTTTTGGTAGAATTGATGGCAATACAGTCGGTATTGTTGCAAATCAACCTATGCACCTTGCAGGATGTTTGGATATTGATTCTTCAAGAAAAGCAGCAAGGTTTGTGAGGTTTTGTGATGCATTTAATATTCCTATTGTTACTTTTATTGATGTTCCAGGATTTTTGCCAGGAACAAGTCAAGAGTATAACAATATAATACAACATGGAGCAAAGTTACTCTACGCTTATGCTGAAGCGACTGTACCAAAAATTAGTCTCATTACTAGAAAAGCATATGGTGGTGCATACATAGTGATGAATTCAAAACATTTAAAAGGTGATATAAACTATGCTTGGCCAACTGCTGAAATAGCTGTGATGGGTCCTGAAAGCGCAGTTGAAATTATATTTCGACGTGAAAAAGATCAACAAGCACGAATTCAAGAATATAAAGAGAAATTTGCTAATCCATTTTTTGCCGCATCACATGGATATATTGATGATATAATAATGCCGAGTGAAACTAAGTACCACCTTTGTAAAACGCTAGAGTTATTGAAAAATAAGAAAGTGGCAAGACCATGGAAAAAGCATGATAACTTGCCTCTGTAAAGACCTCTTGCAAAAGAGGTCTTTACAGTCCTTGATTTTTTTACCCACCTAGATAAACAGCTTCTTTGTATGGTCCCAGAATATACGATTGAATTGAAAAAGAATTATAATAGTGTACAATAGATTTCATTTGGGATGATAAATGATAGGAAGCTTAAGCGGAATAGTAGATGAGGTTCATAGTGACCATATAACATTGAATGTCAATGATGTTGGCTATCTTGTATACCTTTCAGCTAAGGCTTTAGGCCATTGTTCAGTGGGAAGTAGAGTTAAGCTTTTGATTGAAACTTATTCAAACAGCAGAGAAAATATCCCTCAACTGTATGGTTTCACGAATAAAGAGGAACAAAAATGCTTACGTTTACTTGTCAAAGTAAGTGGTGTTAGTTATAAAACTGCAATGTCAATTTTGAGTAAATTAACCCCAGAGCAATTTTTTTCGGCAGTGGCAAGTGAAGATAAGGTGCTACTTAAAATCAGTGGATTAGGCCCAAAGCTTATAAATCGTATCATTACTGAACTGCACGGCAAAGTGAGCAAATTGGAAGTAAGCAACAACCAACCCATTCAAGAAGACGCTATTTCAGCTTTGATTAATCTTGGCTATGAAAAAATGAAAGCTTATGATACTATAAAAAAAATACAAGATGAATCACCAAATTTGGAAACCAAAGATATGGTTCGCATGGCACTTAAGGAGCTATCAACATTATGAAATCAATATCGTGTAGCAAGGAATATGAAGAAGATGCACGTAATATTAACATCAGGCCAGAACAACTTGATGATTTTATCGGGCAGAAAGATTTAATACAAAATCTCAAAGTATTTATAAAAGCTGCACAAACAAGAACTGAAGCTTTAGATCATGTTTTACTTTGCGGTCCTCCAGGTCTTGGTAAAACAACTTTGGCTCATATCGTTTCTAAGGAATTGAGAGTTAGTTTTCGTGCAACTTCCGGTCCGCTACTCAATAAAGCTGGGGATTTGGCTGCAGTGCTGACAACTCTAAACGCAAAAGATGTTTTGTTTATTGATGAAATTCACAGACTAAACCGTAGTATCGAGGAAGTCCTATATACCGCTATGGAAGATTTTTGTTTAGATATATTAGTGGGTGAAGGTCCATCTACCCGTACTTTAAGAATTGACATACCTCCATTTACATTAGTAGGAGCAACAACACGCATTGGTTTGCTTTCTGCGCCACTGAGAGATCGTTTTGGTATACCTCTACACCTGGAATTTTATTCATTTGTAGAATTAGTAGAAGTTATAAAAAGAGGTGCAAGGGTTCTCTCCACTGAAATTGAGGAAAGTGCTGCACAAGAGATTGCCTGTCGTGCACGAGGCACTCCAAGAATTGCTCTGAGATTATTGAGAAGGATAAGAGATTTTGTTGAAATGGAAATCAATAGGAGAATTACCTATGAAGTCGCTAATTCTGCATTACTTAAATTAGGTGTTGATAAAATGGGACTGAATAAATTAGACATGGATTATTTAAGGTTTTTATCTAACACTTCTGGTCCGGTAGGAATTGATACTATATCTATTGCATTATCTGAAGATGTGGGCAATATAGAAGAAACAGTGGAGCCTTACTTAATCAAAATTAACTTTGTACAGCGTACACCAAGGGGACGTGTTCTCACTGATCAAGCAAATAAATACTTACAGTTGTCCTGTAGTTAAAATAAATTTTTATTTCATGGAGATAAAAAATTTCGTAATGAGAGGCACAATACTATCGAGGAATTTTTATGAACGCCCAACTTTAATTGTAGCTGGAGAATTATTAGGAAAAACTCTAAAATTCTCTAACTTTAGCGGAATAATAACCGAAGTTGAAGCTTATATAGGCAGAGATGATCCAGCTTGCCACGCAGCCAAAGGTTATACTAAGCGTACCTCAGTTATGTTTGGTAAGCCAGGGTTTTCATATGTATATTTTATATATGGTATGTACCACTGCCTCAATGTTGTCACGGAAGAAGAAGGATTTCCTGCCGCAGTGCTAATACGTGGATTAAAACTCACCGACCCACTCGAGTTAAATTTAGGCGGGCCAGGAATATTGTGCAAAAAATTAAATATTACAAAAGAACACAATAGTCTAGATTTAACTGCAGGCCATGAATTTTGTGTTTATGAATCTGATTGCAAACTAGATTATATTTGCACCCCAAGAATAGGAATTAGTAGTGGTAAAGAAAAATTTTGGCGATTTAAAGCAACACGTTTATGATTGAAAATTTTCGTTTAGTAATTCACCCATATTAAGTATATTATATATTGAGAGCTGCAATGAATTAAAGTGAAATCTATCTTATTAACAAGGCCTTTGTCAGATTCATTAGATACAAGAAGTACACTCAGAAAACATGGATATAAAGTATATATTGAACCAATATTTACAATAAAATATCTCTATCCTGATCTATCTCAGTATGAATTTGATATTGTAATATCCACTAGTAAAAATAGCATCAAGGCCTTGAGTCACATATATAAAGCAGATAATTTTCCAATTATCACAGTTGGTAATTCAACGATGGAAACTGCAAAATGCCTGGGTTTTGCTAATGTAGTATCGGTAGATAGTAATGTTGATGGGTTGGTCTCATTTATAAAAACTAACTGCTCAAAAGAAGTGAAATTTTTATACATTAGAGGGCAAGAAGTTTCATGTGACCTAAAAAAAAGACTATCTGATGAAAACTTTAACGTAAAGGAAGTAATATTATATAGAACAATTGCCAAAAGACACTTAACCAATAGATGTAAAAATTTATTATTAGATGGTAGTATTGGTAGTATAGTTTTCTTTTCCACACAAACAGTCAGGGTGTTTTGCTCATTAGTAACAAAAAGTGGATTATCTTCCATGATGAGCAATGTAGTTGCATACTCTATGAGTAAGAACATTGCTGATAGTTTAAAATCAATCAAATGGAAAGCGATTATAACCTCTAGGCTACCAACACAAGATAATTTGATTGACACAATTAATAAGGATAGTTAATGCTAAAAATTGCAACTTGGAACATAAACTCTATACGCAAAAGAGTGAATCAGCTTTGTAATTTTATTGTTGATAATCAGATAGATGTAATTTTACTGCAAGAGATAAAGTGTACTGAAGAACAATTCCCTTATGCGGAAATAAAAGAACTAAAGTATGAATATGCTATCTATGGACAAACTGCAAGAAATGGCGTGTGTATCTTATCTAAATATCCAATAGTAGAAAAATTTAAGATCGACATTGTAGAAAGCTATAATGAAGCACGTTACATAGAATGCATAGTCAAATATAACGATCACCATATAAGGCTTGGAAGTGTATATGTGCCAAATGGTCAAAGTCCTGATTCTCATATGTTTGAGTATAAATTGAAGTTTTTAGATAACCTCCGCAAAAGAATGAATAACTTACTAAAAAATGAAGAATTAACCATCATAGCTGGTGATTACAATGTCGCACCAGATGAAACTGATGTTTTTGATTCAAATTTATTGGATGACCAGATATGCTTCCACATAAAGGAACGTGAGAAACTCAGAGCAATTTTTAATCTTGGATTTACAGATGCATTTAGAATATTCAACCCCAATCTGCAGCAATTTAGTTGGTGGCATTACCAAGGTAATTCATTGAGAAATAATCAAGGAATGCGGATAGATCATATGTTACTATCACCACAAGCTATAGATAGACTAGAAGCATGTTACATTTATGATAGATTACGAAAATTAGAAAACCCTTCAGATCATGCTCCTGTTGTATGTGTTATCCGTCCAACAATTGCATTATAGCTGAATTTTGCACTGACTTTACTTAGATGTACAGTCCTGAATTAGCCATAGGTATATGCGGCTCACCACGAAAATTCACAGCATTATTAAATTTGTTCTGACATGTTGAAAATGTTTTATCACAACCAGCAAGTATTGAATACTGGTCTCCAGCAGAAATTTTATGTGCTGTGAATAATGTAACAATTTGATCTTTATATTCTTTCACAATAGCTTCAAATGTTGAGAATTTTACCATCCCATGTTTATAATGTTCATCGTTTTCAGTTAAATTCGTGTCTTTAAACTTTTTTTCATCTATTACTTGAGTAACAACGCTCACCTTACTAAATTTTTTTGCATCAATTTTGCATTTATCGTCACAAAACTGTGCTCTGCACGTAGAAGAATATAACTCCACCACATTTTGCTCAAGTTTCGCTGACAGTCCCCTAATTTCAACAATAAACCTACCGTTATTTAGTATGATTTTGCCAAAACTTCCTGAGTATAAACTAATTATACCCTGACTTGGATCCTTATAATTCAAGAAAAATATTTCGATATTAGCAAAGTCATACCTTCCAGCAAAAACGTCCTCTTCTTTAATTTCATCGCTGTTTAATATTCCTTCAATTTCTAAATTGTCAGTTTTTAAGTTACTATTTAAAAGTATACTACTTGCTGTAAATCCACTTGAGGACTTATAGATTATGCCATCTATATCCAAATCTTTATCGTGATCAGTAAATCCCATCACTTTTCCATCAGCAAGTTTTAATTTCCAGCATGTAGCAATAGTCAGTAATTCTTCAGTTAAGTGGTTAGTTAACATGATAGCCTCCTTTTTTATAGTGTTTTTAAAATTATGTGAGTTTTGTATTTTTTAATATCATCCAAGTGAATGACATTAACATTAAAAATATGGATTACAGTAAAAATTGTACTGGGTATTTAGTCTATTTCATAGAAATAGTACTTGCGTTTCTTTCCCGACTCTCTATTAATTTCTGAGCATGCTTATTGGATGCCTCAAGTGATACAAGTTTTTCTATACTGCCGCTACGATCTTTCGTTTCTTGAGATACTTCAACTTCACCTTGTATCCCTGGTTTTCTTGCATTAAGCTCCTCCCATGTGCCTATCATGTAACGTTCAGTATGACCCTTTTCTTCTTCTGATTCTGGCACTTTGCCACTTGTGATCACTTCACAATCTCTCTTTAAATCATTCCAACACTTTTTGAATTGCTCTTTTAACCTTGTATAGTAAGCATCACCATACTTTTTTTCATTTGCCGTAAATAGTAAAACAGGAGTTTTAAGTATAGTAGCTCCCATGTTCAATGTATTTTTTATTATTGCTGCAGGAGTGAATAAAACGCGACCGAAGATTTGTGCTACTGAATTTTGTCTATTCATCAACCACTCCCCCATTTTCATAAAAGGAGCAATTACGTATTCAGTAAAAAGTTTAGGCAAAGTTGTAAAAAACATAATAGGAACAGATATAAAAAGACTTTTGGCCAGCTCTAGGTTACCTTTTTCATCATAAATTGCAAAAAAATAGATATTGACCCGTTCAGAGTCGCTGGTATATAGCAACTTGCCATTTCTACATTTTTCATCAGAAACTTTCTGACCATTCACTTTCTTGGTTGCTACGGAAGAGTTAGTTAGCTCGTATATAGGATCTTTGCCTTGTTTTTTATCTGCATTAATGTCTGTAACCTCAAAAACTGGTAGATATTTTTCTAAATATTCTTTTGAAAATTCAAATGGTTCATAAAATCTACTATAATTTGTTTGACCAGTGAGATCTTTACCAACTAATTCCTTAATAGTAAAATAACGTTTATTATCATCTTTATATATAATATCGTGATATACACCTTCTTTACTTGAATCTTCTTCAACAGTTTGAATAACTAAAGTTAATGGAAAGCTTTTTTGTTTTCCTTCCTCATCTATGTCACCAAATAAAAGTTCATATTCGCCAGGTATAGGATTATTCTGACTATCCTTCCTCCTTTGAATTCTACCATTCTTTACAACGTCATCGTAATTTCCTGGATATTTACATTGTCTCCATTCATTTTCTACATTATGCGTTACTGGTCTTCTCACATCTTCAACATAAGTCAGAGATTCAGATGAAGTAAAGAAGTTCCCTGTTCTAAGTATAAAATCGTAAAATCTTCCAAGCATAATATTAAAAAAACACTATAATTAAATAATAAAATCAATATATTAATAACATATTAACATAATACTAGCAGTGTTACAAGAGAATATGCCGATAAAAGAAAAAAATTGAAAAAACAAGAATTATATAAGTTATGCTCGATAAATACTTTATACATGTTACTATAAAAACCCTTATGTGAATATTATGGATATAATCTTCACATACTACTTGCATACCCAGAACTGCATGCCAAAAAACACAGAATAACAATATAGTAAAAAATAGAAGTTCTAAAGGGTAGTTAATGGCCAATAATAATTTTTCATTAAAGGATAAAAAATTGTTGAAATAAAATGCAGAAGAAAATGAATAGATAAACCAAGGAAATAAAAATAATAAAACTATAGCAGAGGCACGCTGAACCCACCAATGATGTACTGCACTTTCAGATTGCTTCATATCAACATAAATAAAAAAGCTATAGAAGAAAGAAGTAGCACTAATGTTAACACTATAGCGCTTATTGTAACGCTAGTGATCTCCAAATTTATTCCTATATCCCAAAGTAAGTGCCGAATACCATTAAAAAAATGATATGAAAAGGTTATAAAACATAAGATATAAATTAACTTAGCAACTATACTAGAAAATAACACATTCAAATAGTCTACTATAAATAACTCAGGAAAATGAACATGTAATATAAAATACCAAGAAGATACTATTAATAAAAAAAACAACAGCACTCCAGTTAATCTATGCATGATAGAAAAAAAACTGGTAACTTGTATTTTATATATCTGTAAATGTGGAGAAATTGGTCTACTGCTCATAATAATTCACTATCGGGAAATTTAAGATAAAGTAGAAGTAAAGACAGCAGCATGTGTATAGCAACACTATCATAAAAAACAGTGAGTAATACACAAAACCTAAGGAGGTAATCCAACCGCAGATTCCCCTACGGTTACCTTGTTACGACTTCACCCCAGTCACCGATCCCACTTTAGATAACTCCTTCCTTGCGGTTAGGTCGTTAGCTTCGAGTGAAACCAATTCCCATGGCGTGACGGGCAGTGTGTACAAGACCCGAGAACGTATTCACCGTGGCATGCTGATCCACGATTACTAGCGATTCCAACTTCATGCTCTCGAGTTGCAGAGAACAATCCGAACTGAGATGATTTTTTAGGATTAGCTCAGCCTTACGACTTTGCAGCCCATTGTAATCACCATTGTAGCACGTGTGTAGCCCACTCCATAAGGGCCATGATGACTTGACATCATCCCCACCTTCCTCCAGTTTATCACTGGCAGTTTCCTTAAAGTCCCCAGCATAACCTGATGGTAACTAAGGATGAGGGTTGCGCTCGTTGCGGGACTTAACCCAACATCTCACGACACGAGCTGACGACAGCCATGCAACACCTGTGCGAAATCCGGCCGAACCGACCCTATTCCTTCAAATAGGTATGATTTCCATGTCAAGGAGTGGTAAGGTTTTTCGCGTTGCATCGAATTAAACCACATGCTCCACCGCTTGTGCGGGTCCCCGTCAATTCCTTTGAGTTTTAATCTTGCGACCGTAGTCCCCAGGCGGAATGTTTAACGCGTTAGCTGTAATACAGAAAGTAAACTTCCCATATTTAACATTCATCGTTTACAGCGTGGACTACCAGGGTATCTAATCCTGTTTGCTCCCCACGCCTTCGCGCCTCAGCGTCAGATTTGAACCAGATAGACGCCTTCGCCACTGGTGTTCCTCCTAATATTTACGAATTTCACCTCTACACTAGGAATTCCTCTATCCTCTTTCAATCTCTAGATTAGCAGTTTTAAAAGCAATTCCAAAGTTAAGCTCTGGGATTTCACTTTTAACTTACTAATCAGCCTACGCGCTCTTTACGCCCAATAATTCCGAATAACGCTAGCCCTCTCCGTATTACCGCGGCTGCTGGCACGGAGTTAGCCAGGACTTCTTCTGTGAGTACCGTCATTATCTTTCTCACTAAAAGAGCTTTACAACCCGAAGGCCTTCTTCACTCATGCGGCATGGCTGGATCAGGCTTTCGCCCATTGTCCAATATTCCCCACTGCTGCCTCCCGTAGGAGTCTGGACCGTATCTCAGTTCCAGTGTGGCTGATCATCCTCTCAGATCAGCTATAGATCACTGCCTTGGTAGGCCATTACCCCACCAACTAGCTAATCTAATATAGGCTCATCTAATAGCAATAAATCTTTCCCCCGTAGGGCGTATACGGTATTAGTTATCGTTTCCAATAATTATTCCGTACTACTAGGTAGATTCCTATACATTACTCACCCGTCTGCCACTAGGTTATATTATAGCAAGCTACAACATAATCCCGTTCGACTTGCATGTGTTAAGCCTGCCGCCAGCGTTCATTCTGAGCCAGGATCAAACTCTCAAATTTAGACTTCAACCTATAAATAGGTTGAGGACATATCGGATAAATCCGATTTAATATATTTAGTTTAATACTGCTGTCTTTATTTCTACTTTAAAAAATTTCCAACTATTCAAACAACTTATAGGATCATTATTATGCAATGCGATCAGCATGTCAATATGTTTTTGCAAATTAAAAAATATTAATGTATAAAAAAATGTATCTTTAAAATATAGCTTATGAAGAAGTACTTTATTTTATTTGTCACCACAACAGTACTAATTATTATTGTATTATATTTTTCACTACAGACCGTTAATGAAAAACAATCTGCAATTGCAGGTGATAAATTTTATAAAGTATTATTTACAGGTGATAATATACAATCATTATTAAATGAAAAGGAATCTAACTGGAAACATTTAGCAAAATTCGAGTATGCAGCTAAAAATCCAACGCTGCCAGAAGCTTTATCAATTTATAGTGATTTGGCAAGCGATAAGGAAGTGCCGACTGTTTTGCGCGAGTTGGCACAGTATTTAGAAGTAATGAACTCATTTTATCATGATAAAGTAAATGGTGAAAAGCTAGAGTTAAATACGGTCTATCCTTATTCAAGCAAGGAAGCTATGGCTATAATCAAAATACATAATAATGATATTAAAGGTGCAATTGAAATATTGCACTTATTATTAAGTGACAAAAAATGTCCTGCTCTAGTAAAAGCTAATGCACATGAGTTGCTGCAAGTATACGAAAGATAAATTAATAAATAAAATAATACAAAGATTTAATACAAAGGTTGAAGATTTTAAATTTCGTGTTAAGTTAGAGTTAATCTATACGTGCAAAATTGTAAAAAGATTATTTTCTTGGTAATATTGGTATTGCATTTTGCTTCTGTTTTAGATATAAGGTAGTTTTAAGTTAACATTTCTTGAAATTTAATTATTTAGATAAGGTAAATTATTTTGAAATTTTTTTTGGGGGCAATGCATGAGAAAGTCTGTATATACTAAAACTGCCCTGGCTTCTTTATTAACTCTATATTCTTTTAGTGGCTTTACAGCTAGTGAAGAAGTGAAGAAGCAGGGTAACAATAAAACTTCGCAAGAAGTAATGAAAACATCAAACAAAAAGTTAAAAGCGAAAATGGATAGGATATGTAATGCCGATCCAGAAAAAAAAGCTAAAGAAGCTAAAAAGAGAGCTGAAGAAGAAGCTATGAGAAAAGCTGAAGAGGAGAAGAGAAAAGCTGAAGGAGATAAGAAGAAGGCGGATGAAGCTAAAAAGAAAGCTGATGATGCCAAAAAGAAAGCTGATGAAGAAGCTATGAAAAAAGCTGAAAAATCTAAAAAGAAAGAAAGTTTAAAGTCAGCAGATAAAAAGTCAGCAAGGAAGAAGCAAAAAGTGGTTGCTAAAACAGTTGAAACTGATGGCATGAAATCTGTTGCTAATAGAAACATCGAAAGTAAAGCAAAAATTGCTGATTGCGATGATTCATACTCGTGCTGTACACAAAAAAGAGGAGTAAAAATAACCTTTGGTGGTACTGTTGATGCTCAAGGGTATGGTAAGGTTTCTGCAGGAGAGAGCGATAAATTCAAGCACTACAATGTTATGGCAGGAAGAGCAGTAGATTATTATAGTGCAACTCCAGATAAGATTAAAGGCAATAATCCTCTTTTCCCTGAAGGAATAGGTAATATAGGTGACTATAGTGAACACATAGGTGCAGATGTGGATGCAACATTGCATTTAAGAGCAGAAAATAAAAATGAAGATTTGGGCTTAATTTATGGTGCTGACCTGCAATTTAATATTCCAGTTACCAAAGGGAAAGTATCTTCAAAAAACAGAGGTGCGCATGTATTCGTTAATTCAGAATATGGTGATGTAAGAGTTGGTTATCAATTTGGTCCTGAAGCACTGATGAGACTCGATGCAACAAAAATTGCAACTGTTGATGGTGCTGCAGATAGTAACTGGTTTAGAAGAGTTAACTTAGAAGGAAGTGCTGCGTCGTTTCCATTTTATGTAACACCACGCCTTTACACTGAAAGCTTTTCAAATGAAAGTGAGAAACTTGCTTTTCGTATGACTGGAAAGTACAACAAGGACATCATAAATGCTCTACCATTTAGAATTGCTTACTACTCACCAAGTTATATGGGTGCAAGACTAGGTGTCAGTTATTCACCACGTTATGACAGTGAGTTGTTCACTATATCAGAGTTAGGTGACACTGCTCTAAAAAGGGGAAAAAGACAGGCAGACGATGCACCACCTCCTAGTTCTAATGGGAGTGGAGAACAGTCTGCTCCTGGTGCTGGTCCTGTAGTTAATGCACCTCAACAACCTGGTGGTCAACAATCTACTATCGTGAAAAACCCTGTTCAAGGTGATCAACCTCAACAACCTGCCCAAGGTGGTAGTACTGTAGGTCCAAAACACGTTGGTCCAAACTATGAGCATATATTGAGTGCTGGTGTATCTTATGAATATGACTTCAACGAATATAAAGTTAAAGTTAAAGCTGCTGCAGTTGGTGAATATGGTTTCTCAAAACCACGCAATAAAGATAAGCATATGTACAGTGAATATGTTGAATATAATGATTTAATGGGTGTGAACCTTGGTGTCAGTGCTGATTATAAGATTGATGAAAGTCAAAGCGCAAAATTTGCGGCATCTTTTGCACATCTAGGTAAATCTGGTCAACCTAAAGGTATAAAAGCATTTGAACCTAAGACGCCGGAATATAAAGATATTGCTGATGCAGCTAGAGTAGCAGGATTAAAGCAATTTGATCACAGTACTATGTACTGGACTGCTGGTGCAGGTTATCAGTATGAAAATATCTACACAAGTTTAACCTACTTCGGTAGTTACATGAATGATAAAGACATGTTACACGATGTTGCACTTGGTGTTCAGTATGATCTATCTCCTGCTGGAAGCAAAAGCAAATTTGTTCCTTATGCAGCTCTGCATTACTTCAGAACTGATGAAAAACAAGATGCGACATACAAGATTACTTTACAAGGTAATAAGGAAGTTTCCCCTAACACAGGGTTCCTCCTACTCACTGGTGTGAAGTTTTCTTTCTAATCACTTCTTCTTTCCTGGATCCTAGTACTTAGTGCTAGGATTACAGGAGGTTTGATGCTGAATTTTAAGTAGATAAATTCTTAATTAATTAAATCGTTCTTATAATAATTTGACATATTATTGAAATAGTATTATACTATATTTAGTAATTTATTAAGGAGATTCAGTGTTAAGTGCTATAGAAAAAATCTATTCCTGGGATAAAACAGCATTAGCTAAAGTATTAGAAGATGCAGCCAAAGGGAAGGAAATTGATTACCCAGAGAGTGTTAAAGAAGAGTATACCCTAAAGATGAGACTGTATCAGTATGACACTATGGGTGTTAATCTACACGAAAGAAAGATACATAATACTATTACTTTATATGCTTTTAATTTAATTTGTAGAGAGTACCCTTTAGCTTTTCCTGTTTTGTTAAAATATCTCATCCATAATGATTTATTTAAAGATGCTAAAAATGATTTAAAAAAAATATCTCAAGAGCTGCAAAGTGTAATGGATCAAGATTTAAAAAATCTGGAAGAGAAGTTAGCGCAGAAAGATCAGTTAACGAAGGAAGATAAATCTCAATTCATAAGTGAGACTTTTGAAATTGCATCATGTCAAAAATACATGAAAGACCTTTTTAATGGTAAAAAAGTTACAAAAGATACTGAAGCAGGGACTTATTCACAAAAATACTATTCTATGCTGGAGAGTAAATTGACGGAAATGATGAAAGAGAAGATAAATGACTATGCTAATGATGATGATGCGATTAAAGATTTATACCAAAGCCTTAGTAATAAAGCAGAAAAGGTTGAAAGGTTAGACTGTATAATAGGTGTAGTACTTCTCACTTCCGCTCTCTTAACTGGTGCAGCTTACATTGCTACAATAGTGAAAGCATTTGTCGACGAAAATGACCTCATATTTGCAATGATTATACCCTCTGCTTGTATACTTTTTATAGGACTTGCAATAGCGGGTACAGTACGGTCAAAAAGAGTGGATGCTAAAGTAAGCCTTGCAAATGAATTGGAAGATTATATAGTAGGACCAAAATGCGAAGAGATTCACTACCCTGATTTGAGAGAGATGGATGTGGATGGCATATTAGGTGGGAAGCATGAAGAAGTTCAGTCCAAAATGGAGAATCCTGACCCGAATAAGGTGGGCAAGGATAACGTACTAAATGCTTCTCAGTAGGTCTATTGTAAAATTGACTACTTGTACTATTTAAGTTAACATATGGATGTTTATGATTAGGGGATATTATGTATATACCGGTTACAGTTGCGTATGGCGATGGCATTGGACCAGAAATAATGGAAGCAGTGTTGTCAATACTTCGCGAAGTAGAAGCAAAAATATCGATAGAAGTTATTGAAATAGGTGAGCGTGTTTATAATAAGGAATGGTCTCACGGAATTTCTCCGAGTGGTTGGGAATCAATTGAGAGAACAAAGATACTTTTGAAATCTCCTACAACCACTCCTCAAGGTAAAGGCCACAAAAGTCTAAATGTTGCACTCAGAAAAAAACTTGGGTTATACGCAAATATAAGACCGTGCATATCATACTCTCCTGTAATAGAAAATAAATTCGGCAAGTTTGATATTGTGGTAATACGTGAAAATGAAGAGGATGTATATACAGGAATAGAACACAGATTAACTGGTAACTCTTATCAATGTACAAAAATTATCACCCGATCCGGCTCAGAGAAAATATGTAAATACGCTTTTGAATACGCAAAAAAGCACAACAGAAAAAAGGTAACTTGTCTGACGAAAGATAATATTATGAAAATGACTGATGGCACTTTTCATGCAGCATTTGACCACATTGCAAAGAGTTATCCTGATATACAAGCAGAACACTATATAGTTGATATTGGAATGGCAAAAGTTGCAACAGAACCAGAAAATTTTGATGTTATAGTCACAGAAAATTTGTATGGTGATATACTGTCAGATATTGTTGCACAAACCTCAGGCTCTGTTGGGTTGGCTGGAAGTAGTAATATCGGTAATGAATATGCAATGTTTGAAGCAGTGCATGGCTCTGCTCCTGATATTGCAGGAAAGAAAATTGCTAATCCTTCTGGACTCTTGAACGCTGCAGTGCAAATGTTAATATATATAGGTCAAGCCAATACTGGAAAATTAATTTATGATTCATGGCTAAAAACTTTGGAAGATGGTATACATACTGCTGATTTATATAATAAAAAAATAAGTAAGAAAAAAGCGAATACCACTGAATTTGCGCAGGCTATTATGGATAATTTAGGAAAAAAACCTAAAATATTATCTGAGCTTATAGCTGGTGAAGATGTAAACGACAAGGTAATACATAAGATACAGAGTGAGTATACAATGGATTATAAAGTTAAAGAGTTAGTCGGTAGCGATGTTACTCTTGCCTGGGATCAAGCTAAAACCCTTGAACAAATAGTAATTTTATTTACATCATGTAAACTACAAGTTGTATCAATATATGCAAAAGGGCTTTCTGTCTGGCCAGAGGATTCTCAATGTATTAGCGATCAAATAACTTGCAGATTTTTTATAGTTGATGGGGAACACACCATCACAAATAATGATGTTAATGATATACTTCTAAAATGTGAAGAGAATAATCTTGATGTTATAAAAATGGAAAAATTATACGTGTATGATAAAAAGGTAGGTTTTTTTTCTTAAAGCACACTTGCAAATTTACAGATGAGCGCATTGCTGCCTTAGTATAAATTGTTTGATAGTGACATTTCATCTGATAAAAAACCTTTTACTTGTGCATTCCATAAAGCTTTGTATATTCCATTTTTGTTAAGAAGATCCTGATGTATTCCATCTTCTATGATTTTACCTTGCTCAAGCACTAAAATGCGGTCCATGTGCAATAGTGTAGATAAACGATGTGCAATTACTATGACTGTGGCTTTGCTTGCTGCAAGCATTACACTAAGTGATTCTTGTATCATTTGCTCAGTTGAAGTGTCAAGTGCAGAAGTTGCTTCATCCAGAATCAAGATAGGTGCATTTTTTAAAATAGCTCTTGCGATGGCAATCCGTTGACGCTGACCACCAGAAAGTTTCACACCACGCTCACCAACAATTGAGTTATATCCGTCAGTCATTTGCATGATATCTTCATGAATTTTTGCTTTTTTACATGCTTCAACTACTTCATCAAAGCTTGTGTCGTATTTTGCGATCTGTAAATTTTCCAAGATAGTTCTATGAAACATAGTTATGTCTTGCGGTATCACCGATATGTTTGCCCGTAGAGATTCTTGTGTAACATCGAAAATATTTTGGTTATCAATTAGAATTTGTCCCCTCCTCACATCAAAATACCTGAGTAAACACTTAATTATAGTTGTCTTTCCTGCACCGGAAACACCTACTATTCCCACCTTCTGGCCAGCTTGAATGTGTAAATTGAAATTGTGTAATACATCAGTTTGGTTATATGCAAAATACACATTATCGAATTTGATTTCTCCACGTACATTTGTAAGAGAAGTTGCATCTTTCTTATCTTTAACATCATAACTGCGATTAAAAAAAGAAAAGGATACCCTCATTGATACAATTGCTGGATTGATACTAAATAGTAAATTTGATAAAAACGAATCCAAATCACCATGTATATTGAGTGTAGTCATTGCAGCAAAAGCAAAACCACCTGCAGTAATCTGTCCATTTTGATACAGATAAGCAAGTAAACAGATTTGCGCTACATTCATTGTCATTACCATAATTGTGTCAGCATTATCCACCCAATAAGCATTAAACTTCAAAAGGGCCCTGCACCAATTTTGAAAGTGCAATAACGCCGGAGTGAGCTTTAATTTCAATTCCATCCACGTATTACCGATAACTTTTATGCTAAATATGTTTGCTATTGAATCATTTATTATGCCTACAACTTCTTGTTCTGCTGCAGTATACTTCTCCTGTAGCACTGCTTGTTTTTTTAGCAGAAAGAATATTACTGGCGTATAAATTATTATAAATACAAGCATTACCATAGCTGATGGTACACTAATCTTGAATAGAAACACTATGCTTATGGCAATGGTTGCTAGGTTATGCGTGGTATAGCAGCAATAGGTTATCACGTTAGACAAATTGTCACGAAAATCTGTGATCTTACTTGAGATCTCACCTGACAAGTGTGAGTCAAACCAGTGTAATGAATGACCAAGCGTTTTTGTGTATATGTCTTTTACAGTTTCAGCCATTATTGTAGGTTTAAACCTTGCATCCAACAGACGAGTGATAAAAAACATTCCATGATTCATTAATTTATAAAAAATAAATAACATAATTAATACTGAAACGTTAGAATTTACCTGAATGGCATCTATTATTTCTTTTATGCTATAATCAACAGCAATCTTCCATATAGATGCAAGTACTTGTAATACAAAGAGTGCACAAAAGTACGTTTTGTATTTCGCAATTATGGACTTGAGGAAAGTTAAAAATTCACTCATTTTTCAAGACTTTAGCTTTAATAGTAGTCTAAATTAAGGTAAAAGACAACAGCTAGATATACTGTAATTGCTATTGAGTATAGAATAAGTTCTTCAAAAATAATAAAAACTTTTACAGTAGGAGTAGTCTTATAAGCTGTTCGGACTATTATGAAACAGGCTATACTTTGCATACACTTTCTTAGAACCTTGAATAGCCTAAAATTATAATAATTAGTTGATTATATCTAAAAAACTTAATATAATAAGTAATTATAGTTATATATTTGAAAGCCATGCCACAAGACGATGATCTCGTTAGAAAATCATACTATGATATTGATGAATACACGGATGATTATAGTTTGAAGAAAAGTGGACTTACAAGACCAACAATTAATTTATTGGAGAAATGTGGAAGTAAAACTTTAGGAGGAAGAGTTTTAAATCTTGCAGTTGAACAGAATAATCGAGGTGTTGTTGAATTTCTTTTACACAATATTAACGAAGAACAATCAAAACTTGAGCTTGAAAGTGAATCATATAAGAAATATGTAACATTAGTGAACGAAGCATGCCGTATTAATGTCACATGGGACAAAGAAGGAAATAGATATAATATAATTATGTTATTTATGTGGCATAAAAACCAACGTGATATTGATGTCGAAAATAGAACAATGCTTCCGATAACACTTCAGGAGAGCAAAGATGATTTGTATGCCTCTCTATGGAAAGATGGGATTGGGGTGGTTATTACAGGAGCACTTGTTGTTGCTGCTATCATGCACCCTTCTACAGCTTTTAAAGCGGTTTTCGGCGCTTTGGCTACACTTGTTGCAATAGGTACTGGCTTGCATATAAAAAATTATACAGTGCCAAGTTATGTGGAGATGCAAAAAAATAGTGCTGAACTTGCAAGTCAACAAGAAAGAGTACATGCTTAATGTAGCTGTTTCATAATACTTTACTAAACCCTAACAATTTTGATATATTTAATGAAATGAAATTAAATTATAGATAGAATTAAAATGGCAAATTTAAGTGTAAGAGAAGCTTTGTGCATAGCAATTAGAGAAGAAATGCAAAATAACCCTAATGTGTTAATCATGGGTGAAGAAGTTGCAGAGTACGATGGTGCTTATAAGGTAACCAAAGGATTATTAAAAGAGTTTGGAGAAAATAGGGTAATTGATACCCCTATTACTGAACATGGGTTTGCTGGCCTTGCTGTTGGTGCAGCATTTGCTGGTTTGAAGCCAATAGTAGAATTTATGGCTTTCAATTTTTCTATGCAGGCTATTGATCAAATTGTAAATTCTGCAGCAAAAACGAACTACATGTCAGGTGGACAACTTGGTTGTTCTGTAGTATTTCGCGGACCAAATGGTGCTGCCGCAAGAGTTGCTGCACAACATTCGCAATGTTTTGCATCTTGGTATTCACATGTACCAGGGTTAAAAGTCATAGCACCCTATTTTGCTTCTGATTGCAGGGGACTACTTAAAGCGGCCATTCGTGATCCTAATCCAGTAATATTCCTAGAGAATGAAATAGCTTATGGACATGAGCATGAAGTGCCTGATTTTCAATTATCAGATAAGGATTACCTATTAGAAATCGGCAAAGCTGCTGTTATACGAGAAGGAAAGGACGTTACTATTACCGCTTTTTCATTGCAATTAATGCATGCTTTAGATGCAGCAGATTTACTAGCCAGTGAAGGTATTGAAGCTGAAGTTATTGATTTAAGGACTCTAAGACCACTTGATATTGAAACCATCATTAACTCTGTAAAAAAGACTAATAGGTTAGTCAGTGTAGAAGAGGGATGGCCATTCGCAGGAATAGGTGCTGAACTTTCAGCAGTTGTGATGGAGCATGGGTTTGATTATCTTGACGCTCCTGTTGTGCGAGTTACAGGCAAGGATGTACCACTGCCATATTCTGCAAATTTGGAAAAAAAGGCATTACCACAAGTAGAAGATATAGTTGAAGCTGCACGTCAAGTGTGCTTTAGAAAATAGATAAAGCTATTCTGATTGTTGTCAATATGCCCCTCAACTGAGCTGTACTTTTATGCATTTTCGGACGGAGACACCTACACTTTCTCTCAAAAATAAGACCACTTTTTTAACTGTTAGTAAAAAACATAGGCAGTTTTTAATAATTTCAATATAATTGCAGTTCTACTATCTATTAAACAAAGAAATGAGCTACTTTCAAGGGATAATAAGTTATACCTTATTGCTTCTTTTAGTACTGCTTTTCTCAGTATTTTTTGGTTATGGAAGTTATTTAGCTAACAATTGCTTATTGATATTTTTTGGTAATGATGGTTATTTAACTAACAATTACTTATTAATAATAGCATTAATTCCCCTTTTAGGTGCAATAGCTATCTTTTTAACTGGTAGGTGGACAAAAGTTAGTAACGGAATTACTGTTGCATCTTCTATACTGCTGTTTGTATGTACATGTATGTGTATCGCCTATTGGTTTTTGCTGTATGAAAATAATCATCAAACTATTCTAGTAGATTTTGGTAATAATTTGCATATCAGTCTGCAGATGGAATCAACAGGAATGATATTTAGTTTATTAATATCATTCTTATGGATATTAACTAGTATATATGCAATATGTTACATGCAAAATAACTACCCCGGCAGTAATTACTCGAATTTTTTATGTTATCTTTCAATATCAATAAGCTGTGCAATGTTTATAGCTTTTTCTGGAGATTTACTTACTACATTTATCTTCTATGAGCTTCTAACCATAAGCACTTATCCTTTAGTTACCTATTACTCAACTAATGAATCAATAATTGCCGGACGCTATTACTTGGGGGTATTGTTCTTTTCTTCTTTGGTGTTGTTTTTTCCTGCAATAGGGTTGTTATATAACGAATTTCATACTTTAGATTTTCAGCCTAATGGCATATTTAGATTTGATACTTCACTCACTACTTTTGCTGCAGTATGTTTTGCCATTCTAGTTTATGGAATCGGAAAAGCTGCACTCATGCCAATGCATTTTTGGTTACCAAAGGCAATGGTTGCACCAACTCCAGTAAGTGCACTTTTGCACGCTGTTGCTGTTGTAAAGTCTGGAGTTTTTATAATTATAAAAGTAATATTGTACACCTTTGGCGTTGATAATTTGCAACGTTTTGTAAAGCAAAGTTGGTTTGTTGGAGGATGGCTTTCTTATGCTGCTGGGTTTACTATTATCACTGCCTCACTGATAGCATTAAAACAAAAAGAGTTAAAAAAATTGCTTGCTTACTCTACTGTTTCTCAACTTTCGTATATTATACTATTTGCCTCTATATTTAATATGCTTAGCATCGAAGTTGCAGTTTTCCAATTGATCTGCCACGCATTTGCAAAAATCACTCTATTTTTTGTTGCAGGTAGCATAATAACAAAGACAGGGGAAAAATATATAGATAGAATGCATGGTATAGGGCGTAGCATGCCCATTGCTATGATAGCATTTACTATAGGTGCATTGTCTATGATAGGAATTCCACCAGCGCCAACTTTTTGGAGTAAATTATTTATTCTGCAGGCTGTTTTCCAGTCTGATAATACAATACTTTTTATATTTGTAGCTTTAGTGTTAATTACTAGCACTTTACTGAATGCGTTATATTTTTTACCTATAATCTATAACTCTTTTTTCTCTAAACCTTCTCAGAACTTCTTTATAAGGAAAACACCAATTTTTTTAGTTTTACCGCCGGTCATTACAGCTATATGTACTTTGATTCTTTTTTGCAGCTATGGTGCAAAGTATATACGTTAAGTTTGTTGAAAATTATAATAGTGCAACACTGCCTTGCGTACTGCTACCCCAAATTCTACTTGTTGCAAAATTACGTTGTCTGCTATGCTATTATCGATCTCTATTCCTCTGTTTATTGGTCCTGGATGCATCACAATTGCATCTGGCTTTGCGTATGATAATTTTTGTAAATCAAGTCCATATAAATGAAAATACTCCTTTTCTGAAGGTACAAAATAACTGTTATTCATACGTTCTTTCTGCAGTCTTAAAAGCATAATTACATCAGCATCTTTTATGCCTTCACTCAATGAATAGTACACTGTATCTACTTCAGAAAAATGCTTGCAGGTTAAAGTTGGTGGGGCAACCAAACTGACTGTTGCTCCTAACATCTTTAGCAGTCTTATGTTTGATCTTGCAACTCTACTGTGCAGAATATCACCACATATCACAACTTTCAAATTTTTTATCTGCCTTTTGTAATTACTTATTACCAAATAATCTGTCAGCGCTTGAGTTGGATGTTCATTACTTCCATCACCTGCATTAATTAACGAGCTTTTAACATGCTGTATAAAAGTGTCAATAATACCACTCTTTTGATGCCTGATTATCATAAAATCGCAATTCATTGCATTTAATGTTTTAATCATATCTTTGAGATTTTCCCCTTTATTGATGGAAGAGGATTTAATTGGTAAGGTTACAACATTTGCTCCAAGACTTTTTGCTGCTATTTCAAAAGATGTAAGTGTGCGTGTTGAATTTTCAAAAAATAAATTAACTACTGTTTTATTCTGTAAGATCTTATCATGAACATTTTCTTTGTTAAGATATATGTTAGCCAGTTTAATTATGTTTTCTATGTCATTGATTGTAAGGTCTGAAATTGTTAGTAAATTTTTTCTTTTATTCATATAGCTAAAGTAAGAAAGTTGTCCATATACCTTTAGAGCTGTTATCCGAGTAGCTAAACTAAGAAAAACAATGTAAACCTCAGTGTTACATACTAAAAAGGCAACCTGCTCCTGCTTGAATAGCACATACCTATCTAAACAAATATCTTTACTCTAAGCAAAAATCAATACTGTTCGCAGTATATCTATTATAAGGACTCTTCCTTATGACTACTTTGAGCATCTGTACCACTACTTTGAATACCTTGTAATTTCTCCTTAGAAAAATTCAGTAACTCTTGTAATTTGCCTTTACTGCTATTACAAGTGTTACCTGCATTTCCCTTCATGTACTCCTTACATCTACCTATTAACAAGTTAAATAGCTCATGAACACATACTTTTTTTTCTGCTATCTCATATAAGGCTACTACAACATTTTTATGCCCTTTAGACTTAACTACTTGAGCTGGATTACTTGCTCCTGTATTTAAATCATGCGTCCTTTGACTTGCTAATAAAGCCAACTTAAAATGATTATCAACCCGCTCTATACACTTTTCTACAATAAACTCTGGCATATGACTACCTTAATAAACCTTATACTATACCACAAAAAATAAAACGTCAACTTTATAGTTAATGTTCAGCTTCTTGTTTGAATTTTTTTGTTTCAGATTCTGATACTTGACCTTCCGCTATTGTGATAGTTATTTTATGGTTGAGCTTTTTAAGAAATACTAGCAACCTCTCTAAAGAGAATCCATCTATTTTACCATTTTTAATCTGTGACACTTTTGGTTGATCAATACCTAATCTTTCTGCAGCATGAGATTGAGTCCAAGTATTTTTTTCTATAACTTTTCTTATTATATCAAGCAGCTTTTTCTTTATTTCTATACTACCTAAGCTATTTAATGATATTATTTCCATAACCTTCCTTTAACTTAATTTTAATATTGAGTTAGCTTCATTAAAAACATAACACATTAGTAATATAAGCACCAATATTATATAACTCTCTAAAACCATATAATATCAATACTATAAATTTTAATTTTGCTACATTTCTATGTCTTCACTAACTTTTTAGTAACTTTAAAGTGTATCTTATATGAAAAAATCATTCATAGCAAGAATTAGTTGCACTTATAAGATCAATAATATAAAAAAAAGTATTTTTTAAATTCATCGTACATAAGAAATTTACATACCTAAATCTTGAAAGAGGTGTCTACTTTCATTTTTATAACTTCTATCATAAGGAGAGCCTTTTATCTTGATGTGTATCTTCAGAACGTGATGGATGGAAAAATTCTCATTCAAGAAAGAAATAGTATACCATAAATTTGTTAAAAGATTAATTATAAATGTGGTGAAATTTGTCAAATTATGTAATAGTAGGTTATATTGTAATTTTGCATAGTAAATATGAGTTTTAACTGCGGTATAGTTGGATTACCAAATATAGGGAAATCGACTTTATTTAATGCACTTACGCAATCAAATTTAGCTGAAGCTGCAAATTATCCTTTCTGTACAATAGAGCCGAACATAGGCAAGGTACCGATAAGAGATCAGCGATTGAAGCAGATTGCATCAATTGCTCACTCAGAAAGAATAATTTATAACCAATTAGAATTTGTAGATATTGCAGGTCTTGTGAAAGGTGCAAGCAAAGGAGAGGGTCTTGGCAATAAGTTTTTAAGCCATATAAGAGAGGTTGATGCAATTGTTCATTTATTAAGATGTTTTATAGATGATAATATTAATCATGTACACGACAAAATAGACCCGATATCAGATGCTGAAGTGGTTGAAATGGAATTGATCTTGGCTGATATTGATAGCATAGAAAAAAGATTACCTCAAATGGAAAAAAAAGCGAAATTAGGGAATAAAGAATTGAAAGCACAACTGGAGTTAATGCAAGAGGTGTTAGCTGTATTACAATCAGGTAAACCTGCAAGAAGCTTAAAGCATGCAAGCGAAGAAATGAAATTGTTGCAATTACTGACAACAAAACCCGTTATGTATGTCTGCAACGTTGAAGATAAAAATGTAATCAGTGGCAATATGTTATCCGATAAAGTGAAAAAAATGGCCGAAGAAAATGGGAGCAAATTTTATTGCATTTCAGCAAAACTTGAAGCGGATATTGCAACCCTTGAAAGCGAAGAAGAAAGAGAAAGCTTTTTGCTAGAATTTGGCTTGAAGGAATCAGGATTAGATTCAATTGCACGTATTATGTATGAAATCCTTGAAATGATAACTTTCTTTACTGTAGGACCAAAAGAAGCGCGAGCATGGCCGGTGAAACTAGGATCAACAGCAGATCAAGCAGCTGGGGTAATTCATACTGATTTTGCCAAAGGTTTCATAAAAGCAGAAACAATAAGTTTTGAAGATTATATAAAATATGGTAATGAAACAGCCTGCAAAGATGCAGGAAAAATGCGTTTTGAAGGTAAGGATTATGTTATTCAAGATGGAGATATAATGCATTTCAGATTTAATGTATAATGAACACTTTATATTAAATGGAAGTGTTAAATAAGTCATAAGTTAAGGAAAAGTGAGAGGAAAGTCAAGAAAGAGAAACAAAAATAAAGTATAAGCTTTCTTAGATGTATGGTCCCAGAATATGATGGAAATATAAGCAATTCGGGAGTGTTAAATAAACTGTGTCAAACCACATTTTTAGCTCAACTCAATTTTCAATCTTCCAGGAAAGAAAATGTCAAGCTGAGATATGGCTACTGCCCAATCATGCACAGGCATCGTCCATTTTTCCTCTGCCTTCTTTATAGCACAATATACCAACTTATACAAGGCATTTATGCTGGTAAATGAGCCCTTGGT
>NZ_JACVWV010000004.1:36697-46370 GCF_014534705.1 Wolbachia endosymbiont of Pentalonia nigronervosa | reverse complement strand
ATGCTACAGTTAAGAAATACTACTATAAATCACATCAACAACTTAAAGAGCATCTTTATAGCTTCGTTATGGCCTACAATTACGCTAAAAGACTAAAAACTCTTAAGGGTCTCACACCTTATGAGTTCATATGTGATCAGTGGACAAAATTTCCTGATTTATTTATACTTCCATCACTCTTTGGGACCATACACCTAGAGAGGAAGTATAAGATCATAAGCCTGCGGAATCTGCTGCAGAGCAGCGTGATGGCGACAACCAGAGATTGAATTTCGAAGGAGGTCTATTGACCTAACTGAAATTTTAAGTTTTTTGCTATCAACAATAATGATTCATTACAAAAATTATTAATATCATCAATATTATCTATATTTTTTATGTTGATAGATTGATCTATTCTTTTCACGAGGTTAGATAGAACTTTATTAGGTCCTATTTCAACACACTTATTTATGCCACAATTTACTGCATATAACACCATTTCTTTCCATCTAACTCTACTCACGATTTGTTTGGATAGTAGACTTTTTATATTCTCAGGGTCACTCTCTTCTTGAGCTGTGACATTTGATATCAAAGGCACTATGGGACTGATCATTTTAACATTATTCAAACACTCCAAGATCTTTTCATCTGCAGGTTTCATGAGAGATGAGTGAAAGGGTCCACTAACTTGTAATTTAATTACTTTCTTAACACTTGAATTTTTAAGTGCATCCATTAGCATTTTGAGAGCTTCTGTTGTTCCACTTACCACTACTTGTCCACCACCATTATCATTTGCAATCTCACAAACTTCATTAATGTGGGCTGATTTTAATATATTTTCTACTTCGCCTGACTCTGTTCCTAGTAATGCTACCATGCTGCCTTTACATTGCATGGTAGCTTCATGCATGGCTTTGCTACGCACTTGTAGCAATTTTACGGTTGATTCGAGAGTTAAGGCTCCTGTAGCACATAATGCTGTGTATTCACCCACTGAATGTCCACATACGTATTTAACTTGTTCATCAGAAAAAAGGGACTTACCAAGTATATGCTCAATAACACGTAGAGTTGCTATTGATACCGCCATTATAGCTGGTTGAGCATTTTCTGTAATGGTTAATTCTTCAATAGACCCATTAAAAATGATGTCAGATAATTTTCTATTCAGTACATTATCAACTTCATCAAATACCTGCTTAGCAACAGAGAATTCACTATATAGGCTTTTTCCCATTCCTACATATTGAGAACCTTGACCTGGAAAAACAAAAATCATTAAGTTGTTATCTATATATCATTAATTAAATATGTTATTTTATTTTTTGTCAACAACAAGCAACTGCTTCATTAATGCTACTAAATCCATCTTTTCTTAGTAATTCTGCAAGTTCAAGGTTAATTTTTTTCACAATCTGAGGTCCATGATATATGAGCGAAGTATATAGCTGTACTAAAGAAGCTCCTGCTTTGATTTTTTCATATGCATCAGCACCACTTGAAACTCCTCCACATCCTATTAGCAGTACTTTGCCTTCTGTGAGCTTATACATATCACGCAATAATTGAGTTGAAAGTTTAAATAATGGCTTGCCACTCAATCCACCAATTTCACTCTGATGAGAATGTACGTTATCTCTATGTACAGTGGTATTACCTACTATTAATCCACTAATATTATGCTCCATGGTAAGCTCAGCTATATTTTCCTTTGTATGCTGGTCTATATCTGGTGAGATTTTTAATATTATGGGCGTATTTATTGATGCGCTGCCTGTTAGATCACGGACGGCTTGCAATAGCTGTGATAATTTTTGTTTATCATGTAAATTACGTAAATTGGGCGTATTGGGAGATGAGATATTTAAAACAATATAATTACTTTTGCCATGTACCATTTTTATCAAGCTGAGATAATCGCTAATTTGATCTTCCGATGTGCTATTTTTTCCTATGTTAATACCAAAAACACAGTCATCAAGTTTAGTTTTACTTATTTGCTTAAGAAAATAGTCTATTCCTTTACTATTAAACCCCAGCCTATTAATTATGGCCTGATCTTTAGTTAACCTAAAAATTCGTGGCTTTTTGTTTCCATGTTGTGGGTTTGGAGTAACGGTACCAACTTCCACAAACCCGAATCCGAACGACAACATAGGTTTTATCACTTCTGCATTTTTATCAAAACCAGCAGCCAAGCCGATGGGACTTCTAAGTTTTTTACCAAAGAAGTTTACACTTAAAGACTCTGGTAACTCTATAGATTTACCATAAGGAAGCATTTTTAATGCCATAATTACCAAAGAATGGGCAACCTCAGGTGGTAGTAAAAATAGTAAATTATGTAACATTGTTCTCAGATATATAGCTTATTTTTATCACGAAGAACATAACTTAGAAAGCAATTTCCGTAGGCAAAGATTAAGATTATGAGAAATTACTCCTTGTTATTTGCACTGCACTGCATTAATATTGAAGTATTAATCTAAAAATTTGTAATGCATAACATTGTAATTGTCGGTCTGCAGTGGGGAGATGAAGGTAAAGGCAAAATAGTAGATTACCTTTCTGAAAATGTAGATGCAGTTGTTAGATTTCAAGGTGGAAACAATGCTGGACATACCATAGTAGTAAATGATGATGAAGTCTATAAATTAAATTTGTTACCCTCCGCTGTTTTGAGATCCAACAAGATATCTATTATAGGAAATGGTGTTGCTCTTGACCCACATGCATTAGTCTCAGAAATTGAATTATTGAGAGCGAAAGGGATAGATATAAACCCTAATAATTTAGTAATATCCGAAAGTTGTCCTCTAATATTAAGTATACATAAAGATAAAGAAAAGCTATTTGAAGAGTTAAATGAAAATCATAAAATTGGCACGACAAATAAAGGTATAGGTCCATGTTATGAAGATAAAGTAGGAAGAAGAGCGATACGTCTCTGCGACTTGGAAAGTGAAGATGAGCTAAATCAAAGAATAGAAACTCTTCTTAACTATCATAATGCAATCAGAAAAGGCTTAGGTAGTAAATTAGTAACAAAAGAAGAAACGATAAAAGAGCTACAGGAAATCTCAAAAAAGATTCTTCCATATAAGAAATCAGTATGGAAAGTATTGAATAACCTGGTGATGGAGAACAAGAAAATAATATTTGAAGGAGCTCAAGGTACGTTCTTAGACATTGATCATGGAACATATCCATTTGTTACTTCAAGTAATACCATAGCATCACAGGCAATAACGGGTTCGGGGTTATCTTCAAGTGCTAATGTTATTGGAATAGCAAAAGCTTATACGACAAGGGTTGGCAACGGTCCATTTCCTACTGAACAAAATAATGAAATAGGAGATAGCTTATTTACTGTAGGAAAGGAAGTAGGAACGGTAAGCAATAGAAGAAGGCGCTGTGGGTGGTTTGATGCAGTTTTAGTGCGTCAAGCTGTGAAGCTTTCTGGAGTTTCAAGTATCGTGCTAACTAAATTGGATATACTTGATTCATTTGATAGGATTAAAATATGTACTGGATATCAGTACAATAATGAAGAGTATGATCATTTACCAGCATCACATGTAATACAAAAAGAACTAGAACCAATATATGAAGAATTCCCTGGCTGGAAGGAGAGTACTCAAGGTAAGCGATATGCTGAAGATTTGCCTGTTAATTTGATAAAATATGTAGAAAGAATAGAACAATTAATAGGCGTACCGGTTGATCTAATTTCCACCAGTCCAAAAAGGGAAGATATTGTTATACTGAAAAAGAGCTGTTAATTAAGTGCCATCTAATTTACTGATATTGGTATGCCTAATTTTGAAATGGCTGCTTGAATTTTTTATACAGGACATTAATACAAGTAGCTATGCAATATGGTGAAAGTTTTTATTGTGCATAAAAGATAAATTATTACAATAAATTTAGAATTAAGGAATAATAAAATGCAAGACGATAGTAAAACAAAGGTAGAAGAAGGTAAAGGTATATTGGGTTGGATAGAATATAGACTGCCTATATTTTCTTTCCTAAAACACTTTGCTTCGTATCAAACACCAAAAAATTTAAACTATGCCTGGAACTTTGGTTCTCTGGCTGGTATAGCATTAATTTTACAAATAATTACAGGTATATTTCTTGCTATGCACTATACTCCGCATGTTGATCATGCATTCAACAGTGTAGAGCGTATAATGCGTGATGTAAATTATGGATGGTTAATACGCTATACTCATGCTGTAGGAGCATCACTTTTTTTCATGGTAGTTTATGTTCACATAATGCGAGGGTTATATTATGGATCCTACAAGAAACCACGGGAATTAGTGTGGTTTATCGGCATATTCATATTTTTTGCAATGATGGCTACTGCCTTTATGGGATACGTTCTTCCTTGGGGACAAATGAGTTTTTGGGGCGCAACGGTAATAACTAATTTATTTTCAGCCATACCGATTATTGGTAACAAGATAGTCATATGGTTATGGGGTGGCTTTTCCGTTGATAATCCAACACTTAATCGCTTTTTTACTCTACATTACTTATTGCCCTTTATTATTGTTGTGCTAGGCGCGTTGCACGTTGTTGCTTTACATAGATTTGGATCTGGTAATCCGAGTGGAGTGGAAGTACAGTCAGAAAAGGATACTGTGCCATTTTATCCTTATTATGTTGCCAAAGATTGTATAACCTTTGGTTTGTTTTTTGTAGTTTTATTTCTTTTTGTTTTTTACGCCCCTAACTACCTTGGACATCCAGACAATTATATAGAAGCTGATTCTATGGTAACTCCACCACATATAGTGCCAGAGTGGTACTTTTTACCTTTTTATGCAATGTTACGTTCAATTCCAGGTAAACTCTCTGGAGTAGTTGCCATGTTCTTTTCTATTTTAGTCTGGTTTTTTCTGCCTTGGCTTGATAAATCAAAAGTCAAAAGTGGTGCTTATCGTCCAGTATTCAAAATATTCTTTTGGGTTTTTGCTATAAATTTTTTCTTTCTCGGATGGCTAGGTGGGCAAGAAGTTAAAGAGCCTTATCTCACACTAAGCAGATTATCAACTCTTTATTACTTTACATATTTTTTAATTGTTTTACCGCTGCTTAGTAAATACGAAAAAACAAAGGCGCTACCAAAGAGTATAAGTGCGGGGATGAAGTGATGTCGATGAGAATTATACTTTGCCTGTTATTTCTGATTAATGTTGCGTTTGCTGAGGAATTTCAACCATCACCAAACAAAAAGATAGATTGGAAATTTGAAGGAATTACCGGGTACTTTGATAAAGAATCAATTCAACGTGGTTACAAGGTGTATAAAGAAGTCTGCGCTGCTTGTCACTCGATGAATAGAATAGCATTTCGTAACTTAAGAGATATTGGTTTTTCTGAAGAAGAAGTAAAACAAATTGCCGCTTCTTATCAAGTTAAAGATGGCCCTAATGACTTAGGTGAAATGTTTGAAAGACCTGGAGTGCCCTCGGACTATTTCATAGCTCCCTTTAGTTCAAAGGAAGCTGCTGCAGCGGCAAATAATGGTGCAGCTCCGCCAGATTTATCATTAGTCATAAAAGCAAGACATGATGGTGCAAATTATGTCTATTCGCTACTCACCGGCTACGAGGGTAGTGAGCCAGATGCAAGTGGCTTATACATTAATCCGTATTTTTCAACAGGTAAGTTAGCTATGGCACCACCGCTATCTGAAGGATTAATAGAATATAATGGTGATAGAAAGGCTACAGTTGAGAACATGACGTATGATATAGTGAATTTTCTACATTGGGCAGCAGAACCAGAGTTAGAACATCGGCGTAAGTTAGGGTTAAAAGTAGTGACATATTTTATAATTTTAACGATATTCTTTATATTCACTAATAATAAAGTGTGGAGCAATCTTTATAAGAAAAAGAAATAGATTTAGATCAGAGATACAAGGTCTATTGTTAAATATCATCAAGTATAGAATGATTTACTTCTACTTTATACTTCGATTCCAGATAGCTAATTAACTGCTCTTTTAGGGACATTACAACACGCTTTCCAGTGTCAAGAGTATTTAATTTACCATCTGATGGATTCATACCCTTTAACATACCTATTATAATAGCATTATCATGTTTAATGAGGTTTGTTGCTGAACCAATGTCCTTCATGTTAAAAATTTCTTCGACAAAAGAAAAAGGATAATCTGGTTGGTCGCGATGTATCTGCTGTTCTTTTAATAACTCTATGCCTTGCATTTCATTGATATCAGCACCAGCCTTATCTTTAATTTGACCGACAATTTTCTGTCCAATTTCAGACATTTTTTCTGCTATAAATTTATTACGCCAGAGTTCTAACACTGATGATTTGCTTTCTTCAAAGTTTTGTAGTTTAGGTGGAATAATATCAGTGATTTTAATACTAACAATGGAATCACCAACACCCTTGAAGTAACTTTTTTGGTCCTTCCCACGAGAAAAAATGAGAGAAATCAGATCATTAGAATTCTCATTAGCATCTACAGGCCCAATAGTTTGCATTGGTAAATTATACTCATTGGATATTTCTTCGATAGTTGCACCGTTGTACACTTTATAATTTGCTTGATTAATAAAATCATTCACCTTTTCAAAAGATTTTTGATTAGCCAAAACTGACTTAATATCTACTTTTAGTTTCACTAAATCTTCATGCGAAATTTGATGTATACTTTCTATTTTAATTATATGCCAACCAAAGCTACTTGCTAAAATTTCGCTAACCTCCCCTTCTTTGAGAGCAAAGATTGTATCTTGCATATTTTTAGGCAGAAAGTCCTTAGTTATGTTGTTGATCCTCATGTCTTCAAGACCTGTTTTACCAAACTCTAATGCCACTTGTTCAAAATTTCTTTTGTCTTCTATCAACATTTTTTTTGCCTTTTCAGCTTCTTCTTTAGTGGAAAACACTAAATTAAGTACATCTCGTTGATCTTTGAGAGCCCGTTGTTCGATAATATTGTCAACTTCTTCACCTGAAATTTTGACCTGATCTTCAAAATATTTTGGACCTATAGAAATATATTGTGCAGTCCTATACTCTGGGTAATAAAAATTAGATTTGTTCTTCTCATAGAAATTAAGTAAAGTCTGATTATCAGGTTTAGAAGTACTAGTAACTGCATCTTTAGTTATTTTTATGATATCTACCACTCTAGTTTGGTAACGATGTTTATAAATTTGTTCATCAACTTTCTCACCATAAGTTATTGGATAATTGTCTTTAAACAAGGAAGTCATAAGCATTATCGCTGGTAAGATTCTTTTGAGTTTTAACACATATTCTTCTTCGGTGATATGCAAACTATTTAACATCTCATTAAATTTATTTTTATCAAATTCACCTGTGTCATTTTGAAAGTATTTTGTATTTTTAATATGATCTTTAATTGACTCTTCTCCAACTTCTAAGTCGAGTTCACTTGTTAGATTAAGCAACAATTTTTGTTCTATGAGTGCATTAAGTAAATCGTATTTCAACTTTTTTTGTGTTTCACTAGAGCTAGTAGCACTACTATAGTTTTGATATAGAGACTTATATTCATTCAGTGATATAATTTCCTTGCCAATTCTTGCCACATGTTGCTCTTGATCATTATCTGACAAAAGATTACTAATCCCTACTAAGATTAATAAACAAGCTAAAAAGACAGCAATTACCTTAGTGGAAGTATTCATACATGTGTAAGCTAATAAACAGTTAATTATAGGATAATGATAATTTTACTCTTGTAAACCCTTGTCACTTTAGTAGATTTTTTATGACAAACCCCTCAATTTATATCTTAAAATTCAAAGAGTACAGTATCATATCCAGAGTATAAAACAAAGCAAACTAGTTGACTTTTATAATTATTGTAGTAACTTTATTGATTATGTTAGGGAACCTTAGAAATAATAAATACAGCATTCCTATAATCTTTTTGCTATCTAGTGTTACTGCTCTAGTTATTGCATATGTACTGCAATATTTTTTTAACATGTTGCCATGTAAGTTATGTATATATGAACGCGTAGTTTTTTATGCTGCAGCATTGCTTGCAGTAGCATGTCTACTTAAGCACAATAAAATTCTAATTTATATGATGTTTTGTAGCTATATAATAGGTATAATTATATCTTTCTACCACATTGGCCTTGAGCTTCATTGGTTCCATGATATCGTAGGGTGTACAGAACAGATAAGCAATAATGTTACTATGGAAGAACTAAAAAATAATCTATTGAATCCTAATTATTCTCCATCTTGTGATAAACCTCATTATATTCTGGGCATTTCTTTGGCAACGTGGAATTTAATTTATCTATTAGCAGTTTTAAGCAGCACTTATATTAAAAAGAATAGTCATTGCTAATTGTTGAGCTGCCGCAGCTGGGTAAAGTGTATATGTATTCTGATGGTAAATGGAGGGCAAGTTGAAAAACAATATTAATAAATTAAAAGGAAATTTCTTGCAGCAGGCAATAAGAGTAAATCATGCTGGAGAATATGGAGCTATTTGCATCTATTATGGCCAAAAACTTATCCTAAAAAAATCTCCTATAATAAATAAGATTATTGAAATGGAAGAACAGGAAAAAAAGCACTTAAACTATTTTGACGAGAAGATTAGAGAGCATAAAATTCGCCCCACCATTCTGTTGCCAATTTGGAAAATGTTAGGAATATCACTAGGAGCTGTAACTGCAACTATGGGTGAAAAAGCTGCTATGGCTTGTACTGTTGCAGTTGAAGAAGTTATAGGAGAGCATTATAAAGAGCAAGTTCTGCACTTAGAAGATGGAGAATTAAAAGAAACAATAAGTAAATTTCGTGATGAAGAGTTAGAGCATAGGGACATTGCCATTGAACATGATGCAGAAAATGCATTTGGTTATAATACCTTATCTTCTTTTATTAAAACAGGTTGTAAAATTGCCATTTATCTATCTAAAATATGCTAACTAGCGATCAGAGTTCTAATAAAAAAGGAGCAAATATAAATGTAAGAAATAACTTGATGAAGCAGTTTGGCTTGTATCAATATCGGTGTACAGTCCCAAAGAGTGATGGTATAATAAAATATGAGAAAAAAATACCATCAAAGGAGGAATTATCAAGTATTACATGGGTGCGCCAAGACAACAGAGGCGGTGCGTAGAGCAATACAAAATAGTAAAGAGAGCATAGCAAAACTTGCTGAGCGCTATCCCGAAAACTATTGTAAAATGGAAAAAACGTTCATTCACTAAAGATGTGAATATGGGACCAAAACATCCAAGATCAACGGTTTTAAGCAAGGAGGAAGAGGCTATAATTGTTGCATTTCCACTTCTACCATTAGATGATTGCCTTTATGCCTTGCAGTCTACAATTCCGCACTTAACTCGTTCTAGCCTGCATCGCTGTTTGCAAAGACACGGCATTAGCAGGCTGCCAGAAATTGAAGGAGAGGTAAAAGCCAAAAAGAAATTTAAGCAATATCCAATCGCATATTGATATTGCAGAGGTTAGAACAGAAGAAGGAAAATTATGTTTGTTTGTTGCTATAGATAGAACATCGAAATTTACCTATGTTGAGTTGCATAATACTGCTACAAAACCCATAGCTGCAGAGTTTCTACGCAATTTGATTAGAATCTTGCCATCACACTGTTTTAACAGACAATGGCATACA
>NZ_JACVWV010000004.1:0-36597 GCF_014534705.1 Wolbachia endosymbiont of Pentalonia nigronervosa | reverse complement strand
GAGATCTATTATCACCTAGTATACTGTGCTACTGCTTCAGTATACTGAAGATTAGCAAGATATGTTTTTATTAGTCCGTTACATTCTTGATTACCTAAAACTTCACGTGCAGGATGTTTTTGAAATGATTCTATATAGTTTAAAAAGAAATTTGTAGAAGGAGGTTTTGTTAGATCTTCTAAATCCTTAGCAGCTGCCATTTTTGTTTTATCATTAGGAAGTTGATTGAATAGTTCTTCTCCTTTCTTTTTTAGGTCATCTTCAAATTTCAACTTCATATCATTTTTATCCATTTTCTCTTTGAAAGGAAACTCTTCAAATATATAAAGAGAAGATACAATGTGATTGAAAGTACCAGTAAAACAAGCATGCAATGCACCTCCGTATTCTGTTTCTGCGTCTATTAGGTGGTTAACCAACTGATATTTTCTCTGTATTATGCGTTTATTAATATCTATATTGGGTTCAGCACTTTCTTTACTTTTATCATTACAAGCCTTCCAGACTAAGTTTAAAATTTGCTTCAGTTTTAACCCACAGATACTATGTGTCTCAGTGCTAATTTGTATACGCTGCAAACACTTAAGTGCATATTGCGCCTCATATTCTGTAAATTTATATTTTGTTGGATCTTGCTCTTCATTTTCTTTATACTTTGATTCATTAATAAAATCTTCTATTTTCTTTATAAATTCATCTTCAATGTCAGGTTCCCCATAGTTGTTCCTTAACGCTTGAACATTAAGATTAACTGCATTATTTACATCAGTATTGTGAGTTGTTTGTGGAGTGTTTATTACCGCTTGAAATGCTGCAGTTCTTTCCTCAAGTTCTTCTGGCAACCTGCCTCCGGCAAGATGGTACAGCTTAACCAATGCTTTTGTAATGAAGAAAAATGCTAAAGCAAAAAGAGCAAATATTATAAAGAGCACTGCAAGTACACCTATAACTAACCACCTTACAGGAGCTAACAGAGTTGTTTTTAATTTTGACGGTTCTTGTGGTGTATCTACTATTGCTGGCATAATTAGTTTAAAAATATATTAATTACTCAAGTATATTGCATTTTTTTATTAATTTGTCAATAAATTTCTTCAAAACTTATGACACTTCTCAAGAATTTGTTGCCATTTTATTTCTCGTATGCACTTTATAATTTCTTCACTTTTTGTTTGGTAGCAATTACAACATCAAGAAAAAACTCTTTTAAAAGCTTATTATATTGCTTACACTTGTTATCATGGGTTATGAATTTTTATGTTTAAGAAATTAGCTTGCTATTGGTTTTTTGTAGAATTAATTAGAGGCTTTGCTATTACATTGAAGTACATGTTTAAACCTAAAGTCACTTTAAAATATCCCATGGAAAAGGGTGCTTTAAGTACTAGGTTTCGTGGTGAACATGTACTACGCAGATATTCGAGCGGTGAAGAACGGTGTATCGCATGCAAACTATGTGAAGTTATTTGTCCCGCTCAGGCAATTGTTATAGAAGCAGAAGAAAGAGAGGATGGTAGTCGTCGCACTACACGTTATGATATTGACATGATGAAGTGTATATATTGTGGATTTTGCCAAGAAGCATGTCCTGTTGATGCAATTGTAGAAGGTCCTAATTTTGAATTTGCTACAGAAACAAGAGAGGAATTAATATACAATAAAGAAAAGCTTTTGCGTAATGGTGATATTTGGGAGGATGCGATCACATTGAGACTAAAAAAAAATAGGCCCTATTATTAATAAAATCTATGGTTAAAATTACTTTTTTAGCTGAAAAAAGGACTGAAAAATATAGTAATAAGGTGACTGGTTTTGACATACTGCAGCCAGACTTTCTAAAGGAAGCAATTGCATTAAGGGTTAATGGTGAATTATATGATCTATCGCGTAAGATTGAATGTGATGCTGAAGTAGAATTAATACGAATAAGTGACAATCTTGGATTAGATATTATCCGACATGATTCCGCTCATATTATGGCGCAGGCGGTAAAAGAGCTATTCCCAGAGGCTCAAGTTACCATTGGGCCAACGATTCAGGATGGTTTTTACTATGATTTTGCTACAGATCGAGCTTTCACTATGGATGATCTGGTTGCAATAGAAAAAAAGATGAAAGAAATCATAAAAAGTAATCATAAATTTATTCGAGAGGTTTGGAGTCGTGAGCGGGCGATTGATTTTTTTAACAGTATAGGTGAAAAGTACAAAGTAGAAATCATTTCTTCAATACCGGAAAGTGAAAATCTTACTATCTATAGGCAAGGTGATTTCATTGATTTGTGTCGCGGTCCACATTCACCATCAACAGGTAGAGTCAAAGCATTTAAGCTTATGAAAGTAGCGGGTGCATACTGGCGTGGTGATTCAAAAGGACCTATGTTGCAGAGAATATATGGTACTGCATGGAGAAATAAGGATGAGTTAAATGATTATCTAAAGCGTTTAGAGGAAGCAGAAAAGCGCGATCATCGTAAGATTGCTAAAGATATGGGTTTGTTTCATATTCAAGAAGAAGCAGTTGGGCAAATTTTTTGGCATGAACAAGGATATATTTTATATAATGTTCTTGAATCTTACATAAGAAAAAAATTGATAGACAATGGCTATGTTGAAGTGAAAACTCCCATTTTAGTAAGTAAAGAGTTATGGGAAAAATCAGGACATTGGGATAAGTTTCGCGAAGATATGTTTGTTATTGATGAAGATGAAAGTAAAAAATTGGCAATAAAACCGATGAACTGCCCTTGTCATGTACAGATCTTTAATTCTCATACTAGAAGCTATCGCGATTTACCAATACGTATGGCAGAATTTGGTACATGTCACAGGAATGAAAGTTCTGGTTCACTGCATGGGTTAATGCGTGTGCGTGGATTCACTCAAGATGATGCTCACATTTTTTGCACTGAAGAGCAAATAACTTCTGAAACTCTGAAGTTTTGTGATCTTTTAAAAGAAGTGTATACAGAACTCGGATTCAATGAAATCTCTGTGAAGTTTTCGGATCGTCCTGATACGAGAGCAGGAACAGATGAAATATGGGATGAAGCAGAAAAAGCACTACTTGAAGCTGTGAAAGCTGCTGGATTGAATTATGAATTTAACCCAGGTGAGGGTGCATTTTATGGTCCCAAGTTAGAGTTTGTTTTAAAGGATGCTATAGGAAGAAGCTGGCAATGTGGTACGATCCAGGTTGATTTTATACTTCCAGAAAGGTTGGGAGCTTATTATGTAGGAGCAGACGGACAAAAGCATCGCGCTGTTATGTTACACAGAGCAATTCTCGGAACTTTTGAACGTTTTATTGGCATTCTCATAGAACATTATGCGGGGAAATTTCCGCTTTGGCTTGCTCCTACACAACTTGCTATTCTTACCATCACTAATGAAGCTGATAAATATGCTCTAGAAATAAGCAAAGTTCTAAAAAAACATGGTGTAAGAGTTAAAGCTGATTTAAGTAATGAAAAAATTAATTATAAGATACGCTTGCATAGTTTACACAAGGTGCCTATATTATGGATTATAGGTAAAAATGAAGTTACAAGTAGAACTGTGTCCGTTAGACGCTTAGGGTCAGAAAAACAGGAGTCTTTCCCTTTTAAAGAAGCTACTGAATTACTAATAAATGATATTGGTTCACATTAAAGGAGTAAAATTTGCAAGTAAAGAAAAATAAAAACAGAATTAATGAGTTTATCACGGCTAAAACAGTACGTTTAGTTGATCATAATGGTGAAATGGTAGGCGTGGTGCCGATAGCACAGGCTTTGAAATCTGCACAGGATGTAGGTTTAGATTTAGTTGAAGTTGCATCTGATTCAACTCCTCCAGTATGTAAAATACTAGACTATAGTAAACAAAAATATGATGCAAAAAAGAAAGCTAGCGAAGCAAAAAAGAAACAAAAAACATTGACTACCAAAGAAGTTAAGATAGGTCCAAATATTGGTGATCACGACTATGGGACGAAATTACGTCAGATAAGAGACTTTCTTACACATGGGCATAAAGTGAAGGTAACAATGAGATTCAGAGGTAGAGAACTTACGCATACTGAAGTTGGATTAGAAAAGTTAGAACGACTTATTAAAGATGTTGAAGATATTACAAAGATAGAATTAGCTCCTAAAAGGGAAGGGAATCAATACTTTTTAGTGCTAGCTTCTAAGTAAGAGAGTGCAGCAACAACTGCAGTATCAACTCTGAGAATTCTTTTTCCCAGGCTTAGCTTTTGGCAAAATTTGTTGGCAAAGTCAAGCTCATCGTCTGAGAAGCCGCCTTCAGGACCAGTAATAAGAGCAATATTCTTATTGGGTTCCTGTCTCATTTTACCGGTCTTATCACACAAAATAAAATTTTTATCCTGAGAATCTGGTAAGTCACAAAAATTAATTGGAGATAAAACCTCTGGTATATCCATCCTTCCACATTGTTCTGCTGCTTCAATTGCTTGTAATTTTGCTCTTTCAAGGTTAACGTCCCTTATTACTGTGTGTTTTGTTAAGATAAATTGAATGCAAGTCACTCCCATTTCTGTTGCTTGCCTTATTATGTTATTTAAAGCAGTGCTTTTTACAATAGCACAATACAAGTATAAATTTTCTTCATATTGCTGCTTCTCAATACAATTCTTGATTTTAATTTTTACTGACTTACATGATACGTCAATAATTTCGCCTAACCACTCCCCATCTTTTCCATTAAAAAGAAAAATATCGTCGTGGTTCTTAAGCCGCATAACATTTTGGATATAGTGGCTTTGTTGCAGATTTAGTACTAAGCTGATGTCTTGCAATAAAGTTTCTTTAACATAAAGTCTAACTCTTTTCATCTAATATATTCTTATCTTAAGTTAAATAAATATGCATATAGCTGTAACATTTTCAAACTATAGTAACCTGGAAAACTTATTTTTAACTATAGCAATTTATTTTCCTTAAAGCTAAAGTGATTATTAAATGTAATAATAATATGATCTATTAACTCTATGTCCGTGCTTTGACAGGCTTCTGCTAATTGTCTAGTCAAAGTTATGTCACTATTGGAAGGTTGTGCATCTCCACTGGGGTGATTATGCGATATTACAATGGATGTTGAGCCAATTACAAGTGCACGTTTGATGATTTCTCTGACATAAAGAGGGGTCTGATCTATTGTGCCCACATTTTGTATATCTTCTGCTATTAGGCGATACCTTTTGTTCATATAGATTACACGAAAATTTTCCTTGTTGATGTTTCCTATGCTGACCCTTAAGTAATCAAGCAATTTTCCCCAGTTATTTATTATAGGTAAATCCTTCATTTCTTCTCTTGCAGAACGAACAAAAGCTTGCTTTACACAAAAGATAGCAGAGATTGCTGCATCATTTACTCCATCTATGCTACGTAATACTTCCAGTTCAGCATTAAAAACTTTGTTTAAACTGCCAAAGTAATTCATTAATTTCTTTGCAATAGGCTTTACATCAACTCTACTATATGCGGAATACAGAATACACTCTAAAACCTCATAATCAAGGAGAGACTGTCCGCTATCCAAGATAATTTTTCCTCTTAAGCGCCTTCTGTGTCCTTTTGTATAATCTTCAGTCATTAATTAAATCATCTATTGTATATTCTTATATAATAATAAAATAAAATTTTAAGTAAAATATTTAGTTAAGTAGATCTCTTTTGAAACTTGATTTATGGTAAGAGGATAAGTGCAAGCGAGCACTGCAGTTGAGGAGCATAGCTCAGCTTCGACAACAAAATTGCCATCAGAATTGAGTTTAAAAGAGGTCTAGTGTAAGAGCTTGACTTAAGCATCTTATACCTCTAAAATTTTTATTTATGAGTGCTATCTACAATGTCCGTAATGATATTAAGTATATTTCAAATAACATTGGTTGTTATTTTGGTGACTCTAGTGCTTTTACAGCCACCTGGTAGTAGTTCATTAAGTGGTTTTAGTAGTTCACAACAAGGGTTTAATTCTATTGTGCCAATAAAATCTTCTGCAAACCCACTTAGTAAAATTACAGGTATAGTTGCTGGGTTATTTATAATAAATACACTGCTATTAACAGGGATATATTCAAAAGATATGCATAAGGAATCGATTGCAAGAAAAATTGAACTAGAAAAGAAACAAGAAAGCGAAGCAACTTCTGTTCCATTTGAAAATTAATGAAAGAAAAGACCGCTACTAAATTTATTTTTGTCACTGGTGGAGTTGTTTCATCACTTGGTAAAGGTTTGGTATCCTCAAGCATTGGTGCGCTATTGCAAGCCTATGGCTTCAAAATACATATTAGAAAACTTGATCCTTATTTAAATATTGATCCAGGAACGATGAATCCTGCTCAACATGGAGAAGTATTTGTCACAAGTGATGGCGCTGAAACTGATTTAGATTTGGGTCACTATGAGCGCTTTACAGGGATTAAAACTACAAAATACGACAATATAACAACAGGTAAGGTGTATCACGAGTTACTAAAAAAAGAAAGACATGGTGATTATCTTGGTAAAACTGTACAGATTATTCCTCATGTAACAGATTTAATTAAATCTTTTATTGTTAATGGTACGGAAGATTTGGACTTTTTGATATGTGAAATAGGAGGAACAGTAGGTGATATCGAAAGTCAGCCTTTTTTAGAGGCGATACGTCAGATCAGTTATCAATTAGGAAAACAAAGAGTGATCTTGATACACTTGACTTTAGTGCCATATCTTGCTGTAGCACAGGAGTTAAAGACAAAACCTACGCAACACTCAGTTCGTGAGTTAAACTTTGCAGGCATACAGCCAGATATTATATTATGTCGTAGTGAAAGGAAGATATCTCACAGCCAAAAGGAAAAGATAGCTAATCTTTGCAATGTTCCTTTGTCTAATGTCATTCCAGCTCTTGATGTGAGTCATATATATGAGTTGCCGATATTATATAGTCAACATGGGCTTGATGCGCAAATTTTAGAGCATTTTGGGTTAGATCAACCGAAACCGTGTTTAACTCCATGGCAAGAAGTAATAAACATCATTCAAAATCCAACACAGAAAATTACTATATCCATAGTAGGAAAATATACAGAATGTGCAGATGCATACAAATCACTATTGGAAGCATTGTACCATGGGGCAATTAGTAATAAGGTAGAGATCAATATAAATTGGATTAATTCTAGAGTATTAAATGAGAAGTCTGCAGAAGAACAATTAAAAAATTCCCATGCAATTCTTGTACCTGGAGGTTTTGGCGACCATGGAATAGAAGGTAAAATTTTAGCGATAAGTTATGCACGTATAAACAATATTCCATTTTTTGGGATATGCCTTGGTATGCAGCTTGCAATCATTGAGTTTGCTCGTAATGTGATTAAGCTTGAGGATGTGCACTCTGAAGAGTTTGTGGCTTGTGAAAACCCTGTAATTAAGCTAATTAATAATACAAATATTGATCTTGGTGGAACTATGAGACTTGGAGAGTATACATGCAACATAAATTTGGGCTCTAAAATTGCAAATGCATATAAAAAAGCCATTATTTCAGAAAGGCACAGGCATAGATACATTGTCAATGTGGATTATAAAAATAAATTAGAGGAAAATGGGATGACCTGTAGTGGTATGTCAGAAGATGGAGTATATATAGAAGCAGTTGAGTTAAAAGATCATCCATGGTTTGTGGGTGTACAATTTCATCCAGAGTTTCAGTCAAGGCCATTTTCTCCTCACCCTCTTTTTGTGTCATTTATCCAAGCGGCAATAGATAAGAAATAATAAGTGTGTTGGATTTTTTACTAGAGTACTTAGGAAGTTATAGATCAGGTGCACAAAAAGAACAATGTACCATTGAAAATGATCGAGTGAATGATCAAGTGTGTGAAGATCATACATATGCAACGAGGGATAGTGATATTGGCATGGCACTTGATAAGGAAGGTCACCAAGCACTTGTAGATCCTGAATATGCACAAGAACTATTATATATGATTAATGGTTATACTGCTATCACGATATTTAGTATGGATAAGGATAAAGATTTTGTAGATCCTAAATGTGTAGAAGAAGAATTAAATATAGTAGAGAATAATATTAGGCCAAATAGTGCACTCCATAACTCAGTAGTGAGTAATGGTAAAAATCCAAATTGTACATCTAATAATAGGAGAATGAAAAACGGTAAAAGTCAACATAATCGGAAAAGGGAGAATGGTAGAATAGGAAATTATCCCTATAACCTAAGAGTGCTGCCTAGTAGAAACAAAAATAACACTAGGTGAATGTTTGATTGTCACTACATGAAGCTGGCTATAGAGCAAGCAGAAATTGCTCAAAAAAATGGTGAGGTGCCAATAGGAGCTGTTATAGTGAATTCAGGCAGTGTTATTTCTCACGCATATAATATGCTTAATGACCCAACAGCACATGCAGAAGTGTTGGCAATAAGAAAAGCATGTGAATTACTCACAATACCAAAACTTTGTGATGCTGATATGTATGTGACACTTGAGCCATGTCCTATGTGTGCTCAAGCTATTTCTTTTGCAAGAATTAGAAGACTGTATTTTGGAGCATATAATCCCAAAGGTGGAGGTGTTGAAAATGGTGCGAGAATATTTCAATTCTGCAATCATGTACCAGAAGTTTATGGTGGAATATTAGAGCAAGAATGTTCTTTCTTGTTAAAAGATTTTTTTAATAACTTAAGAAATATGTGATGTTGGTAAAAATTCTTCGATGGTTTTAAATAAAATTTCTAGTGAACGACTGTCAGACATATTGTGCTCTGCTGATTTGATTAAGTGCACTTCAACATCAGTTGCTTTAATTTTTTCAGCTAACTTTAGTGAAGTCTGATAGGGAACATCTTTGTCGTTAGTGCTATGTAGTAAACGCACAGGACAGTTTATATTGATAATTTCTTTATTAAGAAGCAGATTTTTTTTGCCATCTGCGATCAAATTTTTAGTTATTTTGTACGTACATTCTCCTGAAGTGAAATCTATTATCCCCTTGGCATCTAATTCCTTTTTTTGTTCACTAGAGAATTGTTGGAATATTAAATCCTCAGTAAAATCGGGTGCAGAAGATATACCAATCAATGCAGAAATTTTATTTGATAATTGCAGGGCAGTGAGCAGCATCAACCATCCACCCATGCTTGAACCTATAATTATTTGCTTACCGCTTGTTAATTCATTGATTACACTGATGCAATTTCTACACCAGTCGCTTATCGTATAATCAATAAAGTTGCCACTTGAATAACCATGGCCAAAATAGTCAAATAATATAAGAGCTATATTGTTTCTTTTGCAATATTGATAAATAGCAGTTGCTTTAGTACCATTCATGTTAGATGCGAATCCACCAAAAAAAACTACAGAAGCTCTTTCTCCTGACAATTTTTGATATGCTATGTAGTTGTTATCACTATCATACAATTTGCGGTAATCCATATTATTTCGGCAGGGCAACAGGATTATCGCTCATTGTGCGCAAATAACTGATAAGGTCTGCAATTTCCTGCGACTTAGAAATGCCTGCAAATGCCATACGTGTGCCTTTTATATAAGCTTTTGGATTCTTTAAAAAGGCAAACAGCTCTTCATATCCCCAATGGCCACCTTTTTCCAGCACTGCTTTTGAATAATTAAATGAACTACCAAGATGTGCTTTTTTGTTTCCAACTACGTTCCATAGGTTTGGTCCTACTTTATTGGATCCACCTTTTTCAAAGCTATGACAAGCTATGCATTTTTTGGCTACCGATTTACCCTTGTCAAAATTAGCATTTTGCATTAATTCTCCAATATTTAATGCTACTTGTTCAACTTTTTGTTGGGGTTCAGTAGTGTCAGTAGTTACTATAGCTTGATGTTCAATCTTATGCTCTTCAGGACTATATAGCATATCAACCACATTACTGACTATCATAATGATCAATGCAGACAATAAAATCGAAGCTGCAATTTTATTAAGTTCCATAGTTAATTTGTATCAAACGATACTATTATTATGCGGATATTTTTGTAAACAGCAAATTATTACCCCAAAGATTCTAATTTCAGGATTGACTACTACGGATAAATAAGTACAATATAAACTAACTTAGTTATCTATCATAAATATGAAAGTAAAGGGATCACTGAAGTCTTGCCGTAACAGAGATAAGAACTGTAAAGTTGTCAAAAGGCATGGTAAGATTTACGTTATAAATAAAGTAAAGCCAAGGTGTAAGGCACGTCAAGGCTCTTAATTTTTTGATGCTTATACTAGCAAGAAAGAAGAGGTTATTGCACTTAAGTATAGTCTTATTTATTTTTGTTCTTACGTTATATTTTAGCGTTAGTGCGATTACAGGCAAGCGTGGCCTGTTAACATTAATAAATTTGAAAAAAGACATAGAATACAATAAATCTCTGCTAGAAGGGATAGTTTATGAGAGAAGCAAGTTGAGCAATAAAATACTTGGTTTATATGAAAAGAGCTTAGATTTGGATTTGCTTGATGAGCAAGCAAAGAATTTAGGTTACGCGAATCCAAATGAGCTCATGGTTATTATTGATAGAGAATAACAGTTTACTTTACAGTGAGAACTTTTTATATTGTAATTAAGTTTATCGTTAAAGAAGAGGTACTATCTTGAGTTTATTTAATAATCTTTATGAAGGTTTGTTAAAAACTTCTTCTCGCTTCAGTAATGAAATAAAAAATATTTTTTCTACTAAAAAGAAAATAGATCAGCCTCTTTTAGACGAAGTAGAAGAATTATTGATCAGTATGGATATTGGTCACAAAACTTCTAAATTGATTATTAATAAACTTGCTAGTATGAAGTTTGAAAATGAAGTTGAGTATGATATCATCAAACATCAATTAATAGATGAAATAGAAGCTATATTAAATCCAAGTGTGCAGCCGCTAATTTTGGGTAAAAAAACACATGTAATAATGGTATGTGGAGTAAATGGCAATGGTAAAACTACAACTGTTGGTAAACTTGCATATAAATACAAAGAGATGAAAAAATCTGTTATGCTTGTTGCGTGCGATACGTTTAGAGCTGCAGCAAGTGAGCAATTGAATATTTGGGCTGAACGTTCTGGGTGTTCTATTGTTACTGGTGGGCATGGTGCTGATTCAGCAAGTATAGCATATAAAGCTGTAAGCCAAGCAATAAAAGATAATATAGACGTTGTGCTAATTGATACAGCAGGCAGATTGCAAAACAACGTGAATCTGATGGAGGAGTTGTCAAAAATACACAGAGTCATAAAGAAATTAGACGACACTGCTCCTCATGATGTTATTTTAGTTCTTGATGCAACCACGGGACAAAATGCTCATAGCCAATTGGAAGCATTTAGTAAGATGGTCAACGTTACAGGGCTGATCATAACTAAGTTAGATGGAACTGCTAAAGGTGGAGTAGTAGTAGGGTTAGCCCAGGAATACAATGTAAAATTGTATGCTATAGGCATTGGTGAAAATATAGAGGACCTAAGGGAATTTACAGGAAAGGAATTTGCAGAAGCATTGTTTCATTGTAATTAAAGAAATTAAGAAGGTGTCTGCTTAAGTGTGGGTAACCAATGTAATTCACTATAATAACAACACAAAGTTAAATAAAAACCCTATAGTAGAGCCCTTGCTTTAAGGTTAGTATAAGATCTATATATATCTGTATTTACGAGTTAACAATCCCTTGTTCTTTCAATAAAGCTTGAAGTTCACCTTTTTCGTACATTTCTTTAATGATGTCACAACCACCAATAAAATCTTGCTTAATGTATAGCTGTGGAATTGTTGGCCAATCAGAAAATTTTTTTATGGATTCACGTATTTCATTATTTTCTAGTACATTAATATCCTTAAACTTTACATTTAGCTTTTTGAGAATTGATACTACAACTCCAGAGAACCCGCACTGAGGAAAATCATAGGTACCTTTCATGTAAAGCACCACATCATTTCCTGCGATATCTTTTTTTATTTGTTCAAAATCACTCATAAATTTACCTCAATAAGTATTAGTTTCTAGCTGCAAAGCATGTATAGAGTGACCTTCCAAAGCTTTATGTACCATTCTATGTTGTTCTATTTTTGTTTTCCCAAGAAAACTCCTGGAGGTTATTTTCAAGTAATAGTGATCATTATCTCCAGCAAGGTCAAAAATTTTCACTTCTGCATCAGGAAACGCTTGCTTAATGATCTCCTCTAATTCATGAGTTGCGATAGCCATAAAATGTCTGTTTACTATATTATAAATCTAAAGTAGTAAGATGCAATTGAATTTTCAATACTATCTTATGATTTGTATTAAAAAATTGTATACTGCATGCTTTGGGGTAAAGTTTTATGCGCCTTGCAGTCATTTATTTGATATGTTTTTTATGTGTTGGTGTTTACGCAATAGATAGAGTTGATATTATTGCTCCTTCTTGTAAAGGAATGGAGTCGAATCTAACTCGCATTAGAGAGTATGTGAAAACTCTTGACCTGGATGCTCATATTGCTGAAAAAATATATAGCAATGACAACCCATTTTATTCTAATTCTGATGAATTTAGGACAAATGATTTGATTAACGCATTGACAGATAATAGTAAAATAATTTGGTGTATAAAAGGAGGGAAGGGGGCCTCTCGATTAATTCCTTACCTGGAAAGATTACCTGATGAGCAAAAAGAAAAAATTGCTCAGAATAAAAACAAGAAGATTCTGATAGGCTACAGTGATATCACTCCTTTACATATCTATCTGCAAATTAAATATGATTGGCAAACTCTTCATGGTACCATGCTGGAGATGATAGTAAATGCCCTAGTTTCTCAAGATTCTGTTGATAAATTACAAGCATTAATTCTTGGTAAGCAAGATTCTATTAGATTTGATAATTTAAAGATAATTAATGAATTAAACCATGGCAATGGTAATATAAAATCGACAATCATAGGTGGCAATATGACTTTGATTGAAAACGGCGTAGGCACTACTTGGCAAATAAATGCAAAAGATAAGATTTTATTTTTAGAAGACATAGGGGTTTCTCCATATGCAATGGAGCGTAGTTTAGATCACTTAAAACAAGCCAATATTTTTGATGGAGTATGTGCAGTAATTTTTGGTGATTTTATTAATTCAGGTGATGATGATTTAGTAGCAGTTGTCAAAAAGCGATTTGCACAAAGCGTTAACTTTCCAGTGTTCACAATGCATGGAGTAGGTCATGGATTCGTAAATGATCCCTTACCTTTCAATACTTCTGCTGTTATTAACATTCAAGACGAAAAAAAAAAGGTTTATTTTTTATGGATGTACAGAATGTTAACTGTTCTCCCTAAACTGAATATACCTCTTGCCAAATGAGAAGCCTATTCAGGAAAAATTTGAGCAGGTTTTTCCTTTACTTTTTCAGTTTGGGTTTCTCGCCATTTCTTTAATCTATCGGCAATTTTACTGTCAGAAATTGATAAGATAGATGCTGCAGTAATAGCGGCATTGTATGCTCCACTTTCTCCTATAGACATTGTTGCAACTGGAACACCCTTTGGCATTTGAACTATAGAGAGTAAGCTATCTATGCCATTTAGCTGTTTACTATGTATGGGAACACCTATAACAGGTAGATAAGTTAAAGATGCGACCATTCCAGGTAAGTGCGCTGCACCACCTGCACCGGCTATTATAACTTTAAAACCTTTTCCTTGAGCAGATTGAGCAAAAGTAAAAAGTCTTTCTGGTGTTCTATGTGCAGATATTATAAGAATATCATGCGTGATTTCTAATGTTTCCAGTATACCAGTAGCATGGATCATAGTACTATAATCCGATTCACTACCCATAATTACTGCAACGTCTTTTTTTGTTTCTTGCATCGATAACATTATTTACTCACTAACTAAGATTGCCATCAGAAATCAAGTTTTGCAAGGGGTCTATTTTAATTTTCCTTCTAAACTTTGTTGAAAATTTTTATACATATCAAAAACATCATTGTAGTTTAAGTGAGTATAAATCTCTGTAGTTTCTAGACTTGCATGGCCAAGCAATTGCTGTATTGATCTAATATCAACATTTTCCTGCAGTAAGTGAGTAGCAAAACTATGACGAAATGCATGTGGAGATAAGGTTTCTGGCAGATTAAAAATCCTTCTTATTTTTTGTAAGCGGTTAGCAACGTAAGTCCTTCCTAGTTTTTTTCCTCTTACGCCTAAAAAAAGATATTCTGTTTGATTGTTAATACCAAGATAAGGGCAGGCTTTCACGTATTCTTGCATACATTTTTTTACTACAGGAAGGATAAATATCTGCCTTTGTTTGCTTCCTTTACCTGTGATGATCAATTCTTCATTATTGATATCACTAGCCTTTAGGTTAAGTGCTTCACTAATTCTTAGTCCTGCACCATAGAGCAGCATAATAATTGCAGTGTCTCTTTTCATCACCCATGGTTCACCTAAGTCAGATAATTTCATTTCTGCCAATAAAGTTTTGATATCAGATGTTGTTAATGCTTTTGGTAGAGTTTTTCTCTGAATCGGTTTTGATAGAGAAAATACAGCTTTATTTTCGATGTCAAAATTATTATTAATATACTTAAAAAAATTCCTTAACACTGACAGTGCTCTAGTGTTGGATCTAGCACCTATGCCTTTTGCATAACGAGAACTAAACCAACTTCTTAACTCAGGTACGCTTAATTTTTCCAGAGTACCAACATTTACTTCTCCACCAATGTGCATACTTAAGAAATTCATAAAATCCTTCAAGTCTCTCATATAGGATTCTAAAGTATTTGGCGAATAAGATCTTCTAAACTTCAACCACTCGTGCCATTTTTCAATGATTGAGTTGAGATCTGCTATCATTTTTTAAAGAAAGCATCAATACATGCATCACGAAAGGCTTCGTTGATATCAGGATGAGAGTGACAAATTCTATATATATCCTCTGCTGCTGCACCATATGCCATTGCTACTGCTGCTTCATTAATTAACGTGTCAGCATATGTTCCTATAATATGTACACCAAGTATTGTATCTGTTGTGCTGCAGGTTAGCACTTTCACAAATCCTTCGGCAGTATCGGTGATTTTTGCTCTGCCATTGGCAGCAAATTGACACTTACCAACTTTATACTTACGACCAACACTTTTTAACTCTTCTTCGGTCTTTCCAATTGAAGACACTGCTGGGTGGGTATAAATAACTGATGGTATGATATTATAATCAACATGAGGTCGTTGTCCTGCAATTATTTCTGCAACAGCTATTCCTTCCTCTTCTGCTTTATGAGCAAGCATTGCTCCACCGATGACATCGCCGATTGCAAATATTCCTTTTACATTTGTTTCATATTTTGCATTGACTTGAATAAAACCACGATTATCTTTTGCTATTTTATTATTGATATCTAGGTCATCAGTAAATGGTTTGCGTCCTACTGCCACCAGAACTTTATCGGCCTCTATGGAATTTGTTTGGTTATTTTTTGTTGAACAAACTTTGACACTGCCTTGTTTTACTTCTTCAACTTTAGTGTTAAGTAAAAATTTTATTCCTTGTTTCTGTAAACTTGCAAGCAGAAACTTACTCAATTCGCTGTCCATTGATACAGCAATTCTATCTAAAAACTCTACTACGGTGACTTCTGCTCCTAATCGGCTCCATACAGAAGACATTTCAAGCCCTATTGCTCCAGCTCCGATGACTACAAGCTTTTTAGGTACTTCAGTTAATGATAGTGCATCAGTAGAAGAAATAATATTTTTCTCATCAATGTTAATTCCTGGTAGAGAACTAACATCAGAGCCAGTGGCAATTACTATGTTTTTTGTTTTGAATACCTCGTCTTTAACTGAAACTTCCAATTTATCTTGCTCGAAAGAAGTAATAGTTCCTAGTCCATTGATTTTGGTGATTTTGTAAAGATTAAATAAATAATCAATACCCTTTCCTAGTTCTTGAACTCTAGCATCTTTGTAGTTCAGCATTTCTTGCAAATCAAAATTTGCATCTTTGATTTTTATGCCGAATTTTGACAAGTCATTTTTTACTTTATCGTATTCATGAGAGGAATGCAGCAATGCTTTAGAGGGTATGCAACCGACCCGTAAGCACGTGCCACCAAAAATACTGTTCTTGTCTATACAAGCAACTTTTAAACCTAGTTTTGCAGCGGTAATCGCACACTTATAACCACCTGGACCACCACCTATAACAATTAAATCATACATATATTTTACCCAAACAAAATATCATTACAAAAATACACACCTTTCTTTTCAGTTGTAAAGTATGCACTTAAATTATCGGAAGGAGAATGAAATGTCATATGATGATAAACACCCTCTGGAATAGCAACTGTTTCTTCTATTACACCAGATTCTCTATTCAATAAAAACATCATACCTTTATCACTCACAATAAAGTAATTACCATATCTACCGCCATATACTAGTTTCCCATTTTTTATCGGTAACTTAGTATTCCATATTGCTTCACCATTAGGTGGATTTATCTTTATAACTTCATTACTTGCAGTAACTACAACATGTGCATTCATATTTTTCACTTGCATGGGCTTTGACCATATAGGATTGCCTGACTTAATATTAAGAGCAACAATAGAGGAGCTATTTGTAGCTATTAATATATTATCACTAAATTCAGGGGTCGTTGTAATGCCTGTAAATTGTGTATTTAATAAATTTGTGGAAAATTTGTAAGACCATAACTTTCTGCCACTGCCATCAAAAGCGATTAATTCTCCATTTGAAAATGGAGTAATTATCATACCATATGCAGTTATAGGTGATACAGAATGCAACCCTACCATTTCACTAATGCCATTGTGATAGGACCAAATTAAATCACCACTCTGCACATCTAACACATATAAGTGGTTATCAATAGTGAGAACTGCTAACTTATCTTCAAACCATGCTGGACTTCCCTTTATTGGAGATTGCAATTCTTTTTTCCATTTGACTCTATTTTCAACTCCTTCATCCTCTCCTCTTTCATCAATCATGTATAATACATTGTCTATTGTAAGGGCGGAATGCATGTTATCAATTTCTGTTCTACCCATTCTATTGATTGTTTTATGATTAGTAGATAGATCTAGTTTTTTGTTTTTCCAATTTCCATAATAATGTATCACCCCTTTTCTATCAATAACTATATCACCTGTATGGTGGTAAAAAGCCGGAGCTAAATGACCTTGTGAGAATTTCTTATTTATGTCACTTAATAACGTACATCTATACTTAAGCTTCACTTCGGATTTATTTTTTGCAAAAGTACAGTGAGTACTGAGGAGAAAAATAATGAGAATAATTATTAACTGCATAAAGCTTTTTCTGAAAATGATTATTATATATTTTAAGTATTTTTTCGCAACATATAAAGCACTCTGGTTAAGTATATAGACTAATATTATTTATAAATTCCTTTAAGTTAGTTTTTCTTTGCACTTTGAGTCTCTCTGCTTTTAGTATACAACTTGCATATTCAACGCTTTCATCAATGGTATTATTGATTATCACATAGTCATATTGGTCGCATTTGCTCATTTCTTCTTGGGCCTGGGTTAATCTGTACTCTATAGTGCTATTGCTATCGCTATTACGTTTATCTAAGCGTGACTTTAATTCCTGCATTGAAGGAGGAAGTATAAAAATGCTTACGACTTTTTCCCGCATAATTTTAAATAAATGAAATGCTCCCTGCCAATCTATGCTTAGTAAAACACTTACTCCATTTTTAAGATTTTGTTCTATAAAATCTTTCGGTATGCCATAGAAATTACCAAAAACTTTGGCATATTCAAGCATCTTACCTGCCTTGCGTAATTGATGAAATTTTTCTTCAGTAACGAAAAAATAATCTTTTCCGTCTATTTCGTTAGTGCGAGATTTTCGTGTAGTTATCGAAATAGATCTAACTAGATTAGTTGATTGTTTAAGTAATGTTTCTGATATAGTGGTTTTTCCAGCACCAGATGGTGATGATAAAATCAATAGTACACCTTCGTTTTTTATAGTCATCTTTCAACGGATATTTATTTAATCATGGTTATTCTTCTTCTTTAACTGAATATCAGACTTGAAGAAACTGGTATATTGTGTATTGGCACCTGAGAAATTGGTACCAATGAGAGAAGAGTTGTTAAAAATAGCATGACGCAAATCAGCTTTTTCAAAATTTGCTTTATCTAAGTTAGAATTTGTGAATTTAGTTCCGTTCAATATGGAATTAGAAAAATCAACATTATTTAAATCCATATTATCGAAATTAAAATAGGAATAGTTTACGTCAAATTTTCCTCCTTGTGATACCCTCTCTTGTAACTCTTGCACTGAAGTTATAGCATCGTTTAAATCTGCAAGTTTGTTCTGTGCTGTGTTCTCAATAAAAATTGAATTGTCGAATTTACAGCCTATTAGATTAGTATTGACCACTGAGTTTTTGTATATACTTGATGATAGAAAAGATACATCGCTGATGATAGAGTTATCAAAATTGTTGAGGAAAAAGCTAGTTTTTTTTAAGATATTGTTATGTAGTGAAGAGTACTTGAAGTTACTTTCAATAAAGTTCGAGTTAGTTACTTTTAAGTTAGACCAATATGCATTATCGGCCATTAAATTAAAAAATGTTGAATTTTCTATACTACTGAAATTAATTCTATGCTTAGAAAGCGTGCTATTATATATCTGAGAGTTTTTAATTTTAACATCATGCATTGAAGATAAAGAAAGGTCTATATTCTCTAGTTTTGTGGAATCAAACAGTGCGTGATCAAAGAACGTGTTGTTCATATCAGAGTGTGCAATTTTAGTGTGATAAAAATTTCCCTTACGTATGTCGGCGTTATAGGTATTCACTCCATTTAACTCACTGAAACTAAGGTCGGTTCCGAGTAACGCTGTATCTTGAAAATTAACCTTTGAAACATAAGAATATTTTATCTGAGTGTTATTCATTATAGCTTCACAGAAGCTTGAATAATTACTGCTTACATAAGAAATTTTTGCATTACTCAGCTCAACTCTACTAAAGTTACTGTCAATGATAGTGGAAGAATCAAAGTAAGCGTTATTGAGATTACTGCCTGTAAAATCTGATTCTTTAATTTCTGCACCATATATGGTCACATTTTTTAGTGAGGAAAATTGAATGTTTAATCTGTGTGCGTACACACTGAAAAAATTTGTATAATCAAGATTGCTTTTTTGTATTGCAGTATTATAGATTTCACTGTTGTTAAAATTTGCATAACTAATATCTGAATTCGATAAGTTAGATAAAGTAATTTTTGCATTTGAGAAGTCAGCGTGTATACCTACTACATCGTTCATCCTCACCCTTCTTAAGTCAGAGCTTCTGAATTCAGCATAACAAGTATCAGATTTATTAAATGTAACATCTGCCAATCTAGTAGAAGTAAATTTTGCGAAACTTAAATCTGTATCTTTTATATTAACGTTAGATAAATTAGCATTGGAAAAATTTGCCCCGCGCAGATCTGCATTAATGAAAGACACATCAGACAAGTCAGTATTAGAGAAGTTAGCACCTATCAAACTTACTCCAGAGAAAATAGAGCCTTTTAGGTACAATTGACTAAAATCAGCGCCATTTAAGTTAGATCCAAAACCTTTATTAAAATCTTCAGGTATACCTTGTTTGCGACACTCTTCTAGAAATTTAGTAAGATCTTTTTTATTGAGAGATGTATTTTTTGTATTATATAGAGTGCTGAAAAAGTTACTTATAGGATTCTTGTCCTTTTTTTGAGACTCAGCTTCCGATGGCGATTTTTCTGTCGATACATTTTGCAAGTACATCCTAATGTGCTTGCTTTTCTCACCATGAGTAAATTCCGTTAAGGGTTCCTCGCCGAAACACGAACAACAGATAAAAATTAATATCAAGATCCGCATCGCACTTTATCTTCTTTTGTGTTTGTAGCCCAGTTATACATTGCTGAGTCTTTTTTATTATTTATTCTTTTATACTCTACAAGGCGTGGAGTCATTTCTGCAATTGCATTTATTATATTAACATACTTCTTTGTAATTGCTATATCCATGGCAGACTGAAAATTATAATTAACTGCATTGAGATCAGAACCTTGCAATAACAGGAACCGTACCATATCTATTTCGCCCCACTTCACTGCATAAATTAAAGGAGTATCTCCCAATTTATTCCTAAACTTTAGTGACTCTTCAATATTTAACCCAATTTTTTCCAATTTGTTCATTATTCCCCGTAAACAGGATAAATTGTTCTTTTTAATACAGTAAAAGAGCTGCTTGCTATAATCATGAACAAATACAGATGTTGGCAAATGTTCATTCAGGCTATCATATTGCCGTTTATATATTAATTTGCTTTGTGTATTTTTGTGAGTCCATTTTTCTATTGGATCTCTCTTTAATTCTGACCATTGTTGCAATTCTTTACGTTCATTATCTTCTTTAGGTTTTTCAACTATAGGCCTTTCAAGTCTTATTTTTTGATTGTCTGTTTTATAGGTATTTTCTTTATTTTGTGGCACTGCAAGCTCACTTTCTTTTTTTTGATCAGCTTTTTGTAGATTGTTATCAGCATTAGAAGGGTCAGTTTTTTTTGGCACCTCTTGAATAATTTGTTGTGCTGGTGGTGATACTTCATTAGGTTTTTGACTCAGATCAATTTCTGAAGGCAATTTTATTTGATCTGTGTTTTTTTGAGTATCACGCTTTTGTTTTTCTTCTAAAGATTTTTCATCATCAACAGGGTTTACAAGATGTCTATCGGGTTTATCTGAGGTTTCTTCACCTAAAGTTTTAAGATCCGGCAACGAAGGTTCTTTATTATTTTCATTAGTAACCCTATCACCTATTTTTATATCTTCTTTGCCCAAAGTTTTAAGATCTGGCAACTTAGGTAACGATGGCTTATCATGTTCTTTATTATTTTCATTAATATTCTTCTTAACATTATCGCCTATTTCTATATCTTCTTTACCTAAAATTTTAAGATTTGGCAATTCAGGTAATGAAGACTTATTATGTTCTTGATTAACTTTATTGTTTTCATTAATAGTCTTGTCAACTCTTTCATCTGTTTCAATGTCTTCTTCATCTAAAATTTTTAGATCTGGCAACTTAGGTAATGAAGACTTGTCATGTTCTTGATTAACTTTATTGTTTTCATTAGTGGTCTTTCCAACAATGTGTTCTTTTTCATCTGTTTCGATGTCTTCTTCATCTAAAATTTCTAGGTCATGCCACTTAGCAAGTATGGCTCTATAATCTTCTTCGTCAAAAATATCAGCTACTTTTTTATTTTCAGTTTTTTGTATTTCGACAGCAAATGAATTAAACGGCCCAAATAAACTAATTAACAGTACAAAGTACAAAATATTTCTCATATACATTCCAAGTGTAAGTTATAACCAAATAATTAATCTATAGTAAAATACTCCATGATATTACTCGCAATTTATTAAAAAATCAACATAAGCTGCAGTTGTTTCATAAGATTTATACTTTTTTTTCAAAAATATTCCAGAGATCTTTTTCCAGAGATATATTATACAATTTATTGATCTGCACTACTCCTGTTGGCGAAGTAGTGTTAATTTCAAGTAAAAAATCGTCTATGATATCAATGCCGACAAATGTTAATCCTCTTTTTTCTAACTCAGGACCAATTTTATTACATATTTCATGGTCTTTATCATTCATTTCAGCGGGTTCATAACTTGCGCCAAGTCTTATGTTTGTTCTTATTTCTCCGCTAATCTTAGGGACTCGCTTCATTATTCCTATTGGTTTACCGTCTAATAATAATATTCTCTTATCCATATCTATATTCTTGCAAAATAATTGTGCAATGATAGGACACTCATGTTTTGCTATCATCAATTCCGTTACTACTTGAATACTACTTTCATCTTGTATTCTCACTACATCATTTCCACCATAACTGTATAGAGGCTTTAAGATTATATCTCCATACTTGCAGAAAAAGTCTTTGATCATCGATATATTTTCTGTAATTAAAGTCGGCGGAATTAAGTCTGGGAATAATGAAGTGATCAATTTTTCGGGACAATTTCTTATTTCTGTTGGATTATTAATTACCAATGCACTGGTTTTTTCTAGGATATAGGTTGTTGTAATATAACGCATATTAAAAGGTGGGTCTTGCCTGATAAAGACAATATCCACTTCATTTAGATTGATTTCTATATCCTCTTTAAAGATAAAATTATAGTTATCAACACTAACCTTTTTAGCTAAAGCAACAGGTTGGTTTAATCTTAGTGCTAAATTGTGAGGAGTATATATAAAAATCTCGTGATTTCTGTTTTGTGCTTCCTTTATCAGCGAAAACGTAGTATCGGTTTTGCAGTTTATATTTTCATCCATCTGAAAAACTACTTTCATCTATATCCCTTTAATGTGTTGAAGTACACATTATACTCATATCAATTGCTTTTAAAATACCGTATCAAGTATAATTTTCTCTGTATTATTAAAATAACTCGGGAATAGTATGAAGGGTTATGGTGTTATCACCTTCCATAAGATAAAATTCGCTATTTATGTTTTTCATCTGTGCCATTTCTATATTTACTTTAGAAGGATCATAAACGTGCTCTTTTTCTTCATGATAATTGTGATACTTAAGTTGACCATTGCTTTCAAAGTAACCGAATTCATCAGCTAGAGTTCCTACTTTTTCACCCTTACCCTTTTCAGCTAACTCAAATAGATCAATAGCGTAATTTTGTGATTCAGGTCCTGCTGCAGCAAAAAATCTGGGTGTATAATGAGCATATTCATTAAGTTTTAAATCACGAGTATTTTTTATGCTACCGGAATTCACAAATTTATGTTTATCTGAAATGCCATGATATTGTGGGTCGTACTTCTTATGCTCGAAAAACTCGTTGCCTAAAAAATTACAAAATGCTAATTTGTGATCGTCATTATCAGGCTTAACAGTTTTAAGATAATGAAAATCTCTAGGAATCTTGACTTCATTTTTTGTAATATGATTGCGTACAACAATCACATCATCAAGCATGTGGTAGCCAACTTCTGGTAAAGTAGCTACATGTTTACCATTTAAGACAATTTTTGCTTCATAGATACCATCCGATAACTCTTGTCCTTGTTCTAAAACAAAATTCTGCTGTGTATTGTGAGTGCCAGATTTAATCAGGTTATCTATTACTGCAAATTCTTCTATACCTGGTTTATATTGATACTTGTAGTGCTCATATCCTGTAATGATCTTTCCATTTTTATCTGACAGATAGACATTTCTAGAATTATCTGCATCACTATCTTGTAGTGTAAAATAAAGACCATCTGTTTTTTTTGTGATGTTTTGTAACAAGGGGTCACTGTCATCATAAAATTTGACATGGTTTAGTGTGCCCTCTAGCTCACTGCCATCATTATCAGAAATGAAAAAATTAAAAGCAAAAATTTCACTGTTTTGTATATAACCAAGTGTAGCTAATGCTTCTTTTCCTGATTTAAGAGCTGCAATACTCTTTTGATCATTACTCATGAAAGCTTCTTGTTCTATAATAAAGTCCTTTCCATCTATTTTTAAAGCTGAATCATTATAATATAGAACTATTTTGTTGATATCATGATCCCACTTTAATTTTAAGAAGTTAATATCAACTACTGCCGGCGGATTGTTGTGTGAATGAATAGTGTACCCCTTTCCTTCGCCATTGCTTGTTAGCCTGTAATACGTAGTAGGAAGCTTAATCAGCTTCTTATAGGGTAGATCATGACTATCTACCCTAAGTGTATATTCCTTCATGCTATCTTAAATATCCAGCAACTGCCTGACCAATTCCGCCTATATTTTTTAGAGAAGTGATGTCGGTCATGAGACTCCTTGGTTGATCATTTTTCTCAAGATTAAAAAAACTTTCTTGGTGCTGTTCATTACTTACTAGCGTTTTTTGCATATTCTTTTCAAAAGTAGCTAAAAAGATTTTACTTTGTTTGCATTTTGGACATGATTCTTTTGCAACTGAACACAAGAATTTCAACAGCTCATCATCATCATTAAATGACTTATCTATAATAGTTGAATGTAATTCTATTGGATTAAACCTTAAGCTTTTTCTTGAAATGCCGCATGTTAAAGCAGTTTCTCCTAATACCTTTTCAAATTCTTTCACAACATCTACAGTGTCTACTATTTTCGCTGTTTGGTTAAGCTCCTGTATTGTATTTTCTATTTTGTATTTATCTTCTCCGATAAAAGAGTATAAGAAAGTTATTGCTTGAGATATAAGTGAAGTTGGTCCACTTGCTGCATTTGTCATTGGTGGAATATAAAAATTTTCAATTGCTCTTTTATTTCTTGTTGTACTGTGTGCAGAGCAAACTTCATCTTTAGGTTTTGTTTTACAAAACATATCTTTTACTTGACTCTTGAGAGCCTCTACAGTACCTTGTGATTGCCTTGCTATATCCCTAGACTCTACAGCCCTTTTTGCGAAAACTTCTGTTTGTCCGTGTAGTTGTGTGACCCTGGATTCAGAGCTTTGAACTTTTTTAACAGCACTTTCAACAGTATTTTTATTAATCTCTACTACTTTTTGAATGTTGCTGATTTCAAGATTTGTTTGATTCATTGTGTTCATAAACTGATTAGCAACGTCAAAACCTATTCCATCTTCTCCCTTTGGACCTTTATCTCCTGGTGCGCCTTTAATACCAACATCACCTCTAATACCAACATCACCTCTATTACCTGGCTCACCTTTTTCACCTCTTAAACCAACGTCACCTCTAGGACCAGAAATACCTTGTGTACCATTAAAACCTTGAGGACCTTGTAAACCTTGATTACCTATCAGACCTTGTGGGCCTGTATCACCTGGGTTCCCTTTCTCACCTCTAGGACCCTCGATACCTCTAGGACCTGGATCACCTCGTGTACCATTAAAACCTTGAGGACCTTGTATACCTTGATTACCTATAGGGCCTCGTTCACCTGTAGAGCTTTTATCCCCTTTTTCTCCTGACGCACCTTTAGGGCCGTCTGAACCCCTAGGACCTTCACCTCTATCGCCTATATTCCCTTTCTCACCTCTTTCTCCCGACGCACCTTTAGGACCATCTTGACCTTTATTACCTGGTAGACCTAGCTCACCTTTGTCACCTTTAAGACCAGGCATTTTTTGTACCTTATCAAGTTTTTCTTCTAAACTTTGAATTTTTTTTTCTAATTCTTCTTTAATTTCCAGATCATGTAAGCGATAGTAGTAAGGATATAAAGAAAATCGATATGGAGAGTCCTCATATGCACGAAAAATCCTTCCATCTTGATATGATATATAAGCACTCCTAGAGTAATTTTGACTGCTATCTTCTATTGTAAAATAAAGACCGTTTGTTTTGTTTGTGATACTTTGTAGCACTGGATCGTTTTCATTATAAAAATTAATGAAATTTAGTACTACACTCACATCATCATTAACTGGAATTTTGATACCATAATCTCTATAGTTTGGTATATGATAAATGGAAGCTAACTTTTTTGTTCCGAATTCCGATTTAAATTGTGTAACAATCTCTTGAGTGTGAGTGCTATCTATGAAATCTTCTTGCCCTATAGTAAAGTCGTTCCCATCTATTTTTAGAGCTTCATTATTATAACATAAAACCATTTTATTGCTGAACGCATCCCATATTAATGTTAGATTATTACGATTACCTATTGGTATCGAATGATTGTTGTGTGAATGAAGAGTGTCTCCCTTGCCTTCGCCATTGCTTGCTAACCTGTAATACGCAGTAGGAATTTTAATCAGTCTATCGTAAGATGAAGCATTATTAACGTCTACTTTAAATGTATATTTTTTCATATTTTTACCCTCTTAAATATCAAGCAACTGTCTGACTAATTTCACTTATGCTCATTAGAGAAGTGATATCACTCATAGGTTGCTTATTGCCTACTTTTTCCTCACTATTAAAAACACATTTTAAATGTATACTTTTTGTATTTTTACCCCCTTAAATATCCAGCAACCATCTGACCAATTCCTCTTATGTTGATTGGATCAGTGATGTAGGTTATGAAACTCCTTGGTTGCTCATTTTCCTCAATATTAGAAAAACTTTTTTGAGACTGCACATCATTTGCTAATGTTCTTTGCATGCTATCTTTAAAAGCAGCTAAAAATTTGTTAATTTGTTTGCATTCAGGACATGATTTTTTTGCAGTCAAACACAAGAATTTCAACAGCTCATTATCATTAAATGACTTATCAACAATAGTTGAGTGTAGTGTTACTGGATTATACTCTAAGTTCTTTCTTGAAATACCGCATTGTAAAGCAGTGTTTCCTAATACCTCTTCAAAATTTTTCACAACACCTGATGCATAGTCCATTTTTGCTGTAAGGAAAGTTATTGCTTGAGATATAGGTGAAGTTGGTCTACTTGCTGCATTTGTCATTGGTGAAATGTCAAAGTTTTCAATAGATCTTTTACTTCTTGTTGTACTGTGTGCAGGGCAAACTAGATCTGTAGGTTGTGTTTTACAAAACATCTCTTTTACTTGCTTCTTGAGAGCCTCTACATTATCTTGTGATTGCCTTGCTCTATCCTTAAAATCTTCAGCCTTTTGTGTGAGAATTTCTGTTTTTTGAGATAGTACTGTAACCTTGGATTCAGAGCTTTGAACTTTTTTAGCAGCATTTTCAACAGCATTTTTATTAGCCTCTACTGTTTTTTGAATATCGATAATTTCAACTTTTACTTGCTTCACTGTATTTACAAGCTGATTAGCAGCTTCAGCATCTATGCCATCTTCTCCCTTTGGACCTGTTACCCCTGGACTACCTGGTGCACCATCTTTACCTGGACTACCTGGTGCACCTTTAATGCCATCTTTACCTGGACTACCAGGAGGACCATGTGGCCCAGGTTTTGCTGCGATTGATATTATATTTTGTTGTAGAATCTCAATTTTCGCTCCTAAGTCTTTAATGTTTTGTGTTAATTCTTCATAATCTGAATCAATTTTTAAATCAGTTTTTAAATCATATAAGCGGTAGTAATAAGGATATAAAGAACTTTGCGTGGCATTTTGATCATCTATACCAAATTGTTGATTAGGTGTCAGAGCATAAAGTATCAGGCATTGGTTCTGACTAGCGGGTATGCATATAACATAGTTTTTTTTGAATTTTTCTATCTTTATAAGATTATAATGTTTTATAAAATTAAAACTAGTATTAGGCTGATTTTCTGGATTAAGAGTAATATTGTGAGAGAAGAACGTTAATCTGTTATCCATAAAAACAGCAGCTATACTGTTCAATGCCCCTATATTTTTATTATCGTAGTATATTTTAGCGTTTTTATAAGTACTCAGTAAAGATCCTTTTGGTGTCCTTAAAAATTGTCTTCCAACAGATATCTCAAGCGTTTTGTTTGGTGAATCTTTAAGTTCTTGTAGAATCTGATTTATATCTTGACTACTCGTTATATCTTTTGGATCTAATATTACCCTACCCTCTATTAGAGGTACGCGGCTAGCATTTGAATATTTTTGAGTATAAGTGTAAGAATAAATGTAATATTGATTATTATCATCATCTATTAAATGTTTAGGTATATAACTAAAAGTGTTTATTTTAGAAATGTTTTCACTTTTGTCATAGTAATCGTAATAATACTCACCTGTATTATTAACCAAAGCTAACTTATTATTACCTTCTAGTTTTAATTGCAACCCTTGGGATAAATCACTCAATGTGCTGTATTTGAAGTTAGACCTAACGCTAGATATGCAAAAATCGTTATTCTGATCGAAGACATAAGATGTATAAGGTAAGTCAATACTTTCCTCTTCGCTTATTTTTACAGCTACAACTTGGCGATTATCACAACTAATACATAGATTATCTCCTCGGTTAAAATTAGTCAACATTCACACCCCCCTGTTTGAATTGTTATTTTTATATAAACTGATCTATATGATGTCAATTATTTTTTACAGTTATATACAAATTACCGACATATGTTGCACAAGATGAGACAAAAAAGTAACCGAATATTTCTAAAAATTAGCTGGATTAGCGAGAAAAGAATTTTAAAGCTCGCGCGGGTGTAGTGCAGTTCAGGTTTTGAGCCCTAGAGATTCAAAAATTTTTAACACAAATATTATAATTTTAACATATGTATTAATTGAGAGGGAATTATGCATTATGGAGAATGGAAAACAATATTAGGTGAAATAAACTCTGCTCTTAATTTAAGTAAATCTAATACAGATGAAGCAAATTCTGCTCAAAATTTAAATATAATTGATAAAATAAAAGAGAAATTAGCAGTAGCACACCCATACATATATGAAAGGTGGGAAGGAGAAAAATTTGATATCAACAATGTGTTTTTATTACAAGTTAAGAATGCTATAGGTTATGAATGTACATTATTGCATATTGCTGCTCACTGTGGTCTAGAAAATGTAGTAAATGTTCTGCTAGAAAACGGTGCAGATGCTAATGCTGAAGATGAAGATAAAAAAAGCCCTTTATATTGTGCCGCTGAAAGTGGCAATGTGGATATAGTAAAAGCTCTATTAAAAAACAATTCAAATGCTAATATTACAAGTAAAGGTGGAGCAACACCTTTGCATTGTGCTGCTTTTTTTGGTTATGTAGATATAGTAGATGCTCTGTTAAAAAGTGGTGCGGATGTTAATGCTAACGATGAAGATGAAAAAATCCCTTTACATTACGCTACTGAAAGTGGCCATGTGGATGTGGTAACAGTTCTATTGGAAAACGGTTCAAATGCTAATGCTAAAAATCAAGGTGGAGCAACACCTTTACATTATTCTGCTTTATTTGGTTATGTAGACATCATAAGTGTTTTATTAGCAAAAGGTGCTGAGGTTTGTGTTATAGATCGTGGTGGAAAAACTCCGTTATATTGGGCTGCTTTATGTGGTGATACAGATATAATCGATGCTCTATTAGCAGCAGGTGCAAATATTGATGTTACAGATTTTGATGGAAAAACTCTTTTACATTGGGCTGTTGAAGATAATGATATAGAAATGGCAAAGGCTCTATTAGCAAGAGGTATAGATGTTAATATAGTAGATAATGAACATGGAGGTACTGCTTTACATTGGGCTGCTGGAAGTGGCCATATAGGAGTACTAAAGGTTCTATTGGCAAAAGAAGATATAGATGTTAATGCTATGGATGATTATGGCAATACTCCTCTATATTGGGCTGCTTTATGTGGTTATACGGATGTAATCGATGCTCTATTAGCAGCAGGTGCAGATATTAATATTACAGATTTTGACGGAAGAACTCTTTTACATTGGGCTGCTGAAGATAATGATGTAGGTGTGATAGAGATTCTATTAGCAAGAGGTATAGATATTAATATGGTAGATAATGAACATGGAGGTACTCCTTTACATTGGGCAGCTAGGAGTGGTTATTTAGAAGTACTAAAGACTCTATTGGCAGCAAGAGGTATAGATGTTAATGCTGTAGATAAATATGGAGGTACTGCTTTGCATCTGGCCGCTTCGTATGATTATGTGGAGGTAGTAAAGGCCCTACTAGCAGCAGGTGCAGATGTTAATATAATAGATGGTAGGCATGGAGGTACTGCTTTACATTGGGCTGCCGGGAGTGGCTGTGCAAAAGTAGGAAAGATTCTATTAGCAATAGAAAGCATAGATGTTAATGCTGTAGATAGATATGGAGATACTTCTTTACATCGAGCTGCTGAAAATGGTAATACAGAATTAGTAAAGGCTTTATTAGCAAAAGGTGCGGAGATTGATGCTACAGGTAATGATGGAACTCCCTTACATTATGCTGTTTTGTGTGGTTGTGTAGATGTAATAAAAATTCTATTAGCAGCGGGTGCAGATATTTCGTTAAAGAATAGTGATGGTCGAGCTCCAATAGGCTTGTCTGAAGGTTATATAAAGCAGCTTTTGAAAGATACAGTAAATGAGCTGTATAGGATGAGAAATCAGACGATTGGTAATACTGGTATATCATTTTATGAATTTTTACAAGCAGGTAAAGTTAAACTAGCAAGCTACGCATGCAATGATAAGTTGTATGAAAAATTGAAAGAAGGTCGATATAAAAAGGCTTATCCTGTATACACTTCAATGATAGAGGACCAGTATAAGATTATAGAGAGAAAGCGTCTAGAGAAGAAAGCTCTCGAACCATTGGGATGTTTTGGTACATTTGATGAACGTCGACAAGTGAAAGAGACCTGGGAAGTGTTAAATGAACATATCTGTGAGTCAATAATTACTTATCTTACAAATACTGACTTAGAGAACGTTATAAACTCAAGAAAAGAGAAGAAAATTAGTTTTCTAAGTAGATTAAGTAAATGGTTAGGATAACTTTCATATTCGATTGCTGCCTGCAATGATAACAGGTTTGGAAAGTAGTTAGAAAACTTGACTTTTGGATAAAATATTATAAGTTCCTTTCTATATATTAGGTATAGGGGGAATGATGAAAAAATTAAGACAGATATTAAGAACTGTAGGCATTGTGAGGACTATAGATGAAATTGGAGACACTCCATTACATCTAGCTGTTAAAAGCGGTGATGTAGTTAAAGTAAATGCTCTATTAGAAAATAGTGTAGATGTTCATGCTGTAAATATCAATGGATACACAGCTTTACATTGTGCTGCTGAACGTGGTCATATAGATGCAATAAATGCTCTATTGACAGAGCAAAATGTATGTTATTTATGTATTAATGCTGAGAATAGCAATAAAGAAACTCCTCTGCATCTAGCTGCGAAAAATAATCATACAGAGGTAGTAAAGGCTCTACTAAAAAAAGGTGCAGATATTAATGCTGCAGATAAAGATGAAAAAATTCCTTTACATAAAGCTGCTGAGTATGGCTATGCAGATACAGTAAGTGTTTTTTTGACAGTAAAATGTATATATTTATGTATTGATGCTGTAGATAGTAATAGAGATACGCCTTTACATTTGGCTGCTAAAAATAGTCATGCAGATATAGTGAAGATGTTATTAGCATGTGGTGCAGATTCTTTACAGCAGAATCATGATGGTAAAACTCCAAGACACTTAGCTGAGGATAATGAAATAAAGCAGCTTTTAAAAAAGGCAAAAAAAGAACTACAACTACTTATCGCTGCTTATAACAATAATGCAGGTAAAGTAGAGGATCTATTAGCTAAGGGTGTAAATGTTAATGCTACAAATAAATTAGGATACACTGCTTTACATTTTGCTGTTTATCATGGTTATGCAGATACAGTGGAGGTTCTATTGACAGGAGGTGCAGATGTTAATGTTGCGGATAAAAATAGCAAAACTCCTTTACATCAAGCTGCTTATGGCGGTCATACAGATATGGTAAAGGTTCTATTGGCAGGAGGTGCAAATATTTATTCTGTAGATCAAAATAGTAAAACTCCTTTGCATCGAGCTGCTTATAATGGTCATACAAATATAGTGAAGATTTTATTAGAAGAAGGTGCAGATGTTAATGCTGCGGATAAAAATAGCAAAACTCCTTTACATCTGGCTGCTGAACGTGGTCATACAGATACAGTAAAGGTTCTATTAGAAGAAGGTGCAGATATTAATGCTGCGGATAAAAATAGCAAAACTCCTTTACATCTGGCTGCTAAACGTGGTCATACAGATACAGTAAAGGTTCTATTAGAAGAAGGTGCAGATATTAAGGCTGTAGATAAAAAAGGACAAACTCCGGTACATCTAGCTGCAAAAAATGGTCATGAAGATACAGTGAAGGTTTTGTTAAAAGAAGGTGCAGATATTTATGCTGTAGATAAAAAAGGACAAACTCCGTTACATCTTGCTATGAAAAATGATTATGGAGTTACAGTGAGGGTTTTATTAGAAAAAAGTGCAGAATCTGATACTGATACTGAAATAGATGAGGTGCAAATAGAAGAAAAGAAAAGCATAACTTTATAAGTTATAGTCTCAGAAGTCTTTTTATATAGGTTTCTTATGCAAGCATAACACAAGTCTCAAGCCCTAATTTTTAATAAAAATATTATAATTTTAATATATGTATATTACTTTAGGGGGGGATTATGCGTAGTGGAGAATGGGAAGAAATACTAAGTGAGATAAACTCTCTTCAGGGGTTAAATCTTCACAATATAATTGGTACGATAAAAGGAAAATTAAAGGTAAGACATCGAAGTATATATAGAGAGTGGGAGGAGAAGCAATTTAATGTTAATTACCAATTTCCATTTCAAAGTGAATATGTAAATAATGAATGCACATTATTGCATATTGCTGCTAATTTTGGCCTAGAGAACATAGCAAATGCTCTAATAGCAGTGGAAGGTGTGGATGTTAACGCTTTAGATGGTGTGTGTGGATCAACTTCTTTGCACCAGGCTGCTAGAAATGGTAATGCAAAGATGGTAAGGGCTTTATTGAAAAAAAAAGCAGGGGTTAATACTGCAGATAGTATCTCTGGAGCAACACCTTTACATTTGGCTGCGATAGGTGGTAATGCAAAGATAATAAGAGATCTATTGAAGAAAAAAGCAGATGTTAATGTTGCAGATGCTATGTATGGAGCAACACCTTTACATTTGGCTGCGATAGGTGGTAATGCAAAAATAGTCAGGGCTCTATTGAAAGGAAAGGCGGAGGTCAATATTGTAGATCAAAGCGGGGCAACTCCTTTACATCATGCTGCTGAAAATGATCATAAACGTGTAGTGAAGGCTTTATTAAAGGGAGGGTCGGATCCTTTAGCAAGAAATGGTGATGGTAGAACTCCAAGAGACTTAAGTAAAAATGATGATGTAAAGCAACTTTTGGAAAATAGGGAAAGGAGAATGCTACTTAACCTTACCATAGTAAGTATTATTTTTAGTCTGGTTGCAGTATTGGGAACTGCAATAGCAATGTGGTGTATTAAAAAAGACACGATTATTGCTGGGGTGATTTCTATAGTGCTAACAATTATTTTAATTGTATTAGCAGTTAGCACAGTGACATATGAAGCATCTCTACCGAGGACTCAAGTAAATGAAATACAAACAGAGAGAAGTGAGGAAAGAGAAGGTAGATTTCAAGAATATACCTTGTAGCATAAGTTTTGATTTCTAGATTTAAAGATTTTTAACAAAAATATTATAATTTTAACATATATGTTAATTTAGTGGGGAAGTTATGCGTAGTAAAGAATGGAAAAGAATACTGGGTAAGATAAACGTTGCTGAGGGTAAAAATATAATTGGTACAATAAAAGTAACATTAAATACAGAACATCGAGATATATATATAAAGTGGAGGGGAACTTTCTTTAATATCAACTACTTATTTCAAATTCGCAATGTATATATAAATAATGAGAGCACATTATTGCATATTTCTGCTTATTATGGGCTAGGGAACGTAGTAGATGCTCTATTAGCAGTAGAAGGTATAAATATTAATGCTGTAGATAATATATATAGAGCAACTCCTTTACATTGGGCTACTGTGTTTGGTCATATTGACATAGTGAAGACTCTATTAGCAGTAGAAGGTATAAATATCAATGCTGTAGATCAAGATGAAACAACCCCTTTACATTGGGCTACTACATATAATCGTCTAAACATAGTGAATGCTCTATTAGAAAAAGGGGCAGAGGTTAATGTTGTAGATAAGCATAAAGTTACGCCTTTACACTTGGCTGCTATGAGTGATAACGCAGATCTAGTAGGTGCTCTATTAAAAAAAGATGCAAATCCTTTTTTAAAGAATGGAAATGGTTACACTCCAAGAGATTTAACTAGAGATGATGATGTAAAGCGGCTTTTGAAGGCGACAGAAAGAAAACTGCTACTAAAACTAACTATAGTAGGTAATATTGTTGCTTTAGCTGCATTTGGTGGGATTGCAATGACAATATGGTATGCTGCAGAAGGCAAGATTATTGCTGGAGTAATTTCTATGGTACTAACAATTACTACAATTGTAGTAGGAGTACTAACAATTAGTATCATTGCTCATGAAAAGCTTCACCATGGCGTTAACCAACATAGAATCTATCAACCTAGTACTGATCAACCTGGCATTAGTCAACCTGCACCTAGTATGATGATAAATGAAATGCAAACAGGGAGAAGTGGGGAAATGGAAGAAAGGACGAGTTTTTCATCTTATACACGCGTAGCACAAGTTTTGAGCTCTAGATTTTAATAAAAACACTATACTGAATTTAGGGGGGAGTTAATTATGCACGGTATAAAATGGCAGGAAATATTAGATGCTGTTAAGGGTTCAAATCATAAAAATATAATTAATACAATAAAAGAAGAGTTAAAGGCAAAACATCGCGATACGTATACTGAGTGGGAGGCAAGTCAATTTAATATCAATTACCCATTTCCATTTAAAGTTGGATGTATAAATAATAGATGTACGTTATTACATATTGCAACTTATTATGACCTAAAGGACATGGTCAATGCCCTATTGGCAGTAGAAAATATAGATGTTAATGCTATAGATAGAGATAAAGTAACTCCTTTGCATCGAGCTGCTGGAAATGGTAATGCAGATATAGTAAAGGCTCTATTAGAAAAAAAAGCAGAGGTTAATGTTGTAGATAGTATATATGGAGCAACTCCTTTACACTGGGCTGCTGGAGGGGGTAATGCAAAGATAGTAAAAGCTCTCTTCGCAAAAGGCGCAGAGATTAATGCTGTAGATCAAGGTGGAGAGACTCCTTTACACTATGCTGCTGAAAATGATCGTAAACGTGCAGTAAGGGCTCTATTAAAGAGAGAAGCAAACCCTTTGTTGAAGAATAATTATGGTAAAATTCCAAGAGATTTAGCTAAGAGAAGTAGTATAAGGCATATTTTGGATCGATCAGAAAAAGAAACGCCTCGTGAGCTAATGATCTATGCTTGCTGTGTTACTGTAGTATTATTAGCTGTGCTTACAGCGCCAGTTATTTTAAACAAAGACATTGCTATTGAGGTAATACCTAGTGTACTTATATTTTTTGTAATTACTGCACTGGTAGTTGGTGTCATCAGATATAAAATGCTTCAACGTGTACCTAGCACGAGAGTGGATGAAGTGCAGATAGAGGAAGGGCGTAATCCAGAAAGAATTTCTATAGTATAGAGTATTTCTCTAGATTTCAGGTTGTCGTTTCTTAAATTCATTTATTATGCTAAAAAAGATATGATAATTTAACTTTTTTTAATAAAGATATTATAGATTTTAACTATATACATATTAACTCGAGGGGGGGTTATGCGTGATGGAGAATGGCAAGAAATATTATATGCTGCTCAAGGTTCGAAATATCAAAATGTAATTGATACAATAAAAGACAAATTAAAGGCAGAACATCGGAGCGTATATGAAGAGTGGGAAGGGAGCGGCTTTGACCTTAATTACCCGTTTGCATTTCAAAGCAGATATATAGATAATCAATGCACATTATTGCATATTTTTGTTTATTACAGCCTAGGAAAAGTAGTAAATGTTTTATTAGAAAATGGAGCAAATATTGATGCTTTAGATAGTAGATATATGGCAACTCCTTTGCATTGGGCTGCTAGATTTGGTAGTAAAGATGTAGCAGAGATTTTGTTAAAAGAAGGCGCAAATATTAATGCTACGGATAAAGATCAAGCAACACCTTTACACCGAGCTGCTGGAAGTGATAATGCAGATATAGTAAAGGCTCTATTAGAAAAAAGAGCAGAAGTTAATGCTATAGATAATGTGTATGAAGCAACACCTTTACACTGGGCTGCTGGAAGTGGTGATGCAAATATAGTAAAGGCGCTATTGGCAAGGGGTGCAGAGATTAATGCTGTAGATCAAGGTGGATACGCTCCTTTACATTATGCTGCTGAAAATGATCGTAAACGTGTGATAAAGGCTCTATTAAAGAGAGGAGCAGACCCTTTGTTGAGAAATAATTATGGTAAAATCCCACGAGATTTAGCTCAAAAAAGTAATATAAAGCAGATTTTGAAGCAGTCAGAAAGAAAAATACCTTTTAAACCAATTATAGTTTCTAGTTGTTTTGCTACAGTATTTGGAACTGTGATTGCAGTGTGGTTTATTGTACACAGAGGTATTTCTGTTAGAAAAGCACCAGGTGTGTATACATTTGCTTTAGTGGCTGCAATGGTAGTTGGTGTTTTGACATATAAAACACTTAATACATTTATATCTACAGGGCCTAGTACTAGGATAGATAGAGCACAAGCAGTAAGGGGGGAAGAGCAATTGCAGGAGTTGCAGTATGGCAATGTTTTGCATGTAAGGTAGCATAAGTTTTAGGATCTAGGTAGTGTCGACATTTATTTTAACCAAAGATATATAGAAGCAATATGGACAAAAGATAAGAAAGAAATAGCTAATTTATCATAACGAGTAGCAACCCTACGAAAATTCTTGAGTTTATTGAACATTCTTTCGATGAGATTTCTCTCTTTATAAAGCTCTTTATCGTATTCTCTTGGTGTTTTTCTATTGGAACG
>NZ_JACVWV010000003.1:46585-58258 GCF_014534705.1 Wolbachia endosymbiont of Pentalonia nigronervosa | reverse complement strand
TCCCGAAGCTGAAGGATTTCAGGTTATTCCAAAACGTTGGATAGTTGAAAGAACCTTTGCTTGGCTCTCCAATTTTAGGCGCATGAGCAAAGATTACGAACATTCTCCTCTTACCTCAAAAACCAATATTTTCTTTAATATGATTACCGTTATGCTTAATAAATTAGCTACTTAAATGATTTCAAGACATCTTCTAAGTTAGCTCTATTCAGTATTTCTCTTACTTTGCTACCATCAAAATTTTCATGTCTCATCACTTCTGATACTTCATCTTGAGAGTTAAATAATTCATTGTTTAAAAGTGCATGAGTTACTTCACTATCTGTTTCAAAAGCAGTTTTTAATTTATCTAGAATATTTTCATTTTGCTTGTTATCATCTAAGCAATCAAAAAATGCCAAAACTTCATTAGCATTTTTGCAAGTTATATATAGTTCAGTGCTACAAATATCTTTGAGAACTTTAGTAGGAATACTGTCGAATTTATCAAATAATCTGTTGTTCGATAATAACGAGTATAAATTATTTATGAAACAATAGGTTGTATGATTACATAAAATCTTCCTTAAGTTTAAGAAAAAACTGAAATCTTCTGATGTTAATGTATCTGGTAAGATACTGTTAATATTATCAATGCGCTTTAAATTCTCAAGTACGTTTTTGTCTTGCAACATTGAAGTCAAGAGTGTAAGTTCCTGTATATCCATGTTTTTTTGTGAAAAGTATTTAATTATTTTAACTAAACTAGACTGAGTATTGGAACTAAAGGCATCGGATATATTCTTTGCTAAGTAATGATCCTTAAGCAAGTGTATGATATTAGATAATTTGGTGGCACGCATACCGCTTGAACTGTTAGATGCAGAGTGTCTATCTAGCTTAATAAATGCTTTGAGTAATCTTATATCAATATCATTAATTACTTTAATATTATTCTTACATGTTTTATACACTGCGTGTAGACAGTGTTGACTGTATGTATCTTTTGCAATTAAAAGCTTTACATTACTTAGTCCTAAATAATCAAATATAATCTTTGATTTTTCGTGATCATGAATTTCGGTGGTAATGCTCTTTACAAGTTCTGAATAATCTTTATGAAAAGAAATAACATCTTGTACGTTTAAATTATTATTCTTAAGAATCGCTACTAGAAGCTCCCTGTTGTTATTTTTGATCTTTAGGAAATCTTCAAAGTTTATTGCGTGCAATTGACTGGAAAAGTAAATACTGAAAACTTTACTCAAGTTAACTCTTTCCTTAATCCACAATGGAAAAAAGAGATCGGGAAAAAGAATAACATTTGCAATTACTAATGTACCAACCATCAACGTAGCAAATATTATACTTGGTATCTCAATCAGTAAAAATAAAATTATTAATGGAGCAGAAATGACAAATTTCAAATGCTTACTTATATTTTTTGGTTTCCAAATAAGATCATTTAAAAAGTAGAAACACAAAAGAGGGAATGATACCATATGAAATGGTACCGCTGTTGCCCGTGTTATAGCTTTATATAAATATTTCCTTATACCCCCTTTTGTCATTCGCCCACTCCACAACATCACCCATGTTTAGTATATTTAAAAAAACAAATCCGGTCAATAGATCTCTCAAATCAGTTAGAAACTGTCTGTTGATTTAACGAACTTCTAATTATGTTTGTTTTACATAAATTAAGAAGAGATGGTGGCTGCCTTTTCAACACATTTCTAGTTACATTAATTTCATACAAGTCAAGAGAATATACTGACTCTAAATGCGGATCTGCTTGAAATACATCACAGATTATCTGTATTTTGCTTTCTTCAGAATTTAATTTGTTATTAATTTCATCTGCAATATGTATGCTATTTTCTATCAATTCTGCCAGCAAGGATAGATCACTCGAGTTTGTTATTCCCTTAGTATGTAAAAACTTCTCGATCTCTTCCATTTTAATAAATTCTTCTATTCCTGGTATCTTTAACAGGTCTTCTATTGTTAGATTTTGAATTTTTTCTAAAGACTCCTGTGTAATTTCTTTATACTTTTGTTTGATAAAAAGCTCTACGAATTTCATTTTAAATATTTCTTCACAGTGTGTTTCCATAGTAGATTGTGGACCTCTTTCAGGTCTAAATAATGGAAAAAGAATATACATTACACGTAACCTAAATTCGTTACTTATATCCGAAAATAACGCTCCCTGAAAAATGAGCAGATGAGAAAAATAGTCCTTAAGATTGTCGCCCACTTGTGAAATAAACCTACCATCTTTAAAATGCTCAAATTTAGTGTCTTTGATAATAGAAAGTACTTTTTCATATCTACACCCTTCTGTTTCCCTGAGAAAAAAGCGAAACAAGTCTACACTATTGAAGAAAGTCTTCCTTGCCTTCTGATCATTGTGCATTTCATTTAATGATAAATATGTTTTTATCTGCTCGTGAAAAAGATGTATTACGTACTGTAAGTTAAATATACAGATAGTTTTCTCTCTGCTTGATGCATTAATAAGCGCATTTTTTCTTAGTGTCTGTACTAAGTTAGCTCTATTCAGTATTTCTCTTACTTTGCTACCATCAAAATTTTCATGTCTCATCACTTCTGATACTTCATCTTGAGAGTTAAATAATTCATTGTTTAAAAGTGCATGAGTTACTTCACTATCTGTTTCAAAAGCAGTTTTTAAATTATCTATAATATTTTTATTTTTCCTGTTATCATATAAGCAATCAAAAAATGCCAAAACTTCACCAATGCTTTTACAGGTTTTATATAATTCAGTGTTGCAAATATCTTTAAGAACTTTAGTAGGAATACTGTTGAACTTATCAAATAATTTATTGTTCGATAGTAATGAGTACAAATTATCTATAAAAAAATGAGTTATGTGGTCATAAGAAATCTCACTTAAGTTTAAGAAAGAACTGGAATCTTCAAATTCTAGTATACCTGGTAAAGTGTTGTTAATATTGTCAATACGCTTTAAATTCTCAAATACGTTTTTATCTTTCAACATTGAAGTGAAGAGGTTAAAGTCCTGATCATTCATATCCTGAGATAAAAAGTATTTCATTACTTTCATTACACTAGATTGGTTACTGGAACTCAAGGTCTCAGATATATTGTTTGCTAATCCATACTTATTAAGCAAAAGTATAACATTAAATAATCTAATAGAATCTCTTGAACTATTAAGCGGGGAATATCTATCTAACTTAAAAAACGTTTTGAGTAATCCTATATCAATATCATTAATTACTTTAATACCATCCTTACATGCTTTATATACTTCATGCAGATCACGTTGAACAAATAAAGACTTAAAATTACTTAATTCTAAGTAATCCAATATAATCTTTGATTTTTCCTCATCATGAATTTCAGTGTTAACGTTCTTTATCAGTTCTGGATGTTCTTTATGACAAAAAATAACCTTCAGTGCATTTAAATTATTACTCTTAAGAAGCTCCACTAAAAGCTTCCTATTGTTATTTTTTACTTCGAGAAAACTTTCAAAGTTTAGTATGAAGCACTGACTGATAAAATGGGTACTTAAAACTCTACTTAACCCAACTCTTTCTTTAATCCATAATGAAAAAAAGAACTCCGGAAAAAGAGCAATACTTATAACTGTTAGTGTGCTACTAATCAAACCAGCCAACGCTACACTTGGTATTGTAATCAGTAAAAATAAAATTACTAGTGGAGCAAGAATGATAAATTTCAATGGCTTACTTATTTTTGCTTTTTCAATACGCTCAAACAAAAACCCGCAACAGAATGAAGGAAATAATATTGCGTAGAATGGTACTGCTAATATCAGTGCTATGGCTTGATATAAATAATCTCTTATGCCCTTCTTTGCCATTCAATACCTCAAAGTGTTACCTATACTTAATTATGTTAAAAAAACAAATCTAGTCAACTGTTAGCAACAATTTTATACTTCAGTGCCGCCTACAGTGATAGAATCAACCTTGAGTGTTGGCTGACCGACTCCAACAGGCACGTTCTGTCCATCTTTGGAACATGTGCCAACACCAGGATCTAACTTTAAATCATTGCCAATCATGGATACTTTTTTAAGTACTGTTGGTCCATCACCAATTAAAGTTGCGCCTTTTACTGGTTGTGTAATTTTGCCATTTTCTATCAGATAAGCTTCGGAAGATGAAAAAACAAATTTACCGGATGTTATATCGACTTGCCCACCACCAAAATTTACTGCATATATACCTTTCTTTACACTAGATATTATTTCCTCTGGCTTATGCGTTCCGGGCAGCATATACGTATTTGTCATACGCGGCATGACAACCTCCTTATAACTTTCTCTTCTGCCATTTCCTGTTGGATTTACACCCATAAGTTTAGCGTTCATGTGATCTTGCATATAGCCTTTTAAGATTCCATCCTCTATTAAAACATTGTAACCAGATGGAGTGCCTTCATCGTCGGTGCTAATAGATCCACGTAAATTAGGTAAAGTTCCATCATCAACTACTGTTATGCCTTTAGCAGCGACTTGTTTACCGAGAGAATTTGAAAACGCTGAAACTTTTTTGCGGTTAAAATCTCCTTCTAACCCGTGACCTATGGCTTCATGTAAGAGTATACCTGGCCATCCCGAACCTAAAACAACTGTCATTTCTCCGGCTGGTGTTGGCATTGCTTCAAGATTTATCAAAGCTTGTGCTAACGCTTGATCTGCAACTTCTTTCCATTTATTTTCAGAGATAAATTTACTATAGGAATCTCTTCCACCATGCCCTGCAGAGCCTCTTTCAATCCGACCATTTTTTTCTAAAATAACCAATACATTAAAACGCACTAAAGGCCTAATATCGCTTAATCTATGGCTATCTTTTATTATTTGTACAACTTGCCATTCTCCGCTGAGAGTAATTTTTACTTGTTTTACGTTGCTATTTTTAGATCGTATATACTCATTTACTTCATTGAGTAGCTTAATTTTTGCGTTGAGATCCATTTCCTTTATAGGGTTTATTGCTGGATAAAGGCTTTTTGTGTTCTCTTTTAAACTGATTGAGTTTGTTTTATTTAAGGATATTGAGCTTTTAACGATAGAGGCTGCGTTACTGATTTCTTTTTCACTAATTTCTGAAGAACACACGAAGGATACACTATCATCACAGAAGGATCTTAAACCAAAACCTTTTCTAGTATTTAAATCTACGTGCTTTAATATATTATCATCAAAAAGCAGTGATTCCGATTGGCAAAGTTCTAAGAATAATTCGCCACCGTCACTATTGATCAAAGCATCATTTACTATTTTATATACGTTATCGATGTTAATATTGTTTTGGGCAAAAAATATTTGGTCTGAATCTGTCATTGCGCTAAATTAAAAAATTACTTAAGTATATTATTGGATTTCAGTATAGTAAACTATAAAAAGCCCGGATGGCGGAATTGGTAGACGCGCTAGCTTCAGGTGCTAGTAACTTTTTAAGTTGTGGAAGTTCAAGTCTTCTTTCGGGCACTCTTCAGTTGACCTTTTTATTGACTGATGTTACTATGTTAATAATAATTATATTATATTATGGACCATGAATTAACTTATCAAGAATTAGCCCATAGAAAGAAAATACGGACTTATTCAAAACGTTTCTTTACCGTATTGTCGGCTGTTTTAAGCACTGGGTATGTAGCAACATTGGTTTGTCGTATTCCTGACTTCAGTATATACTTTGCTGCTGTTGGTGCTGTAGTAAGTATAATTTCTCTTACATTAAATATGTGGTCATTAACTGATCATTTTCGCAAAAAAGAATTAGATGAAAAACATAAAATACAAGAAAAAACTTCAGGGAAATTAACCAAGATTTGTCTTGATATAACATCTAGCGGTTTATTTGTGCTAGGTGGAATAATACTCGTATTACCTTCTGATCTGCTATTACCTTTTAATCTGCTATCATCTTTAGGTCTGCCTATTGTTTCTACGCCTTTTTTCGCTTTGGGTTATGCTATTATGGCTGTAAATTGTACCCGTTCAATAATCAACAGCTTACGGGTTGATCAGCATTGTAATAATAATGAAGGAATAACCGTATAAATATATGATGTTTTGTTGACTTATACTAGTGATAAGACTATAAAGCTTTACTAGATGAGCTTTAGTTTTATGACAGCCAGAACTCTTTTGCGAAAGGAATTTATTTTTGATCATTCCAAGCAACTCATCGTTATTCTATTATTTTCATATAGCTTATTTGCTGATGATTTTGTGTCAACAAAATCAAATAAGATTAATATGAGAACTGGACCAGGGGTGCACTATCCTGTTAAGTGGGTATATATCCGTAAAAATTTGCCCCTTAAAGTTATAGAAGAATTCGAAAATTGGAAGAAAGTCTGTGACATCGATGAAGATTGTGGATGGATAAAAGGCACTCTATTAAGCAATAAACGTTATGTGATGATCAAGAAAGATACTTTTGGTTATAAAAAACAAAATACAGATAGCACAATCGCTATGAAAATAGATAAATTTGTTATAATGGGAATAGAAAAATGCAGTGAAGATAGGTGTCTATTAGTTGCTTCAAAACGCAAAGCATGGGTGCAGAAAGAATTTATATGGGGAATAGAATAAATTATCTTACTTATAAAAGGGAACAATCACAAAAATGCTTTTAATTTCTTCTTTCATCTTTGGCTTTGCTCTTTTTCCTTACTTCATCAAGCTTTTTAAGCAAGTAAGCAAGGATGGACAGCCAATTAGAGCATGTGGGCCTGAAAGTCATATGATAACAAAAAAGAACACACCAACCATGGGTGGAGTAGTAATATTGCTTTCTGCTTTATTGCCGATTCTACTTTGGGTGCAGTTAACACCAAAAGTTTTGTTGTTGATATTTATAACTTTATCTTTTGCTTTACTTGGTTTTTTTGATGATTACCTAAAATTAAAAGCAAAGAGTCATCAAGGTTTAAGTGCAAAAACAAAAATCCTTATTCAATTTTTTGTTGCAGTAGTTAGTGTGCTGGTACTTAAGATGTACTCCACTGACGACTTTACGAAGATATATGTATTTAAGGGAGCAATGATTGATATTAGCTATCTGTATATTTCATTTGCTGCGTTTGTAATAGTGGGCACTGCTAATGCTGTAAATCTTACAGATGGACTGGATGGCCTTGCTGCAACACAGGCAATAACTTCTTTTGCTGCTTTAGGATTAGTGGCATATTTAATGCAAGAAGATACTAACATTATCTTATTCTGTACTGCTTTTATAGGGGCAATTTTAAGTTTTTTGTGGTTTAATTCACATCCGGCAAAAATATTCATGGGAGATGTTGGCAGTCTAGGAATAGGTGCAACTTTAGGTTTAGTTAGTATTTTAATAAAAAGAGAAATACTTTTTGCAGTGATAGGAGGAATTTTTGTCATAGAAACTCTATCTGTAATTATTCAGGTATCATACTTTAAGTGTACAAAAGGCAAGAGGATTTTTCTCATGTCGCCAATACATCATCATTTTGAAAAGAAAGGGTGGTCAGAGAATACGATAGTTATGAGATTTTGGATAATTTCTCTTTTTTGTTCAGTTTTAAGTATAGCATTTTTATTATAATATTTTATGAAATACCCAGATTTTGCATTAGAAAACGAGCTACCAGGAATTATAGCGGGAGTAGATGAAGTTGGCAGAGGTCCGCTCGCTGGTCCAGTTATATCTGCAGCGGTGGTTTTTACTGATAGAAGTACAGTTATTGATGGAATTAATGATTCAAAAAAACTTACTCCAAAGAGTAGACAAGTTCTATATCACAAAATAACGTCAGCTGCAAAATTCGGTATAGGAATGGCAAGCGTAGAAGAAATAAATTCATATAACATTTTAGGAGCAACAAAACTTTCAATGAAACGTGCATTGATAGATTTAAATCTAGATTTGGATTACGTCTTAGTGGATGGCAACCAACCTCCTGAAGTGAAATGGCAAGTAAAGCCCGTAATAAATGGTGATAGTATAAGCATATCAATAGCGGCGGCATCGATCATTGCAAAAGTTACCAGAGATCAATTGATGCAGGGGCTGCATAATAAATATCCTCAATATAACTGGCATAAAAATAAGGGATACGGGACAAAAGAACACATTAATGCTATCAACCTTCATGGCATTACAGAACACCATAGAAAAAATTTTGCACCTTGCTCCTCAGCTTATTTTGCTGTTTGTTCCTAGATTTGTTCTTTGGTTTATGCTTGTTTATTTACTTTCTTTTATACTTTTTCTTATTAAAAGGCATATTTTCGTTAAACAAACAAACCGTATCTGCACCATTCCTTAAAGTAAACACAGAACTCACTCTTTCAATAATCAGGTAATCATCGACTGTACGGGTATTGATTACGGACTCATACCCTTTAGAGTCAACCATAAAAACTGCTGGAAAGTCAGAATTTACTTTATTAAACTGCAGGTACGTGAATTTTCCATCATCGAACACTTTTATAGGTGTTATTGACTGGCTTCCTTTAACATGTGAGATGGAATAATTGAAATTTAATCCCTTTTTTGCAACCTCAATGTCGTTTAAATCGGGAATAATGGTGTGATTAGTTTGCTCAAAGATATCACCATTGTGATTTGTATAAATCTCATCGCTGTTAAACAGTGGGTAGAGAAATCTTACTTCATATGCTAATCTCGGATCATCTAACCCTGTAGCTTCTTCGGCATGAAATTCAAAGTAATAAACCCTCTTATTGGTAATTATAGTTGCATTAGTGTCAGCAATATCATCTACAGGTTTGATAAACAACCTGTTACCTTGGGGAATGAGATTCCAACCAGTTGAGTCACCCATCCAAAGATTTTGTATCACTTCTCCTTGTTCGAACACTATACTGGACTGATAACCATAAAAACCAGTATACCTGTGTATAGCTTGTGGGTTATAATTCATTACCTTAATGTGGTCATCTGCAGCAATTGAACGTGGTTCCTGTTTTGCAAATACATCATTACTGTAAAAAAATAATAGTACAGCAAACAATAAACCAATCATAATAAAATACACATTAATTCTTACATTTTATCATTAATAAATATATGCCGCAACTATTAAGATTCTCTACTGTAACTAACTAATTCGAATTATATCTTTCTGTATAATCTTTGAATGCACCTCTGTTCGAATCAAAGTACAATTTTACACTGCCAATTGGTCCATTTCTTTGTTTTGCAATAATCAGCTCTGCAATATTTCTGATTTTCTCCATTTTCTCTTGCCATTCTCTATGTTTATTGTTTCCTTCATTTGGTTGTTTTCTCAATTCATAGTACTCTTCTCTATACAGAAATATCACTATATCTGCATCTTGTTCTATGCTTCCTGAATCACGCAGATCAGAAAGTTGCGGTTTTTTATCATCTCTTTGCTCAACAGAACGAGAAAGCTGTGATAGTGCAACAACAGGGATATTTAGCTCTTTTGCAATTGCTTTTAGTCCTTGCGTTACTTCCGATATTTCTTGCACTCTATTTTCATTACTTCTCTTTGTTGTTCCTCTGATTAGCTGGAGGTAGTCAATAAATACAACTTCTATATTATATAACTGGTACAATAAACGTATTCTGGTGCGAAGAGCACTGATCGACAGTGCTGGGGTATCATCTATTATGAAAGGCAATTCAGATAACACCTTACTAGTACTGATAAATTCATGCAGTTCAAAATCGCTGATTCTTCCTGTCAAAGCTTTATAATAACTAATCCCTGAATCTATAGTAACTAACCTTGCAGTTAACTGTTCTGCTGACATTTCAAGTGAAAAAAATGCCACATAGTGCTGCTTATCATTTTTTTTCTGCAGAACTTTGCAAGCATTAAGAGCAATATTTAGTGCAAGTGCTGTTTTACCCATGGAAGGTCTTGCAGCTAGAATTAGCAGATCAGACTTCTGAAGGCCGCCCAATATGCTATTCAGGTCTTGTAGTCCAGTGGTAATACCAAGTGCTTCCGGATTATTTTTTAGCATACTAATCTTTTCAACTACATCTTTAATTGAACTTGCAAGTTTTATGTATGTTTTCTCACCCTGTTTTTTTATTGCTAAATTAAATAATTTTGTCATTGCTTGTTCGATTTGCACCTGTGCTGGGCTGTCAATATCGTAATTGTAGCTATCATCAACCATTTCTTGCCCAAGCTTAATTAAACATCTTCTTAGGTAAGCATCGCGGATTATTTTAGTTAAACTATATATATCGAGAGCAATGCTGGCTTTGGCTGCGAGTTTTGCTAGATATTCAACTCCACCGCAATCGGCAAATGCTTGATTATTTTCAAAAAACATCTTTAGGCTTAATTCGTTGGCAACAATGCCATGTTTTCTAGTCTTGGATATTTGCGTAAAAATGCTTTGATGCAATGGATCGTAAAAATTCTCTGCTGTTATTATATCTTCCACTGCATCGCAGATTCTATTGTCGCGAATCATAGCTCCAATTAGCATTTGCTCAGCCTCGAGATTATGCGGCAGTTTGCAGATTTCTGTATCTATGCTACTTCTTTTATCTAGTAAATTGGCTAGTTTATTCATTTGTTTATGCCCTTAGAAATGTATGTTTTAGATCTTAAAATATAACCTATTGATTTTACCTTATAAGGTAAAATTATCAAGTTGACTAATTTTGTGTTGTCTATAGCATTAAAGTAGGCCCCTATGGTGGAATGGTAGACACGGCAGACTCAAAATCTGTTGCTTGCAAAAGCATGCTGGTTCAAGTCCGGCTAGGGGCACATGCAATATATTTTGAGTGCTTTTATGTTAAATCGATTTTTTAACCGACTTTTTTCTATCTTGTCTTCTATGAGCTCTATTCAGAAAGTAAAGGAGGACGAAAGAGGAATTCGTTATGTCACAGGACTGAGGCGCTATATATCTGTGTTGTTAGATTTAATTATTATTGTCTTATTTTTAAACTTTTATGGCCAGGCCTTGAACTACCTTTTTATAAATTCTGAAAGTGGGAAAATATTAAATCAAGTTGCGGCAAAATATTCAATACAAGTACCTCTATCCATAGAAGAGGAAATGGTAAAAAGTAAGTATGTAAAGTTAATTATTTTGAACCAAATATCTCAATTTATTATGCTTTTTTGTTACGTAGCATACATGTGGTTAAAGTTTGCTGCTACACCAGGGAAATTGTTACTTGGGCTGAGGGTGCTAGATGCAAATACTCTTGAAAAAATAACCCTAAAACAAGCAACCAAAAGGTTTTTTGCTTTTATATTGTCAGTAGTTCCGTTATTTTTGGGCTTCATATGGGCACACTTTAATAAACGTTGTCAGACTTGGCACGATAAAATAGCTGGTACAGTGGTTGTGACTAGTAGAAGTTTAAAGTATAAAGATTAAGATACTTTTCAATAGATTTCTTTCAAAACTGATGGCAATTTTGTTGTCCTTTTACGATATTTCTACTTTAAATTTAAAGGAATGAATATTAATACAATTTAAACTAGAAAATTACTTGACTTATTAATAAAAATATTATAAAATTAATTAATATATTAATTCAAGGAGAAATTATGCTTTCTGAAAATACAAATGTAGACATTTCTTTACATCAAGCTGCTAAAAATGGTCAAATAGCTCAAGTAAAGGATCTATTAGCAGCCGGTGCAGAT
>NZ_JACVWV010000003.1:36403-46485 GCF_014534705.1 Wolbachia endosymbiont of Pentalonia nigronervosa | reverse complement strand
AGATAAGGAAGCTTTTTGCAGATGCAGAAGGTGAGTTAAAAAAGATACAAGATAAAAAAATTGGTAAGAGTAAAGTATTGCTTAGTGAATTTTTGCTAGCAGATTTAACAAATGAGGATAATTTAATACGTTATGCACATAATTCTAAATTGATTCAAGGATTGGAAGGCATCAAAGAGCAATTTAGAAAGGATTGTCCTATACTTGCTGAAATGATGGATGCTCAATGTGAAGCTATAGACGAAAGAAGACGTCTAGTAAATGAAGCTCTTGAGCCACTTGGATATTTAGGTACCTTTAAAGAAGGACAAAAAATTAAAGAATGTTGGGAAGTAGTCAATGAAGATGTATGTGAGTTAATAGCTACTTACCTTACAAACACTGAATTAGAAAAATTCATTGCTGATTCACAAAAATGTAAATAAAGTTGTTGGCCAGATTATTGCCAACATCTATAGTATTTTAATGGTAATTTTATTACTTATGAGTATATCTTAATAGACATCTTTTTAGTATGTGTATCGATGGCAATCGGTGCACTTTTGCCCTTCTCCTCTTACCATAAACTGGGTGCGAAAGAAGTCTAATTAGTTAGTACGCTAATTATGAAACAATCTATGTTGCCATCGAAAACAGAATTTATATTCCCTACTTCGTGTCCAGTTCTTAGGTCTTTTACCATCTGATATGGGTGCATAACATATGATCTAATCTGATTGCCCCAACCTATATTACATTTCTTGCCATATTCTTCAGCCATTTTCTGTTCTTTTTTGTCTAATTCAATTTGATATAAGCGTCCTTTGAGTAACTTAAGTGCCTCATCTTTATTTTTATGCTGAGAGCGACCATTTTGGCATTGCACTATAACACCTGTTGGCATGTGTGTAATGCGTACTGCGCTTTCGGTTTTATTTACATGCTGACCACCAGCCCCAGAAGCACGATAAGTATCAATCTTTAAATCTTTTTCATCGATAACAATACTAATCGAATCTTCAATAACTGGTGTCACTCCTACGCTTGCAAAACTAGTGTGGCGCTTACCATTTGAATCAAAAGGCGATATTCTAACGAGTCTATGAACACCACTTTCACTCTTTGCCCATCCATAGGCTTTTTCTCCGGTTATTTTTATTGTCACAGATTTTATACCAACAGCATCACCATCTAGTTTTTCTATCACTTCAACCTTAAAATTATGATAAATCTCTGCCCATCTGATGTACATGCGCATCAGCATTTCAGCCCAATCATTGCTTTCAGTTCCGCCAGCTCCTGAGTGAATTTCTAAAAAACAGTCATTACTATCTGCTTCACCAGCGAATAAGGATTCAGTTTCTTTATATTTTATGAGTTTTTCTAATTTAATTAGTTCACTTTCGATTTCAGCAAAAAATCCCTCATCGTTTTCATCAATAGCAGATTTCATTAAATCAATGCTATTATGATAATCGCTTTCCAGTTTTAAAAATGATTCTATATCGTTTTTAATTTTAGAGCGCTCTTTCAAAATCTCTTGAGCTTTTTTATTATCTTGCCATAGAGTACTATCTGAAGACTTGGATTCCAATTCTTCAAGACGTGATTTTAACTTCTCTATGTCAAAGACACCTCCTAATTAAGGATATATTCTTGCCTAGGCTTTGAAAGTATTCTAGAATTTCGTAGTGAGTTTTCATTAAGTTGAATATTTAGTTTTTAATGTTTAGTTTTTAATATACTTATTATTAATAGTAACAGCAGTAAAAGGAATAGAAATTTAACCATATAGTAGTTAATTTTAAATAATCTTATTATACTCTGATAATGAAAGAAATCAAGTTATATCAACATTATGGTTTTTTATGTTAAAAAAAAATGAAGGTGTAATTATGAACACTAATAAAAATTCTCACTATGGTTTAGATCACGAGATTGTTAATGATTTAGAAGAATTAATTAATAATCAAGAGTTAGACAATATTCATGACGTCATAAAAAAAATAGATAGCGTTCAATTGGCTTATTTTTTATCAACCTCAATTAATGATCACAGAGAGAAGTTAGTTGAGATTCTCGATCAAAATTCACTAAAAAATGCTCTAGTGCACGTAGTGCCAGATCTACGGGTGGAGATTATAGAAACACTGGGAATAAAAAACACAGCAGAGTTATTGGCGCTTTTGAACATAGAAGACATAGTAACTATCATGAAAGACTTAGATAAAAAGTCTGTAGAAAGTATACTTCGTTACTTACCTGATAAAACTCAAAAATCAGTAGAAGAATTGCTATCATATCCTGAAGAAAGTGCAGGAAGGCTAATACATAAAGATATGGTTATAGCGCCATATTATTGGACAATAAGTCAGTTAACAGAATTTCTGCGCAACTATAAGAAATTACCTGAGACGTTCTACCAAATCTTTGTTATTAATTCAAGATTAGAACCTATAGGTAGTGTCGATTTAAATAAGGTAATAGCCAATTCAGGTGACACTACCATACAGGAGATAATGAGTCAGGATATAAAGATCATCAGGACTGGTATGGATCAAGAAGAAGTAGCGAGAATATTCCAAGACTATTCTCTGCTGTCTGCCCCAGTGGTCAATAGGTATGGCAAAATCATCGGTGTAATTTTAATTGAAGATGTAATAAAAGTAGTACAACAAGAGACAGAAGAAGATGCATTAAAAATGGGGGGGGTATTATCTCAAACGGATATTAATGCTTCTGTATACAAAACAATAATAAATAGATTGCCATGGTTGCTATTTAATCTCTTGGCTGCAACTATATGTTCGATAGTCACAGGATTTTTTGAACACACGTTAGAGAAGTTTATAATATTACCTATTATTATGCCCATAATAGCCTCAATGAGTGGTAGCTCAGGCTCTCAAACAGTTACTCTAACAATTAGAGCGCTGGCAACGAGGCGATTAACCGAACAAAATGCAAGAAGAATACTGATGAAAGAACTATTTAGAGGCTTTATTAATGGGATAATTTTATCAACTGTTTCATTGATAGTGATAATGTTAAGATTTCATGATTTTAAGATAGAAGTAATTTTTGTAATTTCAATGATCATGATGTCAGTTATTGCTCCATTTATTGGAGCTTTTATTCCTATAGTATTAAACCGCTTAAAAGCTGATCCTGCAGTTTCTTCCTCAATTTTAACATCGGCAACAACTGATATCCTTTCGGCTTTAATATTTCTTGGATTAGCTACGATATTTTTATTGAGCAATTAATAGATTTTTTAATCTCAGTTTGTATGCTTCCTAATGTAAGGTATTGAAACTAAATATCTTACACAGGGAAGGTGTAGCTAAACCCCAACTTGTATAAAAAAGTCCGAATTCATAGGACTTGGCTCCCTTCCCTGAGTTTGAAGTTTAAGTGTGAAGTTTAAGTTTGAATATGGGCTTTCAGCTTGGGGTTTTACAAAAGGTCTAAAAATATCACTAAATATAATAGATAGCAGAAGTTTGATAGAATAGTTAAAAAAATAAAAAGATAAGGACTTAATTTGAAGTAGCCAGATAAAATTTGTGTCACGCTGCCTATTGCTGGCACCCATGAAAGTAGTGTAACTGCGCAAATAAGCAGATTTTTTATTATTTTGGAAGCTACATACTCATTTTGTAGTTTTCGACACCGTTTTCTTAAGTAGAGTGTTGTTCTACCTAAACACCAATTAATTATTCCTCCTAAGGATGATCCTAATACTCCAAAAAGTAACATCAATAATATACTGTGATATTGTTTAAAATACAGCATGATTATAAATACTGAACTTTGGCGTACAGGTAAAATTAACGATGATAAGAGATTATCTGTAAATAATAAAAAATAATTTTCCATAGTCTAACAAACTTGCCAGGTTGTTGTGCCATCTTCATTATCGGAAACAGACACCCCCATTTTTGTTAATTGCTTTCTTATATTATCAGCAGTAGCGTAATCTTTATTGCATTTTGCAATTTTTCTCAAATTTATCAATCTTTCTATTTCTTGACGATTTACATTGCTAGCGAACCATTCTTGATAGCTTGATTGAAGAAGACCGATGAATCTGGCACTTTTTGTGAAGATCTTAGTTAACTTAAGTTTATCGTTTTCATTGCTTGTCTTATTAATTTTTGCGGCCATTTCATGCAGTAGAACTAATGCTTCTGGAACATTCAAATCATTTTTTAAGGCGTTTATGAAATCTTGAGAAATTTCTGCATCATTTTCTTCGATATTTACATAACGCAATAATCGATAGAATTTATTTAAGGCTTCTTGTGATTCAGAAATAACACTGTCTGTCCAATCTAACGGTTTTCTGTAGTAGGTTTTTAGCAATGCGTAACGTATTACTTCACCTTTTATACCACTGCTAAGTAAATCTCTTACCTTAACTATGTTAAATAGGGACTTACTCATTTTTTCTTTGTTTGAGGTAAGAAATCCATTATGCATCCAATACTTTGCAAATGTTGAACCAGAAAATGCAGATTTACTCTGGGCAATTTCATTTTCATGATGAGGAAATTGCAAATCTATACCGCCACCATGTATATCAAAATCTTTGCCAAGATGAGCACATGCCATTGCTGAACATTCTATGTGCCATCCTGGTCTACCTTCACCCCATGGGCTGTTCCAGTGGCTTGAAAGTTTATAATCAACATCACTTGCAGGTTTCCATAATACAAAATCTCCAGGGTGCTTTTTATTTTCATCAATTTCAACTCTACTGCCGTGAGTTAATTCATCAATTTTTTTTCCTGATAGTGTCCCATATTCAGGGTAAGATTCTACACTAAAATATACATGCTTATTAGCTTCGTAAGCGTGACCAGACTGCAGTAAATATTCAATCAGTTCAATAATGACACCTATACTCTCTGTTGCTTTAGGTTCATGCGTTGGTTCTAAGCAATTTATACTTTTCATATCGTCATGAAAGGCGTTGGTATAGCGTGTAGTTATACTCTCTATGTCACTATTTTTCTCATTTGCTGAGTTGATTATTTTATCATCGATATCGGTTATATTACGCACGTAAGTAACTTTGCTATAACAGAATTTAAATAATCGAAATAATACATCATATATAACAACAGACCTCGCGTTACCTATATGTGCATAGTCATACACTGTTGGACCGCAGACATACATCTTTATATGATTTTCATTGATAGGCGTAAAAAGCTCTTTTTTTTTAGTTAAAGTATTATATATCCTGATCATATGAAACTTTTAAGGAAGGAAAATGCTCCAATGATGAGTTTTGGCCCTTTTACCATGATGATAAAAGTAAGCAGTAATCCGCATAACGACGTTAAAATTCCTAACATGGAAAGAAGTCCATCTCTGCTCATGATACCAAGCGAAATAAGAGTTGTTCCAATGGCAGGAATAAAATTAGTGAGAGGTAGTGGGATAGCTATTGATATTGCGCAAAGCAGCATTATAAGAGCCAAAATTTTCTCACCTAGTCCACAGAAAATAAAGGACATTCTTGGCTTCATAAATTTTTCTATTTTTTTTAATGCCGGAGAAGTTTTTTCTACCACAAGGGCCAAAGTTGAACGTTGAAAAGACTTTTTCTCTAGCCATTTTGGCATCCAGGGAGAGTTAAATCCTAATAAAAGCTGCAGTAAAAATAGAATTAACGGGATAGCAAGTATAGTTGTATAACCAGGTGGTACTGGTATAGGTACAGATAATGGTAAAGAAAAAATGATGATTAAGATACAAAAGCCTTGCTCATGCAAAGCTGATTTAATTTCAAAGAGAGTTACTTTATCAATATCAGTGTTAGCAACTTCTTTTAGAATATCAGAAGCTAATTTTTTATTTTTTGGCACAAAAATCCTTAGAAAAGCAATTTTTAACACAATTACTACTATACTGCAACTTTAACATTTATTTTTGTTAACGTTCCTACTTCATTGTTTGAATTTTATTTTGTTACAAGCAGAAGTAAGTAACACGCACTTAGAGTACGTGTTACAAAATAGAAAAGAGAAGCTAACGATCTGGCTCGTGGGATGATGATTTTTCTGAATCCTTAAGCTCTTGCTTGAGATTTTTGATGCCTTTTCCTAAGTCACCCATCACTTGTGGTAATCTACCTGCACCAAAAAGAACTAAGATTATTATCAGGACTAGAAATAGTTGCCATGGTCCTAAACTCATTTTCACCTCCATTGAAATAGAATAATAACATGTTAACCTTTAAAGTTAACTTAAGTTACGCACATTATAGCATCTTTATAAAATCTCTTCAAAATCTATTTATAAAGTTAGAAGTTAAGCTATGGAAATCAAGAGTTTCTTATAATATTTTTAAGAAAGGAAAAAGCTCCTATTATAAGTTTCGGTCCTTTTATGATTATAATGAGAGTAAACAACAATCCACATAAAGATACTAAAACTCCTAATATGGAAAGAAGTCCATCTTTGTTCATGATACCAAGTGAAATAAGGGTCATGCCCATTGCAGGAATAAAGTGAGTGAAGGGTAGGGGGATAGCTATTAATATTGCACAAAGCAGCATTATGATAGATAAAATTTTCTCGCCCGGTCCATAGAAAATAAAGGACATTCTTGGTTTCATAAAGTTTTCTATTTTTTCTAATGCTGGAGAAGTTTTTTCTACCATAAGGGCCAAAGTTGAGCGTTGAAAAGATTTTTCCTCTAGCCATTTTGGTAGCCAGGGAGAATTAAATCCCAACAAAAGTTGTAGTGAAAATAGAATTAAAGGTATAGAAAGTATGACTGTAAAGCCAGGTGGTACCGGTATAAATGATAACGGTAAAGCAAAGATCATGATTAAGATAGCAAAACCTCGCTCGTGCAGAGCTGTTTTGATTTCAAAGAGAGTTACCTTATCAGCATCAGAGCTAACAACTTCTTTTAAAATATCAGAAGCTGATGTATTATTACTGTTGCTTTTTGACACGCAAAATCCTTAAAAAAAATAATCCTTACAGTTATTCACTAAAGTAAACTTTTATAGTAGATGAGCGGCTTTCTAAAATGGTATCTCATCATCGATGAGTTCATCTTTTACATCATCACTTTCATGCTTACTTTCTTCATTGCGTTTATACTCGCTTTGTTTATATTCATTTACAGAATACTCATTTGTAGAATTTGGTGCACTATTTCGCGAATCTAAGAGAGTAAGAGTATTGCTAAAATTTTGTAATACAACTTCTGTCGTGTATCTTTCACTACCATTTTGATCAGTCCATTTTCTGGTACGAAGGGAGCCTTCAATGTAGACTTTACTGCCTTTGCGGGCAAAATCCTTGACAATTTTTACTAATCCTTCACTAAAAACTACAATATTGTGCCACTCTGTTTTTTCAGAACGTGTGCCAGAAAACTTATCAACCCAGCTTTCAGATGTAGCTATTGAAAAATTAGCCATTTCCTTTCCGTTTTGTGTGCTTCTGATTTCAGGGTCTTTACCTAAATTCCCAATAAGTATAACTTTGTTTATAGTGCCACTAGACATAAATATGCTACAAATAATTTATTCAATTATTTCACTAAAATTATCTTTTGTCAACTTACTTCAATCTGTGATATAGGTGAAAACAAAATTATGGTTGATTGACATAGTACTATGGAATATTTATTATTTTAAATAATAAGGTAATTTTGGAAAAACAATGATAGGTATTTTTTTTCTTATATGTATATCAATAGCAGCAATAGTAGCTTTAACAATGAGTGTATTAATTGGCCTTGCATTGAGTTTTACAGCCTTGTCACCTCTGGTGGTAGGTGGAGTTGTTGGCGGCATTGCTGCATTAGTATTAACTTTAGCTTTTACTTTGATTTGCACAACAGGTCTCTTTGACATCGCAAAAGGAGAGGGTAAAAAATTAACATTAAAGGAAATTATACCACTGTCTATGTTTTGTATTATGAGTGTTGCCATTGGAGCTGGTTTGGTTGACATATCTCCTATCTTAGCTTCTAGTTTAATTAAAGCATATCTTTTCTTCAATTATATTGAAATATATGATATCCTCGCTCCTATTGAAGTAACTACAGCTGATTCTCTGTTAGCTATAGCAATAACAGCACCAATACTTTCACTCGTAGCTTTAACTGTCATATGTATTGCATGGGAGTACATATCAGATAAGATTGGAAAAATATTATCAAAAAAGCCTAGATCTTACCAGGAAGAAGCAAAAATTGCAGGTGTAAGTGAAGAGATGCAGAAATCCTGATCAACTAGATAGAAGAGAGTATACAGTTTTTCCGGATACAATGGTGCGTATCACACGTCCTTTTACTTTATACCCATCAAAAGGGGAGTTTTTTGATTTACTAGCAAAATCCTTAGTTTTTATTTCCCACTCTTGATCGAGATCAACTAAAATTAAATCTGCAGCACGATCCTTCTGTATACGTCCACGCGGCACATTTATTATATCTGCAGGTTTATATGTGAGTTTTGCCAGTACATCGAACAAATCCATCTGTTTATTGTAATAAAGTTTAAGTGATAAGGGTAAAAGAGTTTCCAGACCAACAATGCCAAAAGCAGCACTTTCAAGTGGTAAATCTTTAGAACTACAGTCGTGTGGAGCATGGTCAGTGGCAATACAGTCTATAACACCAGTTTTGAGTCCCTCAACCATTGCTAGGCGATCATCTTCTGTACGAAGTGGTGGGTTCATTTTTGCAAGTGCTCCATGTTGTTTGACTGCATCTTCAGTTAAAGTAAAATGATGTGGAGTTACTTCACAGGTAACGTTCAACCCTGATTTTTTTGCACGTGCAATTGCCTCCAGTGAATCTTTTGAAGAGACGTGTAAAATGTGATAATGCACGTTTTCAATGTCCTTCATTAGTAATATATCACGAGTTACCATGACTGACTCTGATACGCTTAAAATGCCTTTGATTCCTAATTCTTCAGAAATTTTACCTTCATTAATTGCACCGCCTGCCGATAGATTTAAGTCCTCTGCATGCTGAGCGATTGGAATATTTAACATGCTTGAGTAAAGTAACGCCTGTCTCATCACGAAAGGATCCATGACCGGCATGCCATCGTCAGTAAACCCAACTGCTCCGACTTCTTTGAGCAGTGCCATTTCAGTTAAACTTCTTTCTGCAGTGGTGATTTTAGCATAAAATTCAATATTTACATGTGAAGTCTCAAGGGCTATATATTTCAAATATTTGGCTAAAATAACAGTATCAATTGCTGGAACAGTGTTAGGTTGACAAACAACAGTTGTCACACCTCCTGCAGCTGCAGATTTACTACCTGTATGTATAGTCTCTTTATGCTCTTGTCCAGGTTCACGAAAATGTACGTGAATGTCTACAAGGCCTGGCATGAGAACTAAACCTTGGCAATCTATCATCTCGTCGATGCCACTTGGCACTCCATTTGCAAATAATGATGCACCAAAATCCACTATTTTACTTCCGCAAGTTAAAAGTGAGCCATTTATATCGAGTCGAGTAGCAGGGTCGATGATTCGTGCATTCACATACGCAATTTTGTAGTCATTTTTCTGCCCTGTTTGTAATAAATTCCAAGTCTGATTCATTATGTTAAGTATAGATTGTATGATAAATCTAAAGGTTTTTAGAATATGATGCAAATGTTAATGAATTATTTGTAAATCGATGCTATATTTATAATATCTTTAATGTGGGGTTAGGCCTCTGCAAAATTTTTTTATATGGCGCAGAGGTCTAGCTTTTTTTTTATAACCAAAATCTACAGATAGAATTTATAAGACTCTATAAACAGAAATTTCTATATCAGGTCTTGCCTCTATTTCTATTTCATTTATTTCAGTATTAAGTTCATTAATATGATGTGTAAGTGTTCTATATATAATAATACCAATTGTTAGAAGATGTCTTGAAATCATTTAAGTAGCTAATTTATTAAGCATAACGGTAATCATATTAAAGAAAATATTGGTTTTTGAGGTAAGAGGAGAATGTTCGTAATCTTTGCTCATGCGCCTAAAATTGGAGAGCCAAGCAAAGGTTCTTTCAACTATCCAACGTTTTGGAATAACCTGAAATCCTTCAGCTTCGG
>NZ_JACVWV010000003.1:0-36303 GCF_014534705.1 Wolbachia endosymbiont of Pentalonia nigronervosa | reverse complement strand
TGTTGTTGGTTTAAAAAATTGTCTTTTTTTTGCCATCCGTAAAAGCTGCTTTATATTATTATCCTGAGCTAATTTTATTGGAGTTTTGCCATCTTTATTTTTTAATGAAGGGTCTGCGCCATTTTTTAATAAAGATGCCACTACATCTGCATTGCCACTTATGGCAGCCCAATGTAAAGGAGTTGCATCATCTTGATCTTTAGCATTAATCTCTGCACCAATTTTTAATAGAGCCTTTACTACGTCTTTTAGACCATAACTAGCAGCAAGATGTAATAATGTACACTCACCGTCTATATGTTCATTTTGAAGTGGAAACAAATAATTGACATCAAAACTGTTTCTCTCCCATTGTCTGTATGCATTATGTGCATCTTGATGCTCTGACGCTAATAATCTTTCTTTTATTCTATCAATGACATTTTCACAGCTGAGACCTTGAAAATTTATTCCATTTAATATTTCTTTCCATTCTCTATCATGCATAATTCCCTCTAAGTTAACATATATACTAAAATTATAATATCTTTATTAAAAAAAGTTAAATTAGTACATAATCATAAAACTCATACTGCAGAAATTGCTTCTGAGTTACGTCTTCTCACTGTTTGTATTACGTTTACTTTAGTGCTAGGTTTAAATGTTCTATATGCAATGTTACCAGCTACTAGTGCTACTATTGCAATTATAGTAAGGGCTAGCGTTATAGGTACTCTCTTAATGGCAATGTTTCTTCTGATCATAAGCCATGCTACTATTGCACTGCCAAGTGCTGCGGTTGAACAAGCAACAGTAATACCTATCATTCTCGGTTTAAAAAGTCGTCTCTTTTCTGCTCTTTTCAAAAGCTGTTCTATATAATCATTTCTGGTTAAGTTTCTTGGAATATGATTATACTTATCCTTCAACAAAGGATTTGCACCGTTTTCTAGTAGAACCTTTGTTGTGCTTATATAGCCATCTTTAACAGCCCAATGTAAAGGAGTTGCTTCAGCTTGATCTATAGCATCAATATTTGCTCTGTTTTCTAACAGAGCTCTTACTACACCTGCATTGCCGCTTATAGCAGCCCAATGTAAGGGAGTAACCCTATATTTATTGGTAGTATGAACGTCTATTTTTTCTAATTTTAATAGAGCATTTACTATGTTCTCTAGGCCATAATAAGCGGAAATATGTAATAATGTGCATTTATTATATATGTGCTGCTCTTGAAATGAAAATAAGTAATTGACATCAAAATCACTTATCTGCCACTTATTGTATGTATCTGGATGGTTTTTTCTTAATTTTGATTTTATTATATCAATAATATTATTTTCAGTTTGATTAAAAATTTGAGCAAAGTTGATTTCATTATTAATGGTATTTAATATTGTTTTCCAGTCTCCGTTCTGCATAATTCTCCCTCTAATAAAAGTATTATACTAAAATTACAATACTTTTATTAAGAAAAATTAAATTTAGAATAAACCTCTCTTTCGAAATCGATTTATGGTAAGAGGAGAAATGCACCGCAGGATGTATTTGAGGAGAAACAAAATTGCTACCAGAAATTGAGTTTCGAAAGAGGTCTAATTTGTGCTGTTAGACCACCCATTAGATGGCCTAGTGCATTTTTTATTTTATCAACTAAAAGAACCCCCGCAATTTTCTAGCACGACTTGGGTGCCTTAATTTGCGTAGAGCTTTTGCCTCTATTTGCCTAATCCTTTCACGTGTTACATTAAAAATTCTTCCAACTTCTTCTAAGGTGTGTTCCTTGCCATCTTTACCTAAACCAAAGCGCATTCTTAAAATTCTCTCTTCCTTTGGCGTTAGGGTTGCAAGAACGTTAGTTGTAATACCACGCAAGTCAGCAAGTATTGCAGCATCCTCTGGCTTAGAGACTCTTTTATCTTCTATACAATCACCAAAAGTACTACTGTCGTCTTTTCCTGTTGGAGCTTCAAGGCTCACTGGATCTCTCGCTATTTTCATAACCTTGCGTATTCTTTCTATTGGCATTGTAAGTTCTGTACTTAATTCCTCTAGTGTAGGCTCTCTTCCCATCTCATGAGACATTTTTCTCAAGGCTCTGTTGATCTTGCTAATAATTTCTACCATATGAACTGGTATTCTCACTACTTTAGATTGTTCAGGTATAGCTCTGGTTATTGACTGTCTTACCCACCAAGTTCCATAAGTTGAAAATTTATATCCGCGCTTGTAGTCAAATTTATCTACAGCTTTCATAAGACCAATATTTCCTTCCTGTATTAAATCGAGCAGTGCTAGTCCCCTGTTTGAATATTTCTTAGCAATAGAAACTACCAATCTAAGATTTGCTTTGATCATTTCTTGTTTTGCTTCATTTACTTCCCGCTCGTGTTTTCGTATTCTTTTAATCAGTGCTTTAAACTCTTGTATGTAATTTTCTCCTACGTGTTGTGTAATATTGTTCAAAGCGTTAGATACGTGTTCAAAAGCATTATCTATAAACTTTGTGAATTTGTTGTTTAATTCACCTGTAAGAGAAAATTTTTTGTGAAGGAGTTGTGAAACATCGAACCTGTGCTTTAAGAGTATATCATCATAAATTTTATAAAAATCTTCTCTGCCAATATCGTATTTTTTAGCTTGGGAGATAATATTAGCTTCTTCAAGTGTGATATGTTTACTGATATCATAAAGTTCCTGCATAATTTTAGCAACGGCAGTGTCGCTTAACTTAATTTGTAATGCTATAGACCATGCTTGGCTGTATAAATCATCGTATTTTTGTTTGTCTTGAGAATTTTGCTGCATTGTTGATGCATTGCTTATTAAAGCAATTATGTCATCCAGTGCAACTATAACCTTTGGCAGAAGATCGTTTTCCATTTCAAGGATAGAGACATTTATATTTGTTGAACTTATGTCATCTTCATCACTTCCATCTTGATCATCGTCTTGATCAACTTCATCTGTATTATTGCTGCTGTATTCATTATCTTCAGCATCTTCTTTGGGTATCACGTTAAAGTCAGAATTGTAAATGGCATCCAAGTCTATAATCTCTCGCAACGAAAGATTACCGCTACTTAGATCATCGCGCCATGTTTTTATTGTCTTCAATGCTAATGGTGCTTCGATAATTGCATGCAACATGTTATGCTTTTCAGATTCAATTTTTTTTGCTATCTTGATTTCATCTCCCCTTGATAAAAGCTTCACAGCGCTCATATCTCGCAAGTAGATCCTCACTGGATCGTCATTTTCTACCAAAGTTGTAATAACATCTGATGATGTATCGTCATCATCGGATGTATCATCGTTATCGAGAGTGTTATCAATAACTTTAGTGGATTCTTCGTCTTCATTACTTTCAAGTACACTGATTCCAAAGTCTTGTTGCAGTAAAGATATTGTACTATCTATAAAATCAGATGAAAAATTTTCCTCTGAAAGTATATCATTTAGATCATCAAAAGTGATAACACCACCTTTTTTCATGCTTTTTGTTACGAGATCCCGAATAATTTTCTTCTCGTCTTGCGTATCATTAATAATTGACATCATTACCTTTATAGTTGAAAATTTTATTTTTTATTAGCAAATAAACCTACATTAATCAAATTTTTGCTACTTTTTACTTCATATAATTTAAAATACTGTTAATTTACATACTAGAATTCATATCAATTGCTCCATATTTTTCTTCTATTTTTACTGCTATAGATAATCCAACTGAAAATGTTACTATCCCAACCACTATAGCAGTGAGCATCAGAACATGAGGTATAGGGTTACTGTATAAATGATAATTTTCAGTTAATATGGGAGGCAATGAGCTTGTTATATATCCCAGAGATATGTAAAACAATAAAACAGATGCTTGAAAAATACTAACTCCCATCATTTTTTTTATTAAATTTTTATCATGTATAATAATGTATAGACCTAATATCATTAACATAATAATAATTGTATTATTATATAAAGTAATCATTTTTTTTTCCAACAAAATTTACATATATGATTAACATAGAGGAGAAGACAGTAAATGCTACACCTAATTCTACTAAAAAAATACCTAATTTTTGACCAGCAACACTATTGGCTAACAATACATCATAAGATAAGAAATTTTTACCAAGTAAAATTGTTATAATACCTGTGCCACCATAAATCAAAATACCTAGCGCGTTAGTGAACTTAATTATAGAGTAGGGTATCGCCTTTAGAGTAGCAGATACACCAAATAACATTGAATACAATATTATTCCAGAAGCGATAATTATTCCAGCCTGAAATCCACCACCTGGAGTGTAATCACCATGAAATTGTATGTATAAACCAAACAAAATCATGATAGGTACCATTAGAAATGCTATAACATTTAATACTGGATCTTTAATCATTAGATCTGTTTCTGATGGCGATTTTAGAGATCTACTTTCTTCCTTCAATATTAAGCTGATACAAAGCGCTGCAGTAAATACTACTATAGTTTCTCCAAATGTATCATAACCACGGAAACTTGCTAAAATAGCCGTTACTACGTTGGGTATATCAATAGCTTTTTCTGTGGTTTCCATATAATATGGAGCAATATGTTGATGAATTGGAGCATCAGGATCACCAAAACTTGGTAACTCACACATGAAATATGATAAACATATTGCTAAAAATAACATTAAAGTGAGCATTACCGGGCTATGAGGTGAGTTTGTTTGATGGTTTTTGATCAATGAAAGAGCTGCAAACATAAAAACTGTGCTCAATCCTGCACCAACAGAAGCTTCAGTAATTGCGACATCAGGTGCATTCATAACTAAATATATAAGTGCAATAAGTGAACTAAATGCACACATTAAAATAGCACTTGTAACTAAATTTCTTGAAAAAACTATACAAATAGTAACCATTAGCAATAAAAAAAGTAATGTTGCTTCAAGCATTCAAGTCTCCTTTATTATTAGACTTTTTGTGTCCTGACGGCGATTTTTTTTGGCTTGTACTCTTTTGAGTGTTCCGCTTCTTTAAAGATTTTTCGTCATCAACAGATTTCAGAAGGAGTCCATTTCCTTTTTCATTTTTATAATATATGCGTGCTAAAACATAGCTATTAGTTGAGTTGGCAATCCATATTGTTAGAATAAGTAATAAAATTTTAATAGTATTTAACGAAAATTCATTCTGCAAGGCAAAGCCTATCAACAATAACATTACTCCACTTGAATCTGCTATACCAGCTGCATGTAGCCTTGTGTAAAAGCTGGGAAACCTAAATATTCCTATATTCGCAACAACTATAAAAAAGACACCCAAGGCTATAAAGATAGTTCCTATCATAATTTATTGGATAACATCAATCTCATTAATGCTACGGTTAATATATAGCTAGTACCGGCATATAATAATGCCATGTCAATTAAAAAGAAACTATTAGTAACTACTGACATTGCCACTATAAACAATACAACTTGTGTTGAAAAATTGCTAAACGCTATAATTTTATCATACGTATCACTTTTTTTAGATATTATGTAGTATAACATTGCACTCATACAAAATAACAATATGTAGATAGTAATATAAATCACTGTAGATTGCATCAATTGTATAATAAAATAACTTATTGTTTTAATAAAAGCAAGTTACACATGCACGTCAATTTTCTTACCTAGGGTTTTCACTATTAGCTCCAGTTCTGTAAGATTATTATATTTTATCACGACTGTTCCCTTAGAATTGTTATCACAAATTTTTACATTTAATCCAAGCTGTAAAGATATAGTATCTTCTATTGCCGTAATATCATTATTTTTATGCTGCTGATTTTCTTTTTTTTGTTTATGTGAATCCTTGATCAAATTTTCAGTTTGTCTGACACTCAAGCCACGAGAAACTATTCTCTCTGCGATATCTTCTGCATTTTCAACATTAATGAGTGCTCTTGCGTGTCCCATAGATATTTTTTTCTCATTGATCATTTTTTTTATACTATCGGAAAGTGATAGCATTCTGATCATATTAGTGATGTGACTGCGGCTCTTACCTATAACTGAAGCTAATTCTTCATGTGTATAGGAAAACTCGTCTATTAACTTTTTGTATGCTTCTCCTTCCTCAATCGGATTAATATCTTGCCTCTGTATGTTTTCGATAATGGCTATCTCTAGGCATTGTTTATCATCCAGATCTCTGATAACAACAGGTACACTATTCAACTTTGCAATCTTGCTCGCTCGCCAACGGCGTTCCCCAGCGATTATTTCATAGCCACCATCATTTGCATCTTTACGTACCACAATGGGCTGTATAATCCCACTTTTTTCTATTGAATTTGCAAGCTCTTTTAACGATTCTTCATCAAAATGTTTTCTTGGTTGAAATTTACCTGGATGCAGCAGTGAAACAGGCAAAGATTCTTGTTGCTCATCTATTTTGCTAAAAGAGTTGCCCGCTATTAATCCTGACAGACCTCGTCCTAGTCGCTGATCATTCTTCATACTGCACGCCTTCACTTGCCAATTCTGCCTTGCAATCACTAGCCTGCTTTTCTAAAATCTCTTTTGCTAGATATACGTATGCCTGTGCACCTGAGCATTTCAGGTCGTATATGATCGCTGGTTTCCCATAAGAAGGAGCTTCTGATAACCTGACATTACGTGGAATAATGGTTTCATATACCTTATCACCTAAATAGTTGCAAATCTCAATTTTAACCTGCTCACTAAGCTTATTGCGTTTATCATACATAGTTAACACTATTCCCTCTATTGTTAGAGAAGGGTTTAAATATTTCTTTATCAGTTCCACGGTTTTTATTAGATGACTTAGGCCTTCGAGAGCAAAAAATTCGCATTGCAGAGGAATGATAATAGAGTCAGCGGCAGTTAACGCATTAATAGTAAGCAAGCCAAGTGAGGGTGGGCAATCGATCACTATATATTCATATTTTTCCTTGATTTCCATAAGTGCGTTCTTTAGTATAAACTCCCTTTTTTCAAAGTGTATGAGTTCAACCTCTGCTGCAGATAGATCAACTATTGATGTAATCAATGATAAATTTGGTACTTCTGTATTGAGAATAGAAGATGATATAGATTCATTGTCTATAAGTACATTATATATATTTTTCGTACGACTTTTATATGAGAAACCAAGTCCAGTACTTGCATTTCCTTGAGGATCAAGGTCTATTAATAAGGTGTTTTTATTTACCGCAGCAAAGGCTGTTGATAAATTTACACTGGTTGTAGTTTTTCCTACTCCTCCTTTTTGGTTAACTACTGCGAGAATTTTACTCAAAGCTTTTACCTTATATGTGCAATAATTCTATTGTATATACACAGAAAACTTTTGCATCAGAAAATTTTCCTTTCACTGCAAAGAGCAGCATTTTCTTTGCCTTTGAATCTGCAAACAGAGTTATAAGCATGCAAGCTTAGTATTTCCACCAAAGGCTGTGGTATTAATAGTCAAAACTTTTTCTGCAGAAAAACGTTGTAAATAATGAGGTCCACCAGCTTTTGGTCCAGTACCGGATAATCCTCTACCGCCGAAAGGTTGTATACCAACTGCTGCACCTATCTGATTGCGATTGATATATATATTGCCAACCGATATTTTCTTGCTTATTAAATCAATTTGATTTTGTATACGGCTTTGTAGAGAAAACGTAAGCCCATAACCTGTGTTATTTATATCATCAATTACTTCATTTAATTTTGACTTATCAAAACGTATAATATGCAAAATAGGGCCAAAAACTTCTTGTGTTAATTGCGAAATTTTTTGTATTTCATAAATGTATGGAGGAAAAAAATAGCCATTATGGGAATCCGCATCAATACACACTTTGGATAAAAGATGTGAATTTTGATCCTCTGACATTTTTTCTGTATGTTCAATCAACATATCCATAGATGCTTTATCAATGATTGGGCCAACATCAGTGCTAAGTTGCATTGGATCACCAATTTTTAATTCTTGCGCTGCAGCGCATATCATTTTTATCTGCTTTTCTGCTATATCATCTTGGATAAATAACACTCTAAGAGCAGAACAACGTTGTCCACTACTGCGAAATGCAGAGAGTAAAACATCTGCAGTAACTTGCTCTAAAAGAGCAGAACTATCAACGATCATAGCATTTAATCCACCAGTTTCAGCAATAAGCGGCACAATAGGACCATCTCTGTTTGCAAGCATTCTGTTAATTATTTGAGCAGTTTGCGTTGATCCAGTAAAAGCTATACCAGCAATTCTATTATCTGGCACTAAAGTTTTACCTAAATATCCACCATCTCCTGGAATAAGATGCAGTACACTTTCTGGTATTCCAGCTTCGTGTAGTATTTTAACAGCTTGGTAAGCAATAATAGGTGTTTGCTCTGCTGGTTTAGCGAGTACGGTATTGCCTGCTGCAAGTGCAGCTGAGACTTGTCCAATAAAAATAGCCAATGGAAAATTCCACGGTGATATGCATAAGAAAACTCCTCTGCCTTCGAAAAAAATGACATTATCTTCACCGGTTGGCCCTGGCAATTTTTTCCAATCACTCAATTCGTTTTTTGCTATCATTGCATAATAACGCAGAAAATCAACAGCTTCTCTCACTTCTGCTACGGCATCGGACAAAATTTTTCCCGCCTCAACAATGAGGGTATAGATTAATTCTTGTGTTCTTTCTTCTAATAAGTCTGCAGCTTTTTCAAGAAATTTTGCACGCTCTTCTGCTGGAGTATTTTTCCATTCAAAAAACGCGCTATGTGCTACTTCAAGGGCATTTAAAGCCTGGTCGCTCGTTGCGTTTGACACTTTCCCTGCTATATGTTCTAGTTGTGCTGGATTGACTATTTCACTAGATTGATTGTCATCAAAAATCAACTGTCCATTTATTAACGGTCCAACTTGCCATTTTTTGTCACTGAGACCCTTTATATTGTTAGCAAGTTGTGAAACTGTGATTGAATCGCTGACATCCAGACCTAAAGAATTTTGTCTTTCTGGTTGCAAAATATCTTTTGGTAGCGGAATGCCTGGATGAGGTTCATAACTTAAGTTTTTAGCCTTTTCTAATGGATCTTCAATTAACTCATCAATTTTAACGTTTGGATCATTTATTTGATTAATGAATGAACTATTGGCCCCATTTTCAAGAAGGCGTCTAATGAGGTATGGCAATAGACCACTATGTCTACCAACTGGTGCGTAGATACGGCAACTAACATTTGTCACAAGTTCTGACATTGCATAGTCATATAACCCCTTATCCATTCCATATAAACATTGAAATTCAAATCCAGGATGATTTTTATCAGCAAGTTCCATGATGGTAGCAAAAGTGTAGGCATTGTGAGTTGCAAAGCATGGATAGAAGAGATTTACTTTACTTAAAAGTTTTTGTGCACATGCAAAATAAGACACATCAGTATAGACTTTTCTTGTAAATACCGGGTAACCATTTAGTCCTAACTCTTGTGCATGTTTAATTTCTGAATCCCAATATGCACCTTTTACAAGTCTCACCATAATTTTATGTTTTGACCGGATAGCAACATCTTCAACAAAGTCGAGGACAGATAGAGCGCGTTTTTGATATGCTTGTACAGCCAAACCCAACCCTTCCCACTGAGAAAGTGATTCATCAAGACGCAACTGTTCAAATAGCACCAAAGACATCTCAAGCCTTTCTGCTTCTTCTGCATCTATACATAGAGAAATATTATATTTTTTCGCTTCACGGCAAAGCTCCAACGTCTTAGCGTACATTTCTTTCATCATAAGATCGAATTGACTAAATTCGTAACGTGGATGTAAAGCAGACAATTTTATAGAAATTCCATGTGCTTTAAAGCAATCGCTTACTTCAGAGGATTCACCTATTGCTTTTATCGAATACATGTATGAATTAAAATACTCTTCTGCATCTTCAGCTGTATGTGCGGCTTCACCCAGCATATCAAATGAGTATAAAAAATTACTATTTTCGTTTAAATTCCCTTGCTCCAATGCTTCTTCTATGGTTTCTCCAACAACAAAGTGTTTACCAAGCACAGACATTGCTTGCTTTACTGCCTTGCGGATTATCGGCTCACCTAAATTTTTGAGCAACTTAGAAATTGCATGATAAAATTTTGAATCTCTTTCATTATCTTTCAATATGCTACTGCCTACCATCAAACTCCAAGTAGAAGCATTAACAAACAATGAAGGAGAAGTTCCTAGGTATTGCCCCCATCCTTTATTAGCAATTTTATCTTTGATTAACTCATCTATTGTATGATCATCTGGTATTCGTAGTAACGACTCAGCAAGACACATCAGTGCTATTCCTTCATCGTTTGAAAGTTTGTATTGTTGTAGAAAGGAGTCTATAAGATCCAACTTTTTATGTTTGATTTTTTCAATAATTTGCTTTGCAATATTGTAAATCCTACTTTGTGAATCAACTGAAAGTTCTGACTTCTCTACAAGGTAACGTACATAGCTTTTTTCATCAGTACGATAAAGCCCTTGTAACCGTTTTCTTAACTCATTAGGTTCTTGTATAGAGTTTATCATATGTTAATATCTCCAAGGAACATTCTATATAAAATAAGACATTATAACTTTATGCAGAAAAAATTATTATTTGTCAATGCTCACAAGAATTGAAGTATAAAACACTTAGTTTTTTGATCAAAGTTAAGATTAACATACTTGACACTTAGAGCTAATTTCATTTAGAATAGCTACGTTAGATATAATGGTATTATGTTAGGTATTTCCCAATTACAGTTTCCTTCAAGAGATTCTGGTAAGCTCAGGTTTTTTAGCTATTTAGGTACTTTTGTTTCATTAAGTATTCTACTTAATCCTGTTAATATCTGTTTCATGGGTGCTACTTTATTATTTCGCAGTGAAATTAAGACTTTTTATGTTTATCAAGAAATGAAAGCTGCAAAACAACAAAAAGTAAATAAAAGGGAATACTGGGAAATATTTTTCAAGAATAATATAATTAAAGTGGTATATTTTTTCTTGCTTTCAGCAGGTATGATGTACCTTTCTTTTACTTCGACTTTTCTACTGGTTGCATCATTAGGGGCAGTACCGTTAACAATGTTACTGATTTTACTACAGAGTGAGCTAAGACCGAAAGATTTCAATCCATTGACGCTATTTAAAGCAGCTATGAAATTCTTTGTAGAAGGTATAAAAGAAAATTCACGCGCTCTAGTTAATAGTTTTGATGCCAAATTTGAGCACTTGATACCTCATATGTTGAATGATGAAACCATTAAAAATATCAAACTACTAGCAGAAAAGTATGGTGAAAAGATACCCGAGTGTAAAGATGTTATTAATAGTGGTGAATTTACTAATTTTATCGAATATATAGAAGATTCACGTGTGTTAAAAGATGAAGCGAAGAATAAGCTTATCTTATTTTTGAAGGATTTTTGTGAAAATGATCAACAACACAGTTCTGGATTTACAGGAGGGCAGGTTTTACTGCTAGTTTTAAGAGCTTGTAGTGACGGAGAAGGTGAAGCTATTATAAATAAAAGAGATGCATTAATAGTCAATTTGCTTGATACTCAAACATTCTCAACAAAAGAACGAATTCCCAATACTTGTTTTACGGGTATTGTGTATAGGATGTTAAGTTCGTTGGAAGGAATGCATCATGATCCAGAAATCAAATTCACTCCACCAAGACGAATGTTTCTTGCAGAAGCAAAAAATCAAGCAAGTAGGATTTTGTTAGGTATATTAAAGAAAAAGAAAAACAGTGAAGAAATTTTTAATGCTTGGTATAAGGTTCAAAATGATCTTCATGATAGTAATAGTCAAAAAATAGTTGACGATTTCATAGCAGAAGTAAGAATGCCGTTAATGAGGGAATTATTGGGTTTTGGATCAATATACACTGAGCAAATAGTGCTAATGTTAATGAATAGTATTAATTCTATAGAGTTAAGACCAAGAGATGTTTTCTTGCCCTTTGTAGAACATGAATTACAAAAGCATGATCTAAATGATAATCAAAAAGAAGATATTAAGTGGAAAATATTCTTAGAACTATTAAATGAAAAATTTTTAAACACAGATTTTTTATTAAAAAAGTCAACCCCAGGAAAAGAGAAAGAACTTATGGGGGTAATTTGTAGGATGATTAGTGAAATAATAAAGAAGGAAGTAGAGTGGTTAAAATTAGAGCCTAAAAAGTCTCCTCTTGAAGGTCAGGTAGTTGGTATGTTAAATCATATGAATATGCTACCACGAAGCAGAAGATGCTATAGAATATATAAAGAGCTTGGAAAAAACGCTGAAGATAAAAGAGAAGTCAAAAGAATTTTACATGAAAAGTTAGAATTACCGGAAGAAACAATAAATGCACTTCTGAAGGAAGAATATTTAAATCAGCTAAAATTTGAAATTAAAGACAGTTATAATTACAATAAAAACAATGTAGCTGAACTATATTGCAAGTTAAAAGGAATTAAAGAAGAATTTGCTAAAAATGGACTGTTAACAGCAGAGGAAATGGATAGCATAGTAAAAGGGGAAATGGCGGACTTAAGCAAAAAAGACAAATTCATGTCATCAAATAGGTTATCTCGTGTTAACAAGACGGCTAGTGGTTACAGTTTATAGTAATAGCTTACTTTCCTTACCTTGTAAAAGGTTCGTGATATTTTTATGGTGTTTTAGGAAAATTAATATTCCGATAATAAGTAGCGTTGAAAATAAATTTTTGTGAAGAAAAGGTGATATTATTGTAGTGATTGCAGTGGCACTTAAGGAGGAGAGGGAGGAATATCTAAAAATATAAAATACCGTTACCCAAATAAATATAAATACTAAAGCAGCTAGGACATTAAGTGCTAATAATACACCTAAAGTTGTTGCAACGCCTTTCCCTCCTTTAAATTTTAGCCATATAGGAAATGTATGTCCTGAAACTGCTAAAATTGCAGATAAATACATATAAAAATCATTATTGTTGAGAAATTGCTGTGCTGCATACACAGCAATAAATCCTTTAAGTGAGTCTAACAATAATGCCAAAGCAGCAAGATACTTATTTCCTGTTCTGAGCACATTTGTTGCTCCAATGTTTCTTGAGCCGATAGATCTTAAATCTATACCCTTTATTTTTGTAACAATTAAACTAAAAGGGATTGAGCCTATTATATATGATAATATAAGAATGACATACCTATCCATTATATCGAAGGCTTAATTAATTTTATTATCCCTCAATCTTTTTGTGTAAGACTGGATCTCATCATTGATTTGATTACTAAACAATATAAGTGCTGTGATATTGATTAGGGCTAGGCAAGAAAATAGAGTGCCACCGATATTAGCAATAGTCATGATATCTCTCGACATACCAGACAAAAATGCCACAATTATCACTGCTATACGATATATCACTATACTTTTTGGACCAAACAGATATAGCCATCCCATTTCACAACAATATACAAATGAAATCACTGAAGAAAATGCAAACAATGGTGCTGCTATGGTTAAAAGCATAGGGAACCAAGAGGAAACTGTTTCAAATGCTTTTTGAGTAATTAGTATTCCTTCACCGACGCTTGTCTGATATGCACCGGTTATTACTATCGTTATTCCCGTTAAACAACAAATAAACATTGTATCAAAGCAGGGTTCTATCATAGCAACAAGACCAGTTCTTACTGGCTCTTTATCCTTGGCTACTGCATGAGTAATTGAAGCAGAACCAACACCTGCTTCGCTGGCAAAAATTGCTCTTTGAATACCAGCAACAAATGCACCTACTACTCCTCCACCAACAGCATTAAAATCTATCATGCTTGAAAATAGTATTTTAAATGTATAACCAAGGTTGTGAATATTAAATGTAATGATAACAAAGCAGCTACACACATATATAATTGACATAGCAGGTACTAGTGCAGAGGACACTTTTGCTATTCTTTTAATTCCACCGATAATTACCATGCCAAGTAATATGGAGATTATGGAAGAAAGAAACCAAGGATGATTATCCACCCAGTCTGAGTAACCAGATAATATAGTTACCATTTGGTTAGTTTGAAATGCTACGCTTCCTCCAAGACCTGACAAAACGAGAAACACTGCATACACAGAAGCTAAAACGGCACCGAGTTTTTTAAAACCCATTTCTTGCAAGCCACTTTTGATGTATCTAAAAGGGCCGCTGAATAGCTGATCTTCACCTTCTGTCCTGTGTCTAAACGCTAATGTTACTTCAGCGAATTTTGCTGACATACCAAAAAAGCCTGTAATCATCATCCAAGGAACTGCTCCAGGCCCTCCCATTGAAATTGCAATTGCGACACCTGCAACAGTCCCAAGACCAACTGTGCTTGAAAGTGCGGTTGCAAATGCTTGAAAGTGCGTAATGTGACCATCATGATGATCTGTATCATACTTTCCACATAAGATAGCAAATGCGTGCGTAAACATTTTTACATTGAGAAATTTAAAACGTAAGGTTAAAAACACGTAACCAAATGCTAGCAGAAGGATTATAAATGGTATGTAAAAGACCTTAAAAAATAACACTTCATTCATGAAAGTGTTTATTCCATTTAATATTACATCATAACTTTCTAAGCTGTGTGCATCACTACATAATAGACAAAATAATGCCATACAAAATAGTTTATAGATCATATTGATTACCTTTTATAATTATTGATTGTGTTGAGAATTTCTTTTCTTAGGAGATATATTGCAATAGTGTTGGGAACGACTAAACACATAAATAAACCATCACCTAAATAAGATATAAATTCTATATTTTTTGACGTGCAACTGATATACACTGAAATCACTATAAAAATCTGAAATAGTATCAGTATTTTTTTGTTATCAAATAAATACAGTAAAGCAACTTCACAGTAGTAACAATAAGCTATTATTGTTGAAAATGCAAAGGAAAATATTATCAGTGGAAGAACTGACTTGCTGAACAACGGTAAAGCTGTTGAAAATATCGAACTAATTAATGTGATATCGCCGACGTTATTAATGTCGTGCATACCAGTAATGATTATTACCACACCAGTTAAAAAAGATATTATTATTGTGTCTACAAATGGTGCAATCATGGCAACACTACCGACTTTAATTGGATTTACTTCTTTCACAGTGGAGTGTGCTATAGCTGCTGTTCCAGTGCCTGCTTCATTAGCAAATACAGATCTCCTTACTCCGGCTATTAACCCACTTAACACTCCTCCTTCTACAGCTGATTTATTAAAAATATCTTGAAAAATGATAGATAAAGCATTTAGTAAGTTGCTCTTGTTTAAATAAATGATATATATGCACATGCCTATATACAAAATAATCATAATAGGTGCTAAGTTTGTTGTCACAAAAGCGATGCGTTTTATTCCTCCAAGGATGATAATTAAAACGAAGAGAGATATAATGATAGATGCATTGTATTCAAAAAGATTATTCGATAATGCTGCCATTTGATTTGCTTGAAAAGGGATCCCACCAAAGATCATAGCGATAATGAGCGTAATAGCATAAATAGATGCAAGGATCGTACCGGTTTTTGTCAGTCCAATTTTTGCCAGCCCATGTTTCATGTAATAAAAGGCTCCACCGGTTGATTTTTCAGAGCGATAAGTAAAGGCAAGTACCACCTCGGCAAATTTTATTGACATGCCGAGTACTCCCGTCACTACCATCCAAAAAACTGCGCTTGGTCCACCTATCGTGATAGCTATTGCAACTCCTGATATCGTGCCAAGACCCACTGTTCCTGATATCACTGTTGCAAATGCTTGTATGTGTGTGAGTATGCCATTGTCTTTATTACATTTGCTGCTGCATAGTGTCTGTATTCCATATTTAAATAGTCTAAAGTTGACGAATTTAAATCTCACTGTACAAAAAACTCCAGTAATAATTACCCACAAAATTATGAATGGAATATTAAATACTTTGATGTAAAGAAGTGAGTTTAATAAATCACTTATTTTTATAATCATATAGCCTAAAGATATAATTGTTGCAACAAAACGATCAGGTGTCTATATGATGATCTATGTAAAATGTATATCCTTCTTGCGAATCTGAGACGCAGCAACTAATCCAATCAATGCACAAAAAATCATATAGAAACTTGCTGAAGTTTCCTTTCCTGTAATTTTAATAATGCTTGTACATATAAAAGGTGCTAAACCGCCAAAGAATCCAGCAGCTATGTTTCTTGATAAGCCAAATCCACTGTAGCGCACTTTTGTAGGAAATAATTCGCACATGAGTGCACTCACTGGACCAAGTGATGCGGCTGTAGGAATTATAAAGAGAATATGTGCTAAAATAGCCAGTAAATAATTATTGCTGCATATCATTGTAAGAACTGGATAACTAACTATTACAAAAGTTATTGATGCAAAGACCACAACTTTTTTTCTCTCTATTTTATCAGATAGTATTGCAAATAATAATATTAAACCTCCTAATGCAATTTGACTTAATACCTCTATTGTATGGTTAAAACGGTTGGATATATTTTCTGTGAGAGCACTAAAAAATATTAGATACATATAGAGAGATGAATTTTCAACTATATCAACACCTATTGATATAAGAAGAGGTCTTTTGCAGTTATGAAATAGCTCTTTCAGTGGTAGTTTAGGTTGATTTTTTTGTTTTTTATATTCAGGGCTTTCATCCAGCATGAACCTCATATATATGCTGAGCAATCCTATTATTAAGCTTAAAATAAAAGGTAACCTCCACCCCCAAGCTTCAAAGTCAGATATTTTTTTACATATTAATATGGATACAAGGCTTAACACTGAGCCAAGAATAGCACTTAATACTTCAATACTGCCAAAAAACCCTCTTTTGTTTTTAGGGGCACATTCTATTAAAAATAGAGCATTTCCTGCTTCTCCGCCGAGAGATATTCCCTGCAGCAATCTCAAAGAGAGTATCAGTATTGATGCAAGTACTCCTATACTCTGGTATCCTGGAATAAAAGCAATTGAGACAGTTGATAGAGTCATAAGTACAATTGAGAGCAACAATGCAACTCTTCTTCCATACCTATCACCAATATGACCAAATGCAGCAGCGCCTATTGGTCTCATGAGAAAACCTACTGCAAACACTGCAAAAGCCTTCAACATACTGATCAAAGAATCATCTGATGGAAAAAAGACACTGCCAATGATATTTGCCAGATGGCCAAAAATCATGTGGTCATACCATAATAGAGTATTACAAACTAAACTTGAGAATATTACTTTTTTCATAAAATTTCTACTTGTATTGCAGAAATATGTATTATTTTTTCAAGTAGTTCAAGTTTTTAACGAAGCTATTGATAGAATTATTACAACATATGGAAATAAAAAATTAAAATTTTATTATAAAATCGTTATATTAGACCTCTGACAAAATCTATTTATGATGAGAGGAGAAAGGCAGGGCAGGCAAGTACCCTTGATGTGTATGTATATTGATGATAAAATTACCATCATAAATAGATTTTGTCAGAGATCTAATTAAAGCGTTGTTTGCATATACAACTTGCAATAAAAATGAGAACATCATCAAATGGTATGTGATCTTGCCCGCGCTTGTGTCGGGTTTTTACATTGATTAGGTTGTAATGGACTCATTATAAGCTTAGTGGGTGGTGATTTTACATTGTTCAAATGACCCTTTTCTGATGGTTGATTATCAAGTGGTTGACTAAAATTATGTTTTATTTGTATTTCTTCTTTAAACTTGAACCCTAATTTTTCACAAATTTTTTGAAGATATTTTTTAATCACGTTGAGCAAATTCTTGTCATCTATATTATAATTTTTTAATATTTTAGGAACAGTAAGGGACAAATTTCCATCTTCATATGTTACATTTTCGCCATCTTTAGATTTAAGTGTAAACTTTAGTAAACTATGCAATTTACACACCTCATTTTCTGGATTATCTAGTTCTACTACAGGTATTGTCATATCAAGTTCTGCTTTTACAAGATTCTGGTCGGTGCAATCAATATTGATAACTTCATTTTGATATACTCCCTTTAATCCATGTTCAGAAAATGAGGTTTCAAGAACAGGCATGCTTGTAGCAAATCTATACCCTGCTTGATTACAATTGGTTACTAATTCTTCTAAAATAGCATCGGTTGGTATTGATGCTCCAGCATATTCAAACATTTCTTTAAAAACTTCTTTTGCAAATGGACGGTAGTCCCAATTTCCATCATCTATTGTTGGCAATAGAGGGATATATTTTCTTCCAATATTATAAAATTTTTCAAACTCTGCCTTATATGGGTCAGTTTTTTGATCATCAGGAATATTGGTATCTTTATAGTGCTTTTCCCATAATTTATCAAAGAGTATAGGTGCAAACTCTTTATCAAGATCTTTTAGCAGTGAGTTAGCAAAGGCTTTACCATGGTACGTATCTAGTTCTCTTTTTGTTGTATTTTCATCTGTATCGTCTACATCGCTATTATAAAGACTACTATAATTCAAAATTTGGCTTTTGTTGCGTTGCGCTCCTTGTTTTAATGCATAGATTAGAGTTGCATCTATTTTTTTTCCGTTAATAACAAAGTCCAGTCTTTCAAAGTCTACGTACATTTGTTGACCGGAATTTGCTGTATTGTTTTCTGGGCCAGCTTGCAATACATTATGATCGAAGTCTTTCAATTTATGCTTGAATGATGTAACCACTGGTTTAGTTTTATTGGTGGCATCTGTCATGATATTTACCTTACTAAAAATATATTATCATTTTATGGTATCAAATAATTATTTATTATTTAATAACAGTGGTTGCATTTTTCACGTCAAAGGAAGTATATATATGCTTTTTATAAAAAATTCTTTACTTTAAATCAGAGGTGGATATCATTTAAAATATGTTTTTAACACATTAAAAATGCCAGAGATTGCAGATATAGAAACAAAAAAGCAAAGCTCTGTGCACGAGCAACTACGTTTTAGTGTAAGCCGTGCAGATCTTTCAAATACATTGTCTAAAATAAGTGGAGTGGTTGAAAGGCGAAATGCCATAGATATTTTAGCATGCATAAACATTAGAGCGCAACATGGTAAAATACAATTGATGGCCACTGATCTTGATATTTCAATATTTGCTTCACTTCCTGCAAGTGTATTAGCAGATGGAGAGGTAAGAGTTTCAGCACATACTTTACATGACATAGTAAAAAAATTGCCGGCTGATTTAGATATAAACTTCGAAGTAAATGATCAAGGGAAATTGTTAATGTCTTGCGGAAATGCAAATTTTTCCCTGCCAAATGTGATGTCAAATAAATTTCCTGCCCTTGAAGAAGATGATTACAAGTATGATTTTACTTTACTAAGTGTGGATTTAGTAAATTTGTTTACCAAAACAAAATTTGCCGTGTCATTGGATGATACAAGATACAACTTGAATGGGATATATATACATACTGACGAACAGTTTTTGTATTGTGTTGCAACTGACGGTCATCGTTTATCATGTATCAAAAAACCTAAACCTACAGGAGTTCAAGGAGGATTCTCTGTTATTGTGCCACGGAAAACTGTTACAGAATTGTTGAAAATACTAGATGAAAATAGTGAGGTTGATGTAAAACTTTCAGAAAGAAAGTTTAAGTTTACATGTGGAAAATATATTCTGATCTCAAAGTTAATAGATGGAACTTTCCCAGATTACGAAGCAGTGATTCCAGAATTTCAAGATAGGTATATGATCGTTGAAAGTAAAAAGCTTGCAGATGTCATTGATCGAGTTTCTGTTGTTGTATCTGATAAAGTGAAATCTATAAAATTTTCCTTACAAGGAGGAAGATTGACTCTATATTCAAATTCTCAAGAGTGTAGTGACGCTACTGAGTCCATAGATGTAGATTATGATGATACTTCCATAGAAATAGGATTCAACTCGCGCTATCTACTTGATGCTCTATCTTGCATAAAGAATAAATGTAAATTTAGCTTTATTGATGGTAATAGTGCTACAAAAATAACTGATGAGGATGATCCGGATGTATTATATATAATAATGCCGATGCGAACTTAGATCTGAGCTTCTTTTTAAATTTTCTTTTATTTGTCTTTTTTTTTGCGGGGTACATTAATATAAAATTAAATTTTTGTGCTATAATACATTACTTTATTATTTTTGCTAAATATGATCAGTGAAAAAGATTTATTGGAATTAATGAAAGCAAGGCATAGTGGGCGTTCATATGACTCTACAAAAGTGATATCTCAAGAGAAAATAGATATTTTAATAGAATCTGTAAGGCTAGCTCCCTCATGTTTTGGCGATGAACCTTGGAGATATATTATATGCAACAGAGAAAATAATCAAGATTCGTGGAAGAAATTGCTTAGTTGTCTCGACGTATCTAATCAAGAATGGGCTAAAGGTGCACAAATATTGATTATATCCTTAAGTGCTAAAAATTTTAGTAAGTTTGAGAAAAAAGAAAATTTTTGGGCTGGTCATGATACTGGTGCAGCAAATTATGCATTTATGTTACAGGCTGCAGCTATGAATTTAATGGCTCATCAAATGGGTGGATTTGATAGAGATAAGATAATGAAAGAATTTAATATACCAGGTGATTTTAGCGTGATGTCAGTGATGGCAATTGGTTACGAAGAAGATGGTGCGCAAGTAAGTGCAAAAGCAAGAAGGCCAATAGAAGAAGTATTTTTTTATAATGAGTGGCCAAATATCTCCTAAAATATTTCTCATCATTTTGCAGTAGATTTATTTATAGTACTGCCTATCAATGACAATATTTACTTCTGGTTCATGCAAAGAAGATTGCGGTTGTTGAGCTATAACTTGATCCTGTCTTCTTTCTGATTCATTAAAGAAAATTGGCGGTTGTTGAGGTACAATTTCCCCAGTAAAGAAAATCGATTCACCTTGATTTACAGTTTGATCTCGCTCTATTTCTGACTCAGCAAACAAAACTAACTGTTGCAGAGCTCCAGTTTGATATGGTTCTATGTCTGATGAATTAAGCATAACCGGCGATTGCAGAACTCCAGCGTGATATAGTCCTAAATTTGATGGATTAAGGAAAATTGATTGTTGTTGCGGCATAGTTTGCCATTCTGGTTCATTAGAAAGAATAGGTTGTTGTTGATTCATAGCTTGCTCTTGCCATTGCCTAATTTCTGATGCAGTCCAAAAAGATCGCGGTTGTTGAGTTACAATAGCTCTTTGTGCTGTACTAGAGTGTTGTTGATTTATAGCTTGATCTAGCGCTCTTTCTGCTTCACTTAAGAAAGATTGCGGTTGTTGAGTTATAACTGCTATTTGTGTTGCACTAGAGGAAGTCGGTTGTTGTTCTTGCTCTTGCCATTGCCATTGCCATTGCCTAATTTCTGATGTAGTCCAACAAGATCGCGGTTGTTGAGTATATGATTCTCTTTCTGCTGCACTAGAGTGTTGTTGATTTATAGTTTTATAATAACCTCCTTCTATATAACAAATAACTTTGTTCAACATCCTGACTTCTGTTGACATAGATTTGTTTTTTGCAACCTCTAAACTTTCTTTTGCGCATATAAGTGCTTCGTATATTTTTTCACATTCTATTAGTAACTTGCTCAATAGTAGTGACTGATGGACACCTGTTTTAGTTTCTTTGTCTATATTTAAAGCTTGTACTTCAGATATCAACTTATCAGGCTGTATTTTTTTTCCACTTTCTACATCAGCTCTGATGCGTCGCATTATAGTACGATTAATATCATCATCACAAAGTTCTTCTTTTTTGAATAATTCTTCAGCTTGTGAATAGCGCTCTATGGCAGCGTCAAAATTGTTCATTAGATCATGCTTTAATGCTCCATCGTTGAAATATACTTTAGCTTTAACAACATTACTAATATCAGAATGATCACGCAACAATTTAAGTGCTGCATTGATATTCACTTGTGAACAGTCTTCGTACTCCTTTCTCTTTTCTCCTGCTGTTTTTAAGGCTAGCATTCTATATATAGCTGAAGATAGATATAAACTTCTAGCTTTTAATCCATTGTCATTGGCTTGAACGGCACTTTCATAAGAATTTTTTGCATACTTCAAGGCTTTACCATGCTCACCAAGGTAGTAGTAACAACTTGAAAGCTTGTGCTGAATAAGTGCTGAATTTTTCTCAGTAATCTGACTATTACCTAAAGCCTTTAAGCCCAGATCTATTATTCTTTTCCAATTTTCAGAAACTTTCAGTGCCTCATATTCTTGACAAAATTGTATAAGATAATTGACTTCACCAGCATATAACATAATAGCCTCTAAAAAATACCCCTTTTATCCTACTTAATTCTTATGTATAAATCAATAGGTTCGTAAAAAATATTTTGAGTATTTTTTTAGATTTATATGGCTGATAGTTGTTAAATACTTAATTTTACTAATTCTTTTACTGTATCTACAGATTTATTAAACATTTGTTGTTCACTGTCATTCATTTTAACTTCAAGAACTTTTTCAATGCCATTTTTACCGATGACTGTAGGAACACCAATAAAGAGATCTTTTACTCCATATTCACCGTTGAGATAAGCAGCGCATGGTAAAACACGTCTTTTATCTTGTAAATATGACTCCAACATGCATATAGCAGAAGATGCAGGTGAGTAGTATGCAGATCCGGATTGCAGCAGCTCAACCACCTCCTTGCCACCATTACGTGTGCGTTCAATTATTTCATCGACTCTTTTTTGTGTAATTAAACCCATATCAATGATTTGATTCAGTGGAATGCCAGCAATGGCAGCACAATTAATTAGTGGTACCATAGTGTCGCCATGTCCTCCAAGCACGAAGGCAGATACATCTTCAACAGAAATATTTAATTCACTTGCAAGAAAGTAACGAAAGCGTGCAGAATCAAGCACTCCTGCCATACCAACAATCATGTTAGTTGGCACACCTGAATATTTATGTACTACTGAAACCATAGCATCCAAAGGATTAGTAACTACTATAACAAATGCATTTGGGGAATATTGTTTAATATTTTCCGCAACCTCCTTCATCACTGAGGCATTAGTTTTTAACAAATCATCTCTACTCATTCCTGGTTTTCTGGCAATGCCGGCAGTTATTATGATTGCATCGGAGTTTTTTATATCCTCGTACTTATTTGTACCAATTAAATTAACATCAAACCCATCAATGGGTGATGACTCTACAATGTCAAGCGCTTTACCTTGCGGCACACCTGCATTGATATCAAGTAAAACGATATTTCCTAAGCTTCTTAGTGCGATCATATGGGCAAGAGTGCCACCAATATTTCCTGCACCAATTAGAGATATTTTTTTTCTTTGTATTCCCATTTTATACTCCACCATTACAAATAACTAGCACATTTTTACTCATTTTTACCTTCCCATGGTGATAAACTTTCAAATGAGCGAAAGTCTTGCGGTAAATCTATAGGACTATATACGACCTTTTCTTTTTCCGCGTCGTATTTTACCTCTTCATAACCAGTGAGGGGAAAATCTTTTAACATTGGATAGCCTTTAAATCCATAATCAGTGAGAATTCGACGAAGATCAGGATGGCCAGAAAACTCTATTCCATACATATCAAACACCTCGCGTTCAAACCATGAAGCTGTGCTAAATATTTTTGCTACACTTGGAACTAAATCGCCTTCATGCAACTGTAGCTTTATGTGTATTCTGATGTTGTGTACTATGCTGAGTAAATTATATATTACTTCAAAACGCTTCTCTCTATCAGGATAATCAACAGCAAAGGTATCAACCAACACTTCAAACCTGCATTTTTCATCATCACGTAAAAAAAGTAGATGCTCTTCAATATCCTTTAAAGTTGAATATGTTACAATAGTACAATCATCTTCCTGAATACATTCACACTTAAGTTTTTTTTGTATATGTTTTACAATTTTATCCATGCGTTATATTTTGAGTTCGTTTTATTTTATTTTGTAAGCACAGCATGCCATATAATAAAGCTTCAGCAGTAGGGGGACACCCAGGGACATAGATATCAACTGGGACAATTCTATCACAACCGCGAACTACTGAATAAGAGTAGTGATAATATCCACCACCATTTGCACAACTTCCCATGGATACAACATATTTTGGATCTGGCATTTGATCGTAAACCTTACGCAATGCTGCCGCCATTTTATTGGTTAATGTGCCAGCAACAATCATTACATCTGATTGTCGTGGACTTGCACGAAACATTATTCCATATCTATCAAAATCGTAACGACTGGCTGCAGCTTGCATCATTTCCACTGCGCAACATGCAAGACCAAATGTCATTGGCCATAATGAGCCAGACCTTGCCCAATTCATCACATAATCTATTAAGTTACCAAATTTAGTTACCAGAAACCCTTCTTTTTTATAACGGCTCCAATCATCATGAGATAAAATTTGATTTGTCATTACTTCCACTCCAATGCGCCTTTACACCATTCATAGATAAAGCCTATAGTAAGTATTGCAAGAAATATCATCATAGACCAAAATCCACCATAACTTATTTTAGATAAAGAAACACCCCAAGGAAAAAGAAAAATAATTTCTAAGTCAAATATTATGAATAATATTGAAACTAAATAAAATTTAATATCAAAATTTTTCCTTGCACTTGATAAAGGATTAAACCCACATTCATATGAAGAAAGCTTTTCACTACTTGGCTTACTTACGGCAAGGAACATAGGCAATATACCTAAAGCAAGAGACACAACAACTGAAACACAGATAAAAATTGCAATAGTTAAATATTCACTCATAAGACTTGTGCGTGTGTAAGTTTACATGTTTTCCCAATTTTGTACCGCCTAAAATATGCACATGAAAGTGTGGTATAACTTGCTCTCCATTTTTACCATGGTTAGTCACTAATCTATACCCTGTTTCTTCTAGATTATACTTATATGTAATCTCTCTTACAACCTTAAAAAAATGAATTATTTCTTCTGAAGGCGCGTTAGCAATGAAATCATCATATGATATATACTTTTTTTTTGGTACTGCTAAAATATGTACAGGTGCATCAGGATATTTATCGTGAAATACTAACACAGCTTCATCATCATACACCTTTTCATAAGGCAACTTACCAACCAATATTTGAGCGAAAATATTATTTTCGTCGTAATTTTTATTGCTCATCTTCTCTAGCGACTTTTTCTTTCGTTATCATTTACATTTGGTGATAATAATGGTGAGTGGTTCGATGCTTTGCTAACATTTTGAACATTAGTAGCTTTAAACTCCTCAAAAGAGCGTAGCATATCACGTGGATTAGTCATGCTAAAAGCTTTCTCTACCTGTGCTTTCTGTTGCTGCGTATCTTGTGAGTTAGTTGCATGAAGCATTTCTTCTGTCTTGTTTACATTAGGTTTTGACACAATTTCTGAAGACCCAAAAGACTGTTTTTTAGGTTTTGTGGGATTTTCTTCTGCAGGAGATTTTGATTCATCTTTCTTCTCAGATGATTGATATAATTTTTTCCCTATGCCTGTTAATAACTGTGAATCTGCATACTTTTTAAACTCTCCACCAACAATGCCTGCTAATTCCTTGAGACCAGAATCAGCTTCTTCAATAATTTTTCCAATAACGAGTCTTTTTATCTCTTCTTCGATCTTTCCTTTATTGTCAGGATCAGTTGTTATACCATTAATAATCTCTTCAACATCAATTTCAATGACAATTTTTTTCGCTACTCGATCGATAACTATGTTAAAATTTTTATTTTCATCATTTAGTGCGTTTACTTTGTCAATCTGTTCATCACTTATTCCCGCAATACTGTTTATGAGAGTGTCTGATGCTTTAAATCCTAAGTACCCTCCTCCTTCTCCTGTTAGCTTTATACCAAAACATTCACTATTTGGTTCAAGTTCGGTAGGGGGATCATAATCCTCTGTAGGTTTGCCTAAAGCTCTATAAAAAGCCTGCTTAACTTCATGCATAATCCTATGCTTTGAATAACCCGCATGCATTGGGTTAAGAAAAAACTTAACTTCCTCACCTACAATTTTTACACCCTGCATAATCTTTTTGCCAAGTCCAACAAGGAAAGATTGCGACTGACCTTTTTGTGTAGTTTTATTTATGATATTTTTTTCAGTTTCTTTTTCGTTTCCCATACATACCCCCAAGGTATTTAATCAATACTACATATAATATATAAACAAATCTTTAATATTATATCTATTATAAACTCAAATTACACCAATTTCAACTATTATTTATTAAAAAAGTCTTTACTTAAATGTCAATGAATTTTTTACAAGATCCTTACAACTTTAATGAACAAAATATATTTACAATCAGTACCCAGCATGATAAATTAAAGAAGTTTATTCCTCGATAGCTCAGTGGTAGAGCAGTTGGCTGTTAACCAATTGGTCGCTGGTTCGAATCCGGCTCGGGGAGCATTTTTCACAGGTTTCCGGCATTAAAGAGTTTCAGCATAAAAAAAGATATGAGAGTTGTTTTATGTATATTAGATGGGTGGGGAAATGGCATAGATAACGAATACAATGCTATCAATAATGTAAACCCGCCTTGTTGGCAATATATCAATGCTAATTATCCAAAATGTAGCTTATCAGCATCTGGCAGTGATGTGGGGTTGCCGGAAGGTCAAATGGGCAATTCAGAAGTTGGCCATATGAATATTGGCAGTGGCAGGGTGGTGATGCAAAGTCTGCAACGTATTAATCGAGAAATTGAAACAATAGAAAATAACAAAAATCTCAAAGACTTCATCAGTAATCTCAAGAGTAAAAACGGTACATGCCATATAGTAGGATTAATATCCGATGGTGGTGTTCACTCACATCAGAGGCATATTTCAACCCTAGCAAATAAAGTATCACAGCAGGGAATTAATGTAGTAATACATGCCTTTCTGGATGGCAGAGATACTCCTCCTAACTCAGCAAAAAAATGTATCCAAGAATTTCAAAATGAAATAGAGAATAACATCGTCACTATATCTGGACGCTACTACGCTATGGATCGCGATAATAGGTGGGAAAGGACAATCGCAGCTTATGAGTCTATCGCCTTTGCAGAGGCACCTCGCTATGATGATGTTATGTCATATATTGATGAAAGCTATGGTAATAATGTAACTGATGAATTTATAGAACCTGCGGTAATAGGTGATTACCAAGGCATAAAACCAGAGGATGGAGTGCTATTAGCCAATTTTCGTGCTGATCGCATGATCCAATTAGCCAACATATTATTAGGTAAAACTCACTATACTAAAGTGGCAAAGTTTTCTGCGATTTTAAGTATGATGCAATACAGCACAGATTTAGAAATTCCTTATCTTTTTTCTCCTATTTCTTTTCCTCATACTTTAGGTCAGATTGTATCAGATCATGGATTTAAACAATTGCGCATTGCCGAAACTGAAAAATATGCTCATGTAACTTTTTTTTTCAACTGTGGCAAAGAAGAACCTTTTCCTGGTGAGGAAAGAATACTAATTCCCTCGCCAAAAGTTAAAACTTATGATTTGCAACCAGAGATGTCAGCCTTCGCACTGACTGAAACACTCGTGGAAAAGATTCACTCTCAAGAATTTGCACTGATAGTTGTCAATTACGCTAATCCCGATATGGTTGGCCATACAGGAAATATTAAAGCAGCTGAGCAAGCAGTGTTGACTGTTGATAGCTGTCTGGCGAAAATACTAGAGGCTGTTCAAGAAGAGGGTAATACTGCGTTAATTGTTACTGCAGACCATGGCAATGTGGAATGTATATTTGATAAAGAAAATCAGGTGCCACACACAGCGCATACCTTAAATAAAGTACCATTTATTATATGTTCCAGTTCTCACATTAATCTTAAATTAAAGGACGGGAAACTATCTAACATTGCTCCTACTGTGTTACAATTACTTAGTTTAACAAAACCGGACGAGATGACAGATAGCTCACTGATTGTGTGAGCAGGTTGCATACATTATGATTTTCGCCACTTATAGATTGTTGTAAGGGTAATTATACACAAGTGTAGCTAGAAAATAGTTGACTTTTTTATGAAAGCATTATAAAGTTAATTAATATATTAATAATTAAGGAGTAAATTATGCAGAATGAACAATGGAAAAAGATATTAGAAAAAGTAAACGCAGCTGCTTCACCACATCTAGGTATTAGTACTGGAGTAAGTAACTCATCAAGTGAGGGGGGGGGTATCTACTCGCGCAATAGATGAAAAAGAACGCACTTCTTTACATTGGGCTGCTTTAGGTGGTCATAAAAACATAGTAGAGTTTTTAATAGGACAAGGTGCAGATGTTAATGCTAGAGATCAGAATGGAGAAACACCTTTACCTGTAGCCGCTGTAAAAGGTCATAAAGATGTAGTAGAGTATCTAGTAGAAAAAGGTGCAGATGTTAATACTATAGATAACTATGGAAGCACTGCTTTACATGTGGCCGCTTTAATTGGTCATAAAGATATAGTAGAGTTTTTAGTAGGAAGGGGTGCAGATGTTAATGCTAGAGATAATAGTGGAAGAACTGCTTTGGATTTGGCTAAGGAATTTGGTCGTAAAGATGTAGTAGAGTTTTTAGTAGGAAAAGGTGCAGATGCAACATTAGCAGCGGATACTAAGGTTGAAGATACTTCTTTACATCTGGCTGCTAGAAGTGGTAAGACAGATGTATTAACGGGTTTTTTTAAAGCAATTGCGGTAGCAATGGGATTTTTAAAAACGGTTGCAGATGTTAAAGCTGCAGAGCAAAAGAGATCTATTTCGCAAATTATAAATGAGATAAATTTGCTTCCAGATATTAGTACTGAAGATCAAGAGGGATATACTTCACAAGTCATAGATAACATAAAACTGTCTCTAGGTATTAGTACTGAAGATCGAGAGGGCTACACTACTTTATATCGTGCTGCTAAATTGGCTGCTAACAGTGGTGATGTAGATGGATTCAGGAATTTAGTAGAAGAAAATAACGATCTTATACTTGGACATGAGTCAAGTAAATCAGGGTTTTATAATTCCATGGAACAGCTTTGGAAAAAGGCAATACAAGTAAGAAAAGAACAACCATTTCAGGCTGCTAGAAGTGGTAAGATAAATATAATAAAGGATCTATTAGAAAAAGGTGCAGATGTGAATGCTAGAGATAACGATGACAAAACTGTTTTACATCTAGCTGCTGAAAATGGTTATATGGATGTAGTAGAGTATCTATTAGAAAAAGGTATAAATGTTGATGCTAAAGATGACCAAGGAAGAACTGCTTTAGATTTGGCTAATAAATTTGGTCATACAGAGGGAGCAAATGCTATATTAGAAGCAGTTGCAAAAAAACCTAGCACTCAAGTGAGTGGCACACAGGAGGAACAGCATACTGCTCAGGCAGGGGCAAGTAAGAGTTAGTATATGACGTTAGCGTTTCGATGGCAGTTTTTGCTGTCGAAATGCTTCTCAACTGCGATGTGCTTTTCTTCTCATCATTTGCAAGAATTTGATTTTAAATTAAAGAAAAAAATTAAGTTTTTAATATTTTTCTTTGGATTTAGAGAAATTTGAATTATACTTAATTAGTATAAAAATTTTGATGAGGGGGAGGTGTGTCAAATAATATTAAGCATCTGGTGTGTCTTGCGGTAAGTCTACCAATAGCAGCGATAGCAGCAATTGCAGCATTTACTCCAGGGCGTAATTCAGATTCAACAACTGTGACATTTTTGGTGCAAGCAGGTTTATCTGCAGTTGCTGTATCTTCTTTATGTATTGCTTTGCGCTCAATGAGACTGTGCAAAGGAAATAGAGCTGCAGCTGTAAATAGTGATCAACCTCCGTCTGTGGATAATGATCCACCTCCTCCATATTCAGAAGTCGTAGCTGATAGTCAATTTGGCAATGTTCAGGTAGAATGTGCTATAGATATGACAAGACAACCAACTTAAAAGAAGTAGGTCATACTTTTTTCTATTGATACTAGGAAAAAAGCCTACCGACACAAAAAATCAGTAGGCCTGTAATTGTTTCCTTATAGCCTTCGAGTTATATTGCTACTAGAAATAGAAACATTTTCTAACCGACTATTAGGATGAAAAGCAGCCATGTAACCATCAAAATCAGAATTATTGTTCAATGCATTAATTAATCTTTCTTGACCTTGAGTAAGGTCTGCAATTGGTGTAGTAAAAGAAACAGGTGTTTCCCCAGTAACCATTCTTACCACCGTATCGAATAATAGTAATGTACCGTTAAGTGGCACTGTATTATTAAAACCAGCCTGTGATATTGCCTTACCGCCTTGAACATGAGCCAATTGCGGTGCTTCTTTATGTCCAGCATTAAGTACTAGTGCTGGTATTGTTGCTGAATTTGCAGATTCAGTAGTGAGTACACGCGGAACAACATTATTTTTAAGAATATCTCTCTCTTGTCGAATCTGTTCTTGAATTAAGTCAGAAGAAGTTGTTGTACCTACAAACTCCTCCTGTCTCTTGTGTCGAATCTGTTCTTGAGTCCGATTAGAAGGAATTGTTGAATTTGTAGATTCAGTAAGTTGCTTAATACCACGACTTCTAGGATTAGTTCTCTTCTCCTTTAGGAAATCTGTAATTTCTTTACAAGTTTTTGGACACTTTTCTTGAATAATGTCCAAAGGAGTTTTATTGTGACCGTTTTTAATATTAACTCTAGCACCGTTGTTTACAAGATACTGTACTGTTTCTAATTTACGATTGCCAGAATTAACAGCCCAGTGCAATGGAGTATTTCCATCACCAGCTTTAGCGTTAACATTAGCACCTTTTTCGACAAGACACTTTACTATCTCCAAGGTGGCAGAAATAACAGCGTTGTGCAATGGGGTATACCCATAATTATCTGTAACCTTAACATTAGCACCGTTGTTTACGAGATACTTTACCGTATCTAAGTCAGAAGCAAAAACAGGAGTGTACAATGGGGTATACCCATAATCATTATCCCTAGCATTAATATCAGCACCTTGTGCTACAAGATACTTTACTACATCTAAGTGAAAACGAGCAGCATCGTGCAATGGAGTCATCTCATCATTATCCCTAGCATTAATATCAGCACCTTGTGCTACAAGATACTTTACTATATCTAGAGAAAGACTGGCAGCATAATGCAATGGGGTTTTTCCATTACTATCTGTAGCATTAACCTCAGCACCTTGTTCTATAAGGCTCTTAACTTTATCATAGTCTTTTGCTTGTACAGCACTAAATAATTTGTCATTTAAACTCATTTAACCCTCCTTTATTTTTGATAGCCTCACCTCACGCAAAGCAGTCTAGCAGCATATTTTTATAAATCAATCATTTTTATTATAAAAACTTATTTTTTTTGAGATCTTTATGATAGAAGAAGTGCATCTTGATAAGAATAATAACGAAAAATTGCCATCAGAAACATGGCATACTGAATGGATTTTTAAAGAAAACTTGCATGTCACTTATTCAGAATATACAATGAATCATTTTAGAATTGGTAGGTTATTTATGAATCTTGTAACAAAGTCTGCTATTGATTTTACAGCTCCTGCTGTTCTTCCTAATGGAGATATTATTGATGATTTCTGCTTAAGCAAGCATATTGGAGATAAGTATGCTGTTCTTTTCTTCTATCCACTTGATTTCACTTTTGTTTGTCCCACTGAAATAATATCATTTAGTAATAAAATTAATGATTTTTCGAAACGTGGTGTTGAAGTAATAGGGATCAGTATAGATTCAAAATTTTCGCATCATCACTGGCGTAAAACTCAAGTTAATGACGGCGGAATAGGGGATATCAGCTATCCTTTAGTATCTGACATAAAGAAGTCAATATCGAGAGATTATGGAGTGTTGCATGATGAATCAATTGCGCTCAGAGCAACTTTTGTCATAGATGATAAATTTATTGTGCGCCATCAATCGATAAATGACTTGCCTTTAGGGCGTAATATCGACGAGTTTGTTAGAATTGTTGATGCAATTAAACATCATAAGACATATGGTGAAGTGTGTCCTGCAGGCTGGAGGAAAGGTAAACAAGCAATGCAAGCAAGCGATGAAGGGGTGGCTGATTATCTTAACTCTCACAGCGAAGGATTATAGATGCACAAAAAAGTTCTGATCATTGGCTCTGGAGCGGCTGGTTATGCTGCTGCTATATATGCAACACGTGCAAACTTAGAGACAATTATAATAACAGGTATGCAGCCTGGTGGTCAGCTTACAATCACCACGGATGTTGAAAATTATCCTGGCTTTGTTTCAATACAGGGTCCAGAGTTAATGGAACAAATGAAGTTGCATGCAGAGAAAGTTGGAGCACAAATAGTAAATGATGAAATAAAAAGTGTTGAACAATTAGATGAACATCAGTTTAAATCTCTTGGCAACTTTAGTGACTATCATTCAAGTGCCGTTATTATTGCATCTGGTGCACAGGCAAAATGGCTTGGTTTGGAGGGAGAAAAAAAATTTCAAGGTTATGGAGTATCAGCTTGTGCAACTTGTGACGGTGCATTCTTCAAAAATAAAGTTGTAGCTGTAATTGGTGGGGGAAATACTGCTGTTGAAGAGGCAATATTTTTAACTCGCTTTGCCAGAAAAGTTATCTTAATACATAGACGTGATACGTTAAGGGCAGAAAAGGTGATGCAAGACAGGCTCTTTAAGAGTGATAAAATAGAGATAATATGGGATCACACTGTAGAAGAAATATTAGGAGAAGAAAATCCCAAAAAAGTTACTGATATTGTAATAAAATCAACCAAAACAGGAAATACTCAAGAGATAAAGGTGGATGGAATATTTATTGCAATTGGACATGTACCAAATACTGGTATTTTTAAGGGTTTAGTTGAAATGGATGCACAGGGCTATATAATTACCGAACCTGGAACAACTTTAACCAGCAGACCTGGAATATTTGCAGCAGGTGATGTGCAGGATAAAGTATATCGTCAGGCGGTGGTAGCAGCTGGCACTGGATGTATGGCTGCACTTGATGCAGAAAAATTCTTAGAAGCTATGGATTCATAGATTGTTCAGTTGCTTTTTATTTGCAAGAAATCTTAAAGTGATAGAATAAGTTTCCTAGGCTCTGGCAGCTCCATATTTAACTGTGAAAATAGGTATTTATTTAAAAAATGGCCAGTCACTCTCAATCCTAACTGAAACTCTTCGAATGAATAGCTGTTTTGTAAATTATTATTATATACGTCACGCAGCATTTGAGGAAAAGGTAGAAGTTTATTTGCATAATAATCCCCGGCTGCTTTTGATACTGCTCTACCGGTTTTTGGGGAAATAAAATGTAAGTCTTCTGTCTCTCCTGTTGCAGCACATTTAGATAAATCTAATCTAAACCCCAGTTGTGTGAGAAGTGAAAGTTCTAAATTAAGATAATAACTTTGCCAAGATTCGTTGTTGTACTTAATCACATCAATAAAATATTGAAAATGATTATAGAGCGCAATACAAGGTTCATTTTCTGGAAGTACTTTTTCTAACATGAAAGCAAAAGAAACAACAGCTATGTTTTTTAGCCTATCATGGAAGAAATGATGAAATGGAGATTCAATTAATTCACACTTAAAGAATCCTAAATTTTCTGGCAACTTAGCACTCCATTCCACGTGCAGTAAATTGCTTATTTGAAATTTATTATTTGTTGATCTTACTAACCCTCTATATTTACCATGATTTTTTGTAAACAGGGAAAGAATTAAATTTTTATCACCGTATTTTTTAGTTGCGATCACAACACCTTCATCTTGCCATTTCATGATTGAACTATAGTATTTAAGATCTCGTTATTATTCTCAAAATTGTGTATAATATCTATAATTTAGTTTTTATAATGAGTATATCAAGTATAAAAGATTGTGACCTGCAAGACAAAGTTGTTTTACTTAGGGTTGATTTTAATGTTCCGATAAAAAACGGAGAAATCCAGGATAATATGCGTATTCTGAGGGCATTAAATACTATCGAGTATCTCATGAATGCAGGTGCAAAAGTTGTGATCATATCACATTTTGGACGCCCAGAAGGTCGTGATGAAAATTTATCATTAAAAAATATCGTTAAAGCTTTATCTCAATTGTTAAATAAAGGGGTGAATTTTGTCGATGACTGCATCGGTGAGAAAGTACAAAAAGTGGTAAACACTATGGCCGCAGGAGATGTTACTCTCTTGGAAAATTTAAGATTTTACAAAGAAGAAGAGCAAAATGACTTGAATTTTGCACAGCAATTATCATCGATAGCAGATGTATATGTAAACGATGCGTTTTCCTGTTCTCATAGAGCTCACGCTTCTATTGCACGTATTACGGAGTTCCTTCCTTCTTATATTGGATTTTCCATGCAAGACGAATTAAAATACCTAGAAGAGTCGATATCGTTCCAAGCTAAGCCTATTACTGCAATTGTTGGTGGAGCCAAAATATCGACAAAAATTAAAATGCTTAAAAGGCTAGCAGAAAAAGTTGATTTTTTAATTTTAGGCGGCGCAATTGCTAATAGTTTTTTATCGTTTAATAAGGTAAACATAGGTAAATCTTTATTTCAAGCAGGTATAGATGATCTATTACATAGCATTGTAGAAATAGCAAATAAAAACAATTGTAAGATCATTGTGCCAAAAGATGTATTGGTTGCAATAAATTCTGATTATAGTGTTGGTATTGCAAAAAAAATTGAGTCTATTGCAGATAATGATGTAATTTTGGACATTGGACCACAAACTTTAGAGACAATTAGTGGTGTAATAGCAAATAGTAAAACTGTATTATGGAATGGACCTATCGGGATGTTTGAGTACCCAGCTTTTGCAACCGGTACTAAGGAATTAATGAATATTATAAGTAACTTCACTAAAAAAGGAAATTTAATTAGTGTAATAGGTGGTGGGGATAGTTCGTCAGCAATAAATGCTGCTGGGTTTACTGATAAAGACTTTACCTATGTTTCAACTGGTGGCGGAGCATTCTTAAGTTGGTTAAGTGGTGATATGCATGCAATGTTAAAGCTTTTTTAAGATATTTCCTCTAGCGTTGTCTTTTATAAGGGCAATATTATTTAATATGTCAAAAAGTCTTATTCTTGTTCTGTGCTTTGTACCTCTTTTAGTCATAGGGTTTGTTTTTTACTATAAGCAAAGTCAGGTTGATATTGAGTTCGAACCTTTCTTTAGAACAAATTCCCAAGAACCAGAATATATACCACCATTTCCAGAATTAACTGACTTTGATCAAGGAGTACTGAGAGTTTGTGGAGAGTGGGGAGAATATCCTGATGAAGAGAGTTTTAGGATTTTACTTGATTGCCCACAACATCAAGAAACAGTGAAAAAAATTTATGATGAACTTGATCATCGAATCATTACAGCAAAAGCAAGTTTAGAAGTATTTAAAGACGAGTTAACACACATTTGGTTTACAAACAGCGGTAGAGAAAAAGAAACTACAGGTTTTGGGCATATTTTTTGTGGTGAAGTGGGTAAGTCAAATTTAGGTGGCATGCATTTTATGGGAAGATATGTTGAAGCGCAAGAAAAGAAATGGGCAGGAGCCATATGGAATAATAGTTCTCTGTGCAATGAAGTAGACATCAAACCGCCGGTTTATACATTTGGCGTGCAGTACTTAAATAAAGACGGAAAAGTGAAAGTAAAATGTCCAAATGGATATGTTTATAATCTTCACGCTGATGATATTCTAATTTCAGCAACTAAAGCATTTAAGGAATTAGGAAAAGATGGAATGTGTCTATATAAAATGGAAAGTGATGATTATAAATCAGTATTTATCAGAAATAATGATGCAATATTAACATTCTACAGCGATTTAACACCGAAATGTCAAGAAGGCACTAATTGTAATTGTGAAAGATAACTGCGGACACAAATTTAAATTTCACTAAATCTCTCTTACTCTCTCTATAATGGCAATTTTATTGTCATTATCATGCCTCTCAAGGGTGTACTTCTTCTATCATAAAGATCTCAAAAAAAATAAGTTTTTGTAATAAAAAGAGTTGATTTATAAAAATATGCTGTTAGGTAGTGTCGACATTTATTTTAACCAAAGATATATAGAAGCAATATGGACAAAAGATAAGAAAGAAATAGCTAATTTATCATAACGAGTAGCAACCCTACGAAAATTCTTGAGTTTATTGAACATTCTTTCGATGAGATTTCTCTCTTTATAAAGCTCTTTATCGTATTCTCTTGGTGTTTTTCTATTGGAAC
>NZ_JACVWV010000182.1 GCF_014534705.1 Wolbachia endosymbiont of Pentalonia nigronervosa | reverse complement strand
TTATTCGTAGTGGTATTGAATTTAACCGACTTGGGCAAAAAGAAGCATATTACCTATTCAGAGAGCATCCAGGAGAAGGATCATTTGGAGAATCTGTTAGAGTACCAGCAAGTGATGTACTTCATATCTATAAACCGCTGAGACCTGGGCAAATTAGAGGAGAACCATGGCTTTCAAATGTACTTTTAAAACTCTATGAACTTGATCAATATGATGATGCTGAATTAGTGCGAAAAAAGACTGCAGCGATGTTTGCCGGGTTTATCACGAGACTTGATCCAGAAGCAAACATTTTAGGAGAAAGTGAAGCAAATGAGCATGGGGTAGCATTATCAGGTTTAGAGCCAGGAACTATGCAGCTTTTAGACCCAGGGGAAGACATTAAATTTTCAGAGCCATCTGATGTGGGTGGCAGTTATGAAGCGTTCATGAGGCAGAGCTATAGCAATAGGTATGGGTATCACTTATGAGCAACTAACAGGTGATTTAACCAACGTAAATTATTCATCAATACGAGCTGGAGTTTCGCAGAAGATGTGCGATGTTACAACACAATATTATGGTATTTCAATTTTGCCGACCAGTGTGGAATAGATGGTTAGAACTTGCGACTTTATCAGGAAAACTTTCTGCCACAACTATAAAAGATAACCAAATGTTAAAAGATGTAAAATGGATAGCACAGGTGGGTGGATCCGTTAAAAGACCAGCAGGCACAACAGATGGCAGTAAGAAATGGGTTTAAGAGTCGTTCAGAAGTAGTTTCAGAGCTGGGTTATGATGTTGAGGAAGTAGATCAAGAAATAGCAGAAGATCAAAGACGTGCTGATTCTTTCAACCTATTTTTTGACTCTGATGCTAGGGGGAACAATGCTGCTAAATAAGCCGTTAATGCTTGAACCAAGGAGTTTTGAGCTGCTATCGCTATATAAGGAAAAACAGCCAATTTTCAAAAATTTCAAGCATTCTGTCAAAAATAGCGTAGGAGAAGAAAAAACAGCAGTAATACCTATTCATGGAATTTTGACT
>NZ_JACVWV010000181.1 GCF_014534705.1 Wolbachia endosymbiont of Pentalonia nigronervosa | reverse complement strand
GTATGAACTTAGGTTCAGTGATGTTGCCTACTTTAAAGTCCATAGCTGAGTTCTTGCAGGAAAAAACTAGATATGTAGCAGAGTTTGCAGAAAAATATCCAACTTTAACCACAGCAATCATGGGTACTGTAACAGCCTTGATAAGTTTAAAAATCGCAGCAGTAGGACTAGGTTATGGGTTTACATTATTAGGAAGTACAATTTTTGGGCTAAGAGCAAGTATAATTGGTACATTTTCATTTTTATCAGCTACAGTTTTTCCTGCAGTAATAACAGGGTTGAGGGCAATATCATTAGCTGTAATGAGTAACCCTATAGGACTTTTAATTACTGGACTTGTCACTGGGGCAGCGCTTGTAATAGCTAACTGGCAAAAGGTGAAGGAATTCTTTGCTAGCTTTTGGGAGTATATAAAATCTATAATAAAACCTGTAGGAGAAGCCTTTTCATGGATGGGAAGTACTGTTAGTAGCATATTTGGAAAAATCTCAGAAAATAGTCCCATAAAAGAATTTGAAAAGAGAAAAAGCGTTGTTTCATTAGTTGATGGAAAAAATAGTAGTATACTTTTTAAAAATGGTATTTTTAATAATGAAAATCCTTTATTAAATAATAACGTGCTTAAAAAAGTCTCTGAGAATAGTAAAAATAATATTAAGTTTAAAAGCGTAATAGAAGAGAAAAGATCTAGCAGAGAAGAAGAGGAAAAAGATAATACATTTAAAGAGTACCTAAAAAACAAGTTTGAAAGTAAAACAGAAAATAAAACTTTTAACCAAACTCAACACAATTATTTTAATATCAGCATACAAGCAGCACCAAGTCAGGATGTTCGTAGTCTTGCTGATGCAGTGATAAAAAGAATAAGAGAAAAGTCGCGAGACGTTTTGTTTGATACTATAGACCCCATTTATTAAAAATGCTATCCTTTGGTCCACACAAATTTACTCCAACAAATATAAAGTACAATAAAGAAAATCGTTGGAGCATAATTGAATGTATCGGGAAGATGCCACTACTACAAAATATTGGCCAAGG
>NZ_JACVWV010000180.1 GCF_014534705.1 Wolbachia endosymbiont of Pentalonia nigronervosa | reverse complement strand
GTCAAAATTCCATGAATTGGTATAACTACAGTTTTTCCTTTTCCTACGTTATTTTTGATAGAATGCTTGAAATTTTTGAAAATTGGCTGTTTTTCCTTATATAGCGATAGCAGCTCAAAACTCCTTGGTTCAAGCATTAACGGCTTATTTAGCAGCATTGTTCCCCCTAGCATCAGAGTCAAAAAATAGGTTGAAAGAATCAGCACGTCTTTGATCTTCTGCTATTTCTTGATCAATTTCCTCAACATCATAACCCAACTCTGAAACAACTTCTGACCGACTTTTAAAACCATTCCTCACCGCCATCTGCTGTGCCTGCTGGTCTTTTAACGGATCCACCCAATCAAACCCCTGTGCTATCCATTTTACTTCTTTCGATGTTTCTTTTCCTGTTGTAGAAAGTTTTCCTGATAAGGTAGCAAGTTCTAGCCATCTATTCCACACTGGCCGGCAAAATTGAAAGACCATGATATTATGCTGCAACATCGCACATCTTCTGCGAAACTCTATTAATCCTGCTCGAATAGATGAATAATTTACGTTGGTTAAATCACCTGTCAGTTGCTCATAAGTGATACCCATACCGATTGCTATAGCTCTTAATTGCTGCCTCATGAACGCTTCATAACTGCCACCCACATCAGATGGCTCTGAAAATTTTATGTCTTCCCCTGGATCTAAAAGTTGCATTGTTCCTGGTTCTAAACCTGATAATGCTACTCCATGCTCATTTGCTTCACCTTCACCCATTATATTTGCTTCTGGATCAAGTCGTGTAACAAACCCGGCAAACATTGCTGCAGTTTTTTTTCTTACCAGCTCTGCATCGTCATATTGATCAAGTTCGTAGAGTTTTAAAAGTACATTTGAAAGCCATGGTTCTCCTCTAATTTGCCCAGGTCTCAGCGGTTTATAGATATGAAGTACATCACTTGCTGGTACTCTAACAGATTCTCCAAATGATCCTTCTCCTGGATGCTCTCTGAATAGGTAATATGCTTCTTTTTGCCCAAGTCGGTTAAATTCAATACCACTACGAATAATAT
>NZ_JACVWV010000179.1 GCF_014534705.1 Wolbachia endosymbiont of Pentalonia nigronervosa | reverse complement strand
AAATATTCTTCAGTGTACATTTTCTATCCATTTACTTTTGACTATTTTCTTTGGCTTTTTGCTCTCAGTCTTTTCACTCAAACTAACCCATTTACTCTCTTGCCAACGATCAATCCCAAGGGCTATAGATGCTGCTCTGGCATAAATTCGGCAATCAAGTGCTTCATTACGGTCTCTTATTTTCTGCCACTCCTGCTTGATTCACTACTTTGGTAATCCGCTGTCAGTTGTTTAAAATACTCAGCTCTGGAAAATGCTGCTGGAGCTTTTTCACCGTCTCGTGAGTAGTTGCCGACTTTAATATTCAACTGGCCAGAGCTCTGTAGAGCTTTTTACCTGCCACTAACTCTACTTGGGCTATTAAGCGGTACTAGGGCTTTGTTCACTCCCTTTACTGCCATTACTTTACCAAAGCTCTGCTGGATTCTCACCCAATTGTATACTTCCTGCGTTGCATATCCTGCATCTACTGCCATCATGCTGATTGTGTACTCTAATCCGTCACTACCTAAAAAGTGATGATTCAGTAACTCTGAAAGTTTGTTCCAAACCACATCTCTTCCTGGATCTCCTTCAAACACCTGATAATCTATTGACCAGTTTTCACGATTTCTTCCCCAAGCTACAACTTCTGCCTCTATTCTGTCTTTTTGTACGTCAACACCTGCTGTGAGTATTACTTCGCCTTTTGGGATTGTGCCAATAGTATAGAATTCCCTGCGTTCAAATAAGTGCCTCCAGTCTGGTACTTCTCCTTTATCTACCCACGTTTCTCCAAGTGTGGTGTTTATCCAAACCTTTAATAATTGCTCATTTTCTTTTGCGTGCTGAAAATCCTCCACTGCTTGACTCCAACTATACCAGCCAACTGGGCTATAAAGACTTGAAATATGAAACCCTGCTATCTTTCCACCTTTCGTTTCGTTCGTTACTCTCCATTCTCCACGTGAAAGCATTTCTGTCTTTTGATGATTTTCTATTTTGCCGTTACATTCGATACAAACATAATGAGCTGTTCTTGAGTCTTTATCTTCCCATTTTACTTGTGTCCATTTTAAAACTT
>NZ_JACVWV010000178.1 GCF_014534705.1 Wolbachia endosymbiont of Pentalonia nigronervosa | reverse complement strand
ATATTGAGTCAAAAGATATAAAGGTAGATGGTACAGCAACACGTATCACTTGGTCACCAGTTTGGTGTGAAGTTGGCAGAGAATATGCTATTGTTTTACTAACTGATGATCAAAATACTGCAGTTAAAATAGCGGAATTAGGAAAATATGATGCAGTAAACAGCCGTTGGGTAACGAGTCAACCGTATCAGGTGGGAGTGTTACTTTCATCGAGCAATGCCAGCACTTGGACTCCACATCAAAATTTAGATTTAACTTTTCGACTGTTAGCTGCAAAATTTACTGAAAATTCCACCACAATTAATCTTGGCAAGATTACCGCAAATAACACTTCAGATTTAATTGCTCTGGCAAACGTTGAAAAAGTCTCATTTGATACTAATGCTGAGTTTATTTTAACTGAGCAGGATGGAAAAGAGCATTTTTTATCTGATAATCTGCCATTAGCGCTGCGTTCAAGACTCTCTGGAGAATTAACTGTAAAAACAACGCTAAAAGGCTCAAAGGAAAGAAGTCCAGTGCTTTATCCTGGGTTACAGTTGGTTCTTGGAAATGTGGGAGAATCTGCAGATTACGTAACCAGGAGCATTCCAGCAGGTTCAAATACTAAGATAACAATTACTTATGATGCATTAATACCTGGCACTGCCGATGTTAAAGCATATGTGCAAAAAAACGTGGAAAGAGAATGGCAGTTAGTTAATTTAACAACAGGAAAACCTATCGGTGACAACTGGGTGGAGAGGATTCACATACTGACAAACTTTAATGCCAATGAAACCAGGATAAAGCTAGTTCTTAGTGGTACAGTGCAATATCGTCCTAAAGTGAAAAATTTGCGAATAATTATTACATGAAATGCCAGAAGATAAAACGAATAGAGGATATCCACTGCCTCATCCAGAAAATATTGCCGTGCAAGATGTGGTACGTATTCGCACAAGCATTGAAAAAATAGATGAGGATATTACCAGTAGGGAAAATGAACATGATGAGCTGAAGGGTAACTTTGAAAGATTTAGTTTTGAAAAACTGTTAAAATTGTGGGGAAATTAAGAGATGAC
>NZ_JACVWV010000177.1 GCF_014534705.1 Wolbachia endosymbiont of Pentalonia nigronervosa | reverse complement strand
GCTTCAGGTTGCATTTTTGCCCATAAGAGACACAGACGAGATGCAACTGTTATGCTATCAATGAAAATACATCGATATTTAGAAAACTCTGAAGAGAGCCCATTGTATTTACTTGATACGTGCTCATAGTGTCTTTGACTATATGCTGAATCAGATTTTAGTGCAGGATTTGGACCACCAATTAGGCAGGCTATATCCCGAGCTTGATTCCAGGTGCGAATGCTAATTGAATCTCCTTGCCAATCTTGGACAGCAAGTAAACCAGCTTCAAAATCAAGACACAAAGTTGGCTCATTTATGGTTTTTAAAAGACTTGTTTTACCAATACCATAAGGACCAAAGATTACTGTCTTCACACCTGTTACCAACTTTACCCTTTCTTCACTATTAATTATTTTTAAATCCATGTTTTTACTTAAATTTGCCCTTTGTATATACATTCACCAAATTTCAAAAAACTGTTCACTTTCTCTTGCATTTTTTTTCGTCAAGAGATAAAAATTTAGATCTCATTTTTTTGAGAATGCGGTGCAAAGTAGTCCTCGACATGTTGTGCATATGTGCAACTTCAGTAATGCTGTGATACTTAAGCTGTTTACATAAAACCTGCCACTTCTCTGGTAACTTTGAAATGATTCGTTCAACATCAACACGTAATATTGATTCGTCTTCAAAGCAGTAACTTTCTTGTTGCATGCAATTCTTAAGATTAGGCGTAGTGTGTATATGCTTACGGGTTAAATTATGGATACGATTTTTAATAACTTGTTTGGCAAAAGTGGAAAGACTACCTTTAGTTTCATCATATTGATTCAGACATGAGAAAAACTCACAAAAAAGGTCTTGTTCTATGTCTTCAATACTTTGGTCAGCAGAATATTTAAGTGATTTTGCGTAAAATTTCACTAACCCGACAACTTTAGGATCAATACCTGAGTAAGAATTTTTAGATTTCATAAAAGTCCCTCTAATGAAAGATTTAAGAATGAAACCTTTTTAGTAAATTCTGTAGGACATGAAAAAAATATCTCAGACAATCGTGAGTTTTTACCTCTGAAAAATCGGGA
>NZ_JACVWV010000176.1 GCF_014534705.1 Wolbachia endosymbiont of Pentalonia nigronervosa | reverse complement strand
TCTTACTTCCTCTATTACATATTTTTCTACTTCCCCTGCCGCTATTGTTCGATTACTTGATTGGCAGTGCATTCCTCTTATATGATTACGGCATACATAATACCTATAGCTTTTGTTTCTCTTTCTTGTATGTGTTCCTGCCATGCTGACGTTACATGAATGGCATCTTATTACCCCTTTTAATAACATCTCTTCATACTTTAACGCATACTTTGCTTGGCGTGTTCTTCTTATCTCTTCTACTTTATTCCATAGCTCCTCATCGATTATTCCTTCATGTTGTCCTGGGTAGCATTTTTCTTTGTATTTTACTTTTCCTATATATGTAAAATTTGTTATTATTCCTCTTACTGTTGCTTTTTTGAATTCTCCTCCTCCGTAAATCTTTCCTGATTTCACTTTTCTTTCTTTCACTCTATACCCTTGCCTGTTTATTTCTTTTGCCACTGCTGCCACTGATTTTAGCTCTATGAATCTTTCAAATATACGTTTTACTACTTTTGCCTCCTCCTCATTTATCATTAGTTTTTTTTCTTTAGCATCGTAGCCCAGTGGCACCGCGCCTCCCATCCATAGTCCTCTTTCTTTCGATCCTGCTATTTTTATCCTTATGTGATCTCCTACTGCTTTTCTTTCTCTTTGCGCTATACCTAAATTTAAATATAACATGAACTCATTGTCTGTACTTTCCTCGTTTAAATACGGTTCCATTACTGAGCTAAACCTCACTCGGTTTCTATTAAATTTATCTGATATTACTCGGATAAAATCTACTAGTGATCTTGTCAGTCTATTTAACTTAAACACTATTACATAATTTACTCTTCCTATTTCTATATCACGCAATAATTCACACAAGGCTGGCCTATCTAAGTTACCTCCTGAATATCCCCCATCATCGTACCTTTTTGGCAATAAAGACCAACCTTCTCGCTTATTAGCGTTGAAAAACTTTTCACACTCTGCCCTTTGTGACTCTATGCTGTTAAATGCTTGTTCTAGTCCATCTTCATTTGATTTTCTTGTATAAATTGCACAACGAACTTCTTTTTTCATTTATTCCTTCTCCTTAAAGAATACTAAGC
>NZ_JACVWV010000175.1 GCF_014534705.1 Wolbachia endosymbiont of Pentalonia nigronervosa | reverse complement strand
GTCTTATAAATCTCTGTCTGCAGTAGCTAACAAAATAACAGGTAGTCACTGGAATGGCTTAGTATTCTTTAAGGAGAAGGAATAAATGAAAAAAGAAGTTCGTTGTGCAATTTATACAAGAAAATCAAATGAAGATGGACTAGAACAAGCATTTAACAGCATAGAGTCACAAAGGGCAGAGTGTGAAAAGTTTTTCAACACTAAAAAACAAGAGGGCTGGGAATTACTAGCAAAAAGATATGATGACGGAGGGTATTCAGGAGGTAATCTAGATAGGCCAGCCTTGTGTGAATTATTGCGTGATATAGAAATAGGAAGAGTAAATTATGTAATAGTTTTCAAGTTAAATAGACTGACAAGATCACTAGTAGATTTTATCCGAGTAATATCAGATAAATTTAATAGAAACCGAGTGAGGTTTAGTTCAGTAATGGAACCGTATTTAAACGAGGAAAGTACAGACAATGAGTTCATGTTATATTTAAATTTAGGCATAGCGCAAAGAGAAAGAAAAGCAGTAGGAGATCACATAAGGATAAAAATAGCAGGATCGAAAGAAAGAGGACTATGGATGGGAGGCGCGGTGCCACTGGGCTACGATGCTAAAGAAAAAAAACTAATTATAAATGAGGAGGAGGCAAAAGTAGTAAAACATATATTTGAAAGATTCATAGAGCTAAAATCAGTGGCAGCAGTGGCAAAAGAAATAAACAGGCAAGGATATAGAGTGAAAGAAAGAAAAGTAAAATCAGGAAAGATTTACGGAGGAGGAGAATTCAAAAAAGCAACAGTAAGAGGAATAATAACGAATTTTACATACATAGGAAAAATAAAATACAAAGAAAAATGCTACCCAGGACAACATGAAGGAATAATCGATGAGGAGCTATGGAATAAAGTAGAAGAGATAAGGAGAACACGCCAAGCAAAGTATGCGTTAAGGTATGAAGAGATGTTATTAAAAGGGGTAATAAGATGCCATTCATGTAACGTCAGCATGGCAGGAACACATACAAGAAAGAGAAACAAAAGCTATAGGTATTATGTATGCCGTAATCATATAAGAGGAATGCACTGCCAATCAAGTAATCGAACAATAGCGGCAGGGGAAGTAGAAAAATATGTAATAGAGGAAGTAAGA
>NZ_JACVWV010000174.1 GCF_014534705.1 Wolbachia endosymbiont of Pentalonia nigronervosa | reverse complement strand
CATTTTTTTCTCCTTGCTGAATTGCTAACTCCTCCAATGCTGTTGTTATTTCCTGCGATAGTAGTTCATGAATCTTTTCCGCGTCACTCATCGATGCAAGAAGCGCTGATACTCTATCTGGGATATTGAGAAGATTATTTCTTACCACTCTTGCTGCGTTAAAAGCTTCGGTTTTTACTTCTTCTATCGGCACTAATTCTCCAATTTCAGCTTTTGCTTTGGCTTCTAGCAATTTCCCTCGTTCTATTTCGTTCTTGATACGAGTTTTGAGGAGCATAGTAGATAGTTCATTAGCTTCACCGTTTTTTCTGCGTTGCGGTTGACTTGGATCTCGTATAACTTCTATTGCTTCATTTGCCTGCTCTCTATCAATCATACCATCCTTAAGTTCTACAATCCCCTGTTTTACTAAATAACAGACATACTGCTTGGAAAATCCTTGTTCTCTTGCCCATTCTGTTTGAGTAATTTTTTCTCTTTCCACTTTTCTTATGAGTTTTTTTCTTGAATCTGTGCAAAAGTCTTGCCAGAGTTGGAAAGAATAGCTTCTCTTCCCGTATACACCTGCCAACGTTTTATCGTTACATCAACAAACTTCGGATCAAGCTCTATAGTTCTACACACTCTTCCTGTTCTCTCACATGCAATCAGCGTGCTGCCAGAACCACTAAATGGATCTAAAACGATATCTCCTGGTCTACTGCTGTTTACTATTGCTCTTTCCATTAACTCCACTGGCTTCATCGTTGGGTGCAGAGTATTGTGAACCGGCTTATCATAAAACCACAGATCGCTTTGATTTCTTCCCCCATACCACTGACGCTTATTGCCTTCTTTCCAGCCATAGAGTATTGTTTCATATTGCCTTTGATAATCTGCTCTTCCGATAGTAAAATGATTCTTTGCCCAGATGATAAACGTTGACCAATGTCCTCCTGCTTCTGCAAATACTTTTTGTAGCGTAGAAAGTTCTGAAGATGCTGAGCAAATATAAACTGCCCCTTTGGTATGAGCTAAAATATGCGAGCAAACATCAAAAAGAAATAACCCGTACTTTTCACCTTGATCATCGCCAAGTATTTTTCTATCATCTCTTTCTTGACTAGCACCATAATCTACGTTATAAGGAGGGTCGCAAACGGTA
>NZ_JACVWV010000173.1 GCF_014534705.1 Wolbachia endosymbiont of Pentalonia nigronervosa | reverse complement strand
TAGACTGTCTATATCATGCGGCAATGAGGTAAAAAAACTTCGTACTGATTCTTGCAACTCACTATTAAAGAAGCCTGCATTACCAGAATATGATAAAAAAATAGAGCCTAAAAGCATTATAATTACTAGTACTTTGTTCATTTGCATAGACATCAGTTAGATACCTTACTTAGTATAGAATCAAATTATAACAGCTTTTATACCGATAGACAATATTTGAATTCACTTATTCACTGCAAGTAACGAATTTTTCATCATCTGCACCCTTGCCATTGATCTTTAGATAAAGTGTAACATCACTAGATCTATCCACTAGGTGTATGGTCCCAGAGTATGATGGGAGTATAAATAAATCAGGAAATTTTGTCCACTGATCACATATAAACTCATAAGGAGTAAGACCCTTATGAGTTTTTAGTCTTTTAGCGTAATTGTAGGCCATAACGAAGCTCTTTGAACCCCAACTTGTATCTTTAAAAAGTAAGGCATTATAGCTAAAGTGTCTTGCAGGGAAGGTGAAGCTGAACCCCAACTTATGCCAATAAGGCCGATCCATAGATTTTGCTCCCTTCCCAACATAGAGTTAAAAGACTGGACAGTATCTTTGGAATCATATCCCGTATAACAAGGTTAGTCTAAACTCTCAATTTTATTTATAGTTTTGGAGGCTAGTTTATGCAAGCAAATGCTATTTTAGGTGTAGATATTGCTAAAGAAAAATTTGATGCCTGTTTGTTGATAGATAACAAAGAACGACATAAAGTTTTTCACAATAACCAAGAAGGTTTTGAAAAGCTTGTAGCTTGGTGCAATGGACATGGAGCAGACCTAATTCACATATGTCTTGAAGCAACAGGTTGTTATAGTGAAGATATAGTGAATTTCATGTACGATTTTGGGCATAATGTAAGTGTGATAAATCCAGCTCAAATCAAGGCTTTTGGCAAAAGTGAGCTACTTAGGTAGTGTAGACATTCAAAAAGAAAGGAGTTATAATAACAATTTTTGAGAGAAGCTAAGGATGTTATACGACTTAAAAGATAAGCAATGGGAAAGGATAAAGGAGAGTTTACCCGGAAAGAAAGGGGATAGTGGAAGGAGTGCAAAGGACAACAGAAAGTTCATAGCAGCAGTGATGTGGATAGGGCGAACAGG
>NZ_JACVWV010000172.1 GCF_014534705.1 Wolbachia endosymbiont of Pentalonia nigronervosa | reverse complement strand
TTAGTATTTGGCCCATCTGCTACTATTATTGCTCTCAACTTTTCTGCCACCCCTATCAAAACTGCTACTACCGGATTTTTAGACTCAGATAATTGATGAGTAAAATAAGGGGCAATTAGTATTCTTGGAGCAACATGGACTATGCTTTCACTGCTTAAAAACGCCTGTATGCCTTGATACTCCCCAGTTTTTTCGTCAATTCCTCCAATTACATTCTTCAGCGTTTCTTCTTCCTTTAACTTCAAGTCAGTATTTTTGCTCTCTTCGACACGAATAACTACTACTGTTGCACCAACTTGGGAGAAAATCTCATTTACTGCAGAAGGAAGAGTCCCTTTTTTTCCAAGTTTTGCTGCTTCTTTCAAGCTTCCTGCTATTAATATTGGTTTATTCAGTGGAAACTTTTGCTCATCTGCATCTGGTGCTGTGCCAATTACACCTATCACTGATGATTTACTGGTTCTAATTGTTTTTGGGCCTGAAGTTACTTCAATAACATTCACACCATGTAAAAATTGTTCTGTCATCCTCTGCCTATTTCTTGTATTCTTTGTTTAAAATCATTGAGTAAAGCCTTTAGCTCTCCCTCATTTTTGGCTGCTTCAAATTTCCTCTCGGCCAGATCTTCAAGCTCCTCACATTTTATTATTGCTTTTACTGCTTGTTGCGCTTTATTTTGGATGAGTTTCGCCATTTCAATTATTGTTATGTCTCGAACTTTTGCTAGAGGTTCAATAATTTGAGTATCTTTTTCGTTTAATTTACTTGATTCTGAAGCTAAAATATTCTCCGCAGCTTTTTCCTGAATTTCATACGACTTAGCTTTCTGGTGAGAATAGCCTGCGTATTGGTGAGTACACCTATCATAATGAATACGAAGATCAGACAATGCAGAAAGTTTCGCATTTCGCAATAATTCCAGCTCAATATCTTCATTACTCCTTTCAACAATTTTTTCCCCTTCCGCTAAACAATATCTTTTTTGCCAATCGAAGTTTTCTGGTGCTTCATACCATCCTTCTCCTTCCGGTTTGTTTTCTAGTGTCGTCATTTCTACTTGTTTGTTGTTTTCGAAACGCATATAAATAGACATATTTTCCTCCTTCTTACTTCCAAATTTCAAACGTATTAGTAAATCCTGGGCATTGCCAAGCTT
>NZ_JACVWV010000171.1 GCF_014534705.1 Wolbachia endosymbiont of Pentalonia nigronervosa | reverse complement strand
GCTATAGACTCTAATGCCTTGGCCAAATATGCTACCTTATCAGGCGTTGCATCTTGAGATAAATCCTTAATTCTTTGATGTAATGCGTATACTACTTCTTTTGCGATAGTCATCTCTTAATTTCCCCACAATTTTAACAGTTTTTCAAAACTAAATCTTTCAAAGTTACCCTTCAGCTCATCATGTTCATTTTCCCTACTGGTAATATCCTCATCTATTTTTTCAATGCTTGTGCGAATACGTACCACATCTTGCACGGCAATATTTTCTGGATGAGGCAGTGGATATCCTCGTTTAGTTTTATCACTTGGCACTTTATGTTATGATAATTCGTAAATTTTTCACTTTAGGGCGATATTGCACTGTACCACTAAGAACTAGCTTTATCCTGGTTTCATTGGCATTAAAGTTTGTCAGCATATGAGTTCTCTCCACCCAGTTGTCGCCGATAGGTTTTCCTGTTGTTAAATTAACTAGCTGCCATTCTCTTTCCACGTTTTTTTGCACATATGCTTTAACATCGGCAGTACTAGGTATTAATGCATCATAAGTAATTGTTATCTTAGTATTTGAACCTGCTGGAATGCTCCTGGTTACGTAATCTGCAGATTCTCCCACATTGCCAAGAACCAATTGTAAACCGGGGTAAAGTACCGGGCTTCTTTCCTTTGAGCCTTTTAGCGTTGTTTTTACAGTTAATTCTCCAGAGAGTCTTGAACGCAGCGCTAATGGCAGATTATCAGATAAAAAATGCTCTTTTCCATCCTGCTCAGTTAAAATAAACTCAGCATTAGTATCAAATGAGACTTTTTCAACGTTTGCCAGAGCAATTAAATCTGAAGTGTTATTTGCGGTAATCTTGCCAAGATTAATTGTGGTGGAATTTTCCGTAAATTTTGCAGCTAACAGTCGAAAAGTTAAATCTAAATTTTGATGTGGAGTCCAAGTGCTGGCATTGCTTGATGACAGTAATACTCCCACCTGATACGGTTGACTCGTTACCCAACGGCTGTTTACTGCATCATATTTTCCTAATTCCGCTATTTTAACTGCAGTATTTTGATCATCAGTTAGTAAAACAATAGCATATTCTCTGCCAACTTCACACCAAACTGGTGACCAAGTGATACGTGTTGCTGTACCATCTACCTTTATATCTTTTGACTCAATAT
>NZ_JACVWV010000170.1 GCF_014534705.1 Wolbachia endosymbiont of Pentalonia nigronervosa | reverse complement strand
TGTGGGGATAGCAGGTTGGTTGATTCATTTAAAGCTGTTCTAGACAATAAAACAGCAGATATTACCGTTTGCGACCCTCCTTATAACGTAGATTATGGTGCTAGTCAAGAAAGAGATGATAGAAAAATACTTGGCGATGATCAAGGTGAAAAGTACGGGTTATTTCTTTTTGATGTTTGCTCGCATATTTTAGCTCATAACAAAGGGGCAGTTTATATTTGCTCAGCATCTTCAGAACTTTCTACGCTACAAAAAGTATTTGCAGAAGCAGGAGGACATTGGTCAACGTTTATCATCTGGGCAAAGAATCATTTTACTATCGGAAGAGCAGATTATCAAAGGCAATATGAAACAATACTCTATGGCTGGAAAGAAGGCAATAAGCGTCAGTGGTATGGGGGAAGAAATCAAAGCGATCTGTGGTTTTATGATAAGCCGGTTCACAATACTCTGCACCCAACGATGAAGCCAGTGGAGTTAATGGAAAGAGCAATAGTAAACAGCAGTAGACCAGGAGATATCGTTTTAGATCCATTTAGTGGTTCTGGCAGCACGCTGATTGCATGTGAGAGAACAGGAAGAGTGTGTAGAACTATAGAGCTTGATCCTAAGTTTGTAGATGTAACGATAAAACGTTGGCAAGTGTATACGGGAAGAGAAGCTATTCTTTCCAACTCTGGTAAAACTTTTGCACAGATTCAAGAAAAAAACTCATAAGAAAAGTGGAAAGAGAAAAGATTACGCAGACAGAATGGGCAAAAGAACAAGGATTTTCCAAGCAGTATGTCTGTTATTTAGTAAAAAAGGGAATAGTAGAACTTAAGGATGGTATGATTGATAGAGAGCAGGCAAATGAAGCAATAGAAGTTATACGAGATCCAAGTCAACCACAAAGAAGAAAGAACGGTGAAGCTAATGAACTCTCTACTATGCTCCTCAAAACTCGTATCAAGAATGAAATAGAACGAGGGAAATTGCTAGAAGCCAAAGCAAAAGCTGAAATTGGAGAATTAGTGCCGATAGAAGAAGTAAAAACCGAAGCTTTTAACGCAGCAAGAGTGGTAAGAAATAATCTGCTCAACATTCCAGATAGAGTATCAGCACTACTTGCATCGATGAGTGATGCGGAAAAGATTCATGAGCTACTATCGCAGGAAATAACAACAGCATTGGAG
>NZ_JACVWV010000169.1 GCF_014534705.1 Wolbachia endosymbiont of Pentalonia nigronervosa | reverse complement strand
CCTAATAATTTGATCAGTTTTGCATTGTTTGTTATTATCGCATGCTGAAAAACATCCGTAGCATCTGCTCCTTTCTTTAACAATAATTTGACTGCATTAAGGTGACCATTTTTTGCGGCAAGATATATTGCTGATTCTCCACTCTCATTTAAAGTATCTACTTCAACTCCTTCATCCAAAATGCTGTCTATTAATTCTGAACTTCCTTTTTCAGCAGCTAAATGCAGTAAACTATTCTTCTCTTGCCCATACCTATTATTTATTAATATCTTGACTATATCCTGTTTATTTTCCTCTCTTGCGTAACAAAGTGGTGTTTTGCCATCATCATCTTTCATTAAAGGGTTTATATCTTTTCTGGCAAGTAGTACTTCTACATTCTTTACCCTTTCAGCATAGTGTAGTGGTGTCTTCTTTTCATAATCTTGCAGGTTAATCTCAGCATTTGGTGCGTTGATTAAACATCTTACTATATCAAGACATAAGTCCCTCTCGTCATAATTAGTGTTATTTACCGCTATATGCAAAGAAGATAGCCTCATTGCACTTTTACCACTACCAATTCTATTTACATCTGCACCTAAGTTTGAGAGCAGTTTCACTACTCTTAGCTTCTTGTTATTTACTGCATAGTGCAGTGGTGTATGGTTTCTGATATCTAAAACATCTTTGTCTGTTTTTCCTTCCTTAATTAAAATTTCTACTACCTTTTCATGCCCCATTCCAGCTGCTAAGTGTAGTGGCGTGTGAAGAAGAGCATTTTGTACATTTGCATCAACACCATTTTTAAGCAAAAACCTTACTGCATTTTCTTCGTTCAATATTGCAGCTAAGTGAAGTAAGCTGTCTTTCTCTAACCCGTATTTGTGGTTGATTAGCACCTGTAATACTCTATTATCTTTTGCATAATCCAGGGCACTTTTGTTTTCATTGTCAGTTATCAGCGGATTTATGCTTCTCTTACTCAGCAAAAGATCAACTAAGCTCATCTCATCGAGTTCTATAGCACAATGTAGTGGGGTTTTACCATTTATTCCACGTTTATTAATGTCAATGTTAGATTGGTTTATTAAACATCCTATGAACTCTAAATATATTTGCTTGCTTTTTAGTGAATCAGTCATTTTTTTCTCCTTGCTGAATTGCTAACTCCTCCAATGCTGTTGTTATTTCCTGCGATAGTAGTTC
>NZ_JACVWV010000168.1 GCF_014534705.1 Wolbachia endosymbiont of Pentalonia nigronervosa | reverse complement strand
ATCCCGAAGCTGAAGGATTTCAGGTTATTCCAAAACGTTGGATAGTTGAAAGAACCTTTGCTTGGCTCTCCAATTTTAGGCGCATGAGCAAAGATTACGAACATTCTCCTCTTACCTCAAAAACCAATATTTTCTTTAATATGATTACCGTTATGCTTAATAAATTAGCTACTTAAATGATTTCAAGACATCTTCTGAGAAACAACATAAAGAGAGTTGCTGATAAAATCCGGTAAGGAACCCCAACCCGAAAGCTCCGTGCCTCAGATTCACAATACCAGCGATAATATTGAACCTCAGAAGGTGTCTGCAAACTCAAGGATAAGCTAATTTACGTAACATAACAGTCATGTATGGTCCCACCATATAATGGTATGATAACATCATCAATAAAGGAGAAGTATTACATGGGTGCGCCAGAACAACAGAGGCAATTCGTAGGCTCTGTGAACAAAATTATTCTGTGAGAAAAAAAAGGTAGAAGAAATAAGGAAAAAGCGGTAGTTTAACCGTGAATAAATAAGGAGAAACTACCAAATGAAATATTACATACAAGAAACAAAATGGAAACAAATTTTTGCAAATTTGAAAAGCGTAAAAGGAATACACAGTAAAGATGAAGACCGATTAAGAAAATTTATGGAAGCAATATGGTATATAGTACAAAGTGGCTGCCAGTGGCAACTTTTACCAGAAATATATGGCAATTATAGGAGCGTACACAAGAGATTCAAAAAGTGGTGTGAAAGGGGAATTTGGGAGCTGAAGCATTATGTTTCAAACTCTACTTTAGTGGCGGATAAGGGTTACGATAGCAATGCGTTCGTTGCCAGTCTTGAGAGCAAGGGATGTGAGGTTGTAATTCCGCCAAAAAGAAATAGAAAAGTGCAGAGATACTACGATGAGCATATTTATAAAGAGCGGGAGTGTTTTTTTGGTAAAATAAAGCATTTTAGGCGGATTTTTTCTCGATTTGACAAAACTGCAACAGTTTTCATGGGGAGTGTTAAATAAACTGTGTCAAACCACATTTTTAGCTCAACTCAATTTTCAATCTTCCAGGAAAGAAAATGTCAAGCTGAGATATGGCTACTGCCCAATCATGCACAGGCATCGTCCATTTTTCCTCTGCCTTCTTTATAGCACAATATACCAACTTATACAAGGCATTTATGCTGGTAAATGAGCCCTTGG
>NZ_JACVWV010000167.1 GCF_014534705.1 Wolbachia endosymbiont of Pentalonia nigronervosa | reverse complement strand
TTAGTATTTGGCCCATCTGCTACTATTATTGCTCTCAACTTTTCTGCCACCCCTATCAAAACTGCTACTACCGGATTTTTAGACTCAGATAATTGATGAGTAAAATAAGGGGCAATTAGTATTCTTGGAGCAACATGGACTATGCTTTCACTGCTTAAAAACGCCTGTATGCCTTGATACTCCCCAGTTTTTTCGTCAACTCCTCCAATTACATTCTTCAGCGTTTCTTCTTCCTTTAACTTCAAGTCAGTATTTTTGCTCTCTTCGACACGAATAACTACTACTGTTGCACCAACTTGGGAGAAAATCTCATTTACTGCAGAAGGAAGAGTCCCTTTTTTCCAAGTTTTGCTGCTTCTTTCAAGCTTCCTGCTATTAATATTGGTTTATTCAGTGGAAACTTTTGCTCATCTGCATCTGGTGCTGTGCCAATTACACCTATCACTGATGATTTACTGGTTCTAATTGTTTTTGGGCCTGAAGTTACTTCAATAACATTCACACCATGTAAAAATTGTTCTGTCATCCTCTGCCTATTTCTTGTATTCTTTGTTTAAAATCATTGAGTAAAGCCTTTAGCTCTCCCTCATTTTTGGCTGCTTCAAATTTCCTCTCGGCCAGATCTTCAAGTTCCTCACATTTTATTATTGCTTTTACTGCTTTTTGCGCTTTATTTTGGATGAGTTTTGCCATTTCAATTATTGTTATGTCTCGAACTTTTGCCAGGGGTTCAATAATTTGAGTATCTTTTTCGTTTAACTTATTTGGTTCTGAAACTAAAATATTCTCCGCAGCTTTTTCCTGAATTTCATACGACTTAGCTTTCTGGTGAGAATAGCCTGCGTATTGGTGAGTACACCTATCATAATGAATACGAAGATCAGACAATGCAGAAAATTTCGCATTTTGCAGTAGTTCCAGCTCAATATCTTCATTACTCCTTTCAACAATATTTCCCCCTTCTGCTAAACAATATCTTTTTTGCCAATTGAAGTTTTCTGGTGCTTCATACCATCCTTCTCCTTCCGGCTTGTTTTCTAGTGTCGTTGTTTCGATTTGTTTTTTGTTTTTAAAACGTATATAAGTAGACATTGTTCCTCCACTTTTTTAATTCCAAATTTTGGAAGTAGCCTCTAATCCTGGACACTGCCAAGCTTTGAGTGTTCTTTCTACATCTACTTCAAGTTCTTCTGTTAAAAAATTGC
>NZ_JACVWV010000166.1 GCF_014534705.1 Wolbachia endosymbiont of Pentalonia nigronervosa | reverse complement strand
CTGCAGTAAGGACTACTTCTCCTTTTGGTACTGTGCCAATAGTATAGGATTCCCTGCGTTCAAATAAATGACGCCAGTCTGGTACTTCTCCTTTATCAACCCAGGTCTCTCCAAGCGTAGTATTAATCCAAACCTTCAGTAATTGCTCATTTTCTTTTGCGTGCTGAAAATCCTCCACTGCTTGACTCCAACTATACCAGCCAACTGGACTGTAAAGACTTGAAATATGAAATCCTGCTATCTTTCCACCTTTCGTTTCGTTCGTTACTCTCCATTCTCCACGTGAAAGCATTTCTGTCTTTTGATGATTTTCTATTTTGCCGTTACATTCGATACAAACATAATGAGCTGTTCTTGAGTCTTTATCTTCCCATTTTACTTGTGTCCATTTTAAAACTTGATAATGATTACAATGCGGGCAAGGTACAAAGAAATACCTTTTATCTGAAGCTTCAAATTCCTTTTCAATTCTACTGATTCCATGCACTGTTGGGGTTGAAACCAAAAATATCTTTCGCCGCGTAAATGTGTTAGTTCGGGCTATGCTGAGCAAAACTGGATCTCCTTCACCACCTGAATCTCCTGGATACGCATCAATTTCATCGAGAAAGAGGTATTTTACTGGCATAGAGCGAAGTCCTACACTGCTGTTTGCCCCAGTTATTACCACAATTCCACCGGGAAACTCCTTGCTCTGCACAGTATTACCTGAATCTCTCGATCTTGGGTCTTTTACTTTATCTTTTAAACATGGCGTGCTATCAATAAGTGGGGCAAATCTCCCTTTAGACCAGCGCTTTCCCATCTCTACAGTTGGCTGTACTACTAACATTGGACCTGGTGTTTGGTCGACTATATAGCCTATCCAGTTGTTCCCTGCTTCTGTGCCACCAATCTGCGCTCCTTTCATAAAGATTACTTTTTCAATTGGTGATGAAGGCGATAAAGAGTCCATTATTTCTTTCAGGTAAGGAGTTCTCTCTGTTCTCCATCTTCCTGGTTCTGATGATGCTGTTTGCGAGAGAACCCTGTATTCATCTGCCCATTCTGACACCTTTAATAATGGATCTGGCTTTAATCCTGCATAAAAGGCTGTTGCGTATATCATAATGCTATTGATTGTTCATTGCTTGCTCTGGACAAGACAGGTTCTTCTATCTTGTGGTCTACAAAATCTTCCTCCTCCTCACTTTGTATTTCAACAT
>NZ_JACVWV010000165.1 GCF_014534705.1 Wolbachia endosymbiont of Pentalonia nigronervosa | reverse complement strand
GGCATAATTTCAGTTTTGATTCTTGCTAAGATTGCAGCAGTGAGTTTTGGTTACGGATTAGCTTTGGCTCGAGGTGGGGCTTTAGCTTTAAAGGCTATTTTATATGGACCACTTGGGTCAACTTTAGTATCACTATCAGCACGTCTGATTCCAGCAGTAATTATGGGATTAAGAGCTTTAACACTAGCTATGGTTACCAGTCCTATAGGAGCTGTTGTTGCTGGACTATCAGTTGGTGCAGCGCTTGTAATTGCTAACTGGCAAAAGGTAAAAGACTTTTTCTCTGGTTTTTGGGAATCAATTATTACACCTATAGGAGAATTTTTCAATTGGATTAGTGATTTCGGAAATGGGCCGCTCAAAAAATTTAAGAATAAAAACCCACCAGTAGAAGCAAAAATTAGTAGTACATCTAAAATGATCACTGAGAACAATGTCTTACATGGTGGAAATCCTTTATTGAATAATAATGCTCTGAAGAAAATTTTAGAGAATAAAAAGAGTATTATTGAAGGTACTAAAATCAGTAGTGTTATTGAAGAAAAAAGTTCTGTGGCAGATGAAAAAAGTCCGAAAGATTGTATAAAATGTAAATGTGAACAGAAAGTTGTTAATCAAGCGTTCACATTTAATATAAGTATTAAAGCAGAACCCAACCAAGATGTACGTAGCCTTGCTGATGCAGTGATAAAAAGAATAAGAGAAAAGTCACGTGATGTTTTATTTGATTCAATAGAGCCGATTTACTGATGCTATCATTTGGTCCACATAAGCTTTCTCCAGCAAGTATAAAGTATAGCAAAGAAAGTCGTTGGAGTACTATAGAGTGCGTTAGTAAAGCACCGTTGTTACAAAATATCGGTCAAGGAGTAGAAAACATAGACTTAGAGGGAATTATTTATCTTCGTAACTTTAATGGCTTAAATCAATTAAAGAACTTAAAGGAAACAGAAGTACCTCACTCTTTAGTAGATAATGCAGGTAATGTTTTGGGGCAGTTTGTAATTATACAACTAGAAGAGAAACAAACATCATTTTTTCCTGCTGGTCTACCAAGAAAAGTTGAGTTCAATATAAGTTTAAAGAGGTTTAACTGAAAATGACAACATATTACTGGACTAAGGAGGGAGAAATGATAGATTTAATTTGCTGGAGACATTATGGAGCAACCATAGGGATAGTGGAAGTAGTTTTAGAAGCTAATCCTGGTCTTGCAAAGTATAA
>NZ_JACVWV010000164.1 GCF_014534705.1 Wolbachia endosymbiont of Pentalonia nigronervosa | reverse complement strand
TTCTTGATTGCGCTCTTGATATAGTATGACTTTTTTTTTAAAGTTATTTTTAGCTGCTTTAGTCTATACCAAATTGCACTTATTCCAAAGCCAAGGTTTTGTTTCATTTCTGCTAGCGTATGATCTGGATGTTTTTTGACATAGTCCGCAAGCATTTTTGGATCTATTTTTCGGATAAATCTGACATTTTTTGATGGTTACAGGCTTTCACCCAAAGCTCTGTAACCTCTGCCTTTGACTTTCCTTTTTCCACCAAAGACACTGCTTTTTCTCTTAAATCTATACTATATACCATCACTTTTCCTACTCACTAATAGTATATTATACCCTTATCATTCGCTTTTGAAAGTACTATAGTTCCGGAAAATAATGATAAGTATACCATCACTCTCTGGGACCATACACCTAGGAAATTTTTCAACATAATAAAGTACATAGTGTTGTTAAAAGTGGCTATTCTCACTACTTTTTCTCTTTTTCCACTCTATTTTTTATGAGGTGGCCCTGTTTTGAAATCAAATTAGGTTGCTTAGAATCCAATATTGTGGTAAAAAATAAGTGGACGGATGGCCGAGTGGTTTAAGGCACCAGTCTTGAAAACTGACGTACGTGATAAGCGTACCGTGGGTTCAAATCCCACTCCGTCCGCCAAACAGCGTGTTTGAACCTATCTCCATACAAAATTTAGCATGAGCCACAATCCCAATACTGCTGGCTTTAGTCCTGTTAAGACGTGTACCTACGCACTTATCTTATTTTTCATAACTTATTAATTTTTCTTTCATAACACTATGTTTATGTAAAACTTTCTCACAAATACCCCTACCTTTTTCGCATTTTTGAGAAAAGTAAAGAGTAAATAATTGGATTTTTTGTTACGCTGAAGAGAAGGACTTTCTTAAAAAAAATATTTAATAATTTTGATCTTAATGGCACTTTATACTTCCATGTTTGACTATTTTTACTATAACTTCTATTCTCTTTCTTGAACTACTTGGATATCAATAGTTTTGCTTGATTTTCTGTTGACGTAAGTAAATACATATGCTTTATTTTCTCTTTTTTTACGTACGTGAATAGCTAATCAACTTCAAGAATTGTATATTTCCCTCTTGTACTTTATTGAGTTCTTTACGAAAGCCCTCCTTCACCATGTTTCTTGATCTATGCTGAAATTACAGAGTTATGCACCCCCTTTATCTTTTCCTATCGCACATATTCCCATGGAGTTTAGATACACATTA
>NZ_JACVWV010000163.1 GCF_014534705.1 Wolbachia endosymbiont of Pentalonia nigronervosa | reverse complement strand
CCAGGCTTTCACCCAAAGCTCTGTAACCTCTGCCTTTGACTTTCCTTTTTCCACCAAAGACACTGCTTTTTCTCTTAAATCTATACTATATACCATCACTTTTCCTACTCACTAATAGTATATTATACCCTTATCATTCGCTTTTGAAAGTACTATAGTTCCGGAAAATAATGATAAGTATACCATCACTCTCTGGGACCATACATATAGGCTATTTTCATATTGATATTGCAGAGGTTAGAACAGAAGAAGGAAAATTATGTTTGTTTGTTGCTATAGATAGAACATCGAAATTTACCTATGTTGAGTTGCATAATACTGCTACAAAACCCATAGCTGCAGAGTTTCTACGCAATTTGATTAGAATCTTGCCATCACACTGTTTTAACAGACAATGGCATACAATTTACCAACCTGAAGAGCCATAGGCACGCTTTTCAACACATATAGCTAACTAAGATAAGGTTTACCTAGACAAAATTTATGGTAAGATGGTAGATTGAAGAATAAATAGATGGAGTAAAAAATGCCCAAACCATACAGCGAGGACTTGCGAGAACGTGTTTTTAAGATTATTGACGAGAAAAAAATGTCTATGAAAAAAATTGGTGAAACATTTAAACTCAGTATAAAAACAATATATTTATGGCGAAAAAGAAGGGAGGAAACTGGAAGCATAAAGCCAGCATCTGGTTATCAAACAGGTCATAGGAGCAAGATTAAAGATATGGGCAGTTTTTTCAAATTTCTACAAGATAATCAAGATGTTACGACTGATAAAATAATTGAAAAATTTGGCAATATGTGCAAAGAAACAGCATATAATTATCTAAAAAAAGCTGGCTACACATATAAAAAAAACCTTCCTTTATCAAGAGAGAGATGAAAAAAAGCGTAAAGAATTCACAGCAAAAGTAGCTGAAATAAAGGAAGAAAATCTGGTATTTATAGACGAATCTGGTATTGATGACAACGAGTTTTATGCGTACGGATGGGCCCCTAAAGGCAAGAGATTATTTGCAGAAAAGCATGCATTTAAGAAAAAAAGAATTAGGTAGTGTAGACATTCAAAAAGAAAGGAGTTATAATAACAATTTTTGAGAGAAGCTAAGGATGTTATACGACTTAAAAGATAAGCAATGGGAAAGGATAAAGGAGAGTTTACCCGGAAAGAAAGGGGATAGTGGAAGGAGTGCAAAGGACAACAGAAAGTTCATAGCAGCAGTGATGTGGATAGGGCGAACAGG
>NZ_JACVWV010000162.1 GCF_014534705.1 Wolbachia endosymbiont of Pentalonia nigronervosa | reverse complement strand
AAAGGTGCAGCAAAATCAGCAACAGGAAAAGTTTTAGGAACAACAACCATTAAACCAGAAGATACAACTAACTGGCAAGTACATTTTACCGTACGTGATAAGTACAATTCCGTAATAGCAAAGTGGCATAGCTATGAAAAGGGTGAGACTATTAAAGAAATGGTTGGTAGCGGTGAACCAAGTTATATTATGCTGGAAAATTACCCCAATGCAGAGTCAGCAGTAAGTGCAGCAAATGCCAAGCTAAAACAATTAAAACGCAGCAATGAAACTTTAGAGATAACAATGCCAGGTAATCCTCAAATATTTGCAGAGGCAAAACTTAATCTTATAGGCTTTAATCAAGCAGTAGATGGCGAATGGATAGTCAATAGAGCAGAGCATACCTTAAATAGTTCGGGTTATCTTACTACATTATCTGCATCTTTAAGTAAATGAAAACGGTGTTAAGAAAAAATAAGTAAATAGTCTATTTAATATGAAGAAACTGCTGAGTATGAATAAACTGGAATATAATGAAAAAGATAAAATACATTTTGTATGGTTTACGATACTAGTGGTATGTGTTGTTATTACATATTGCTATCAAAAGTCTAAAGCTGTAGATAATTACAAAAAAATATTACAGATTGCATCTAAAAATTGTAATTTAGAAGTGGTGAAGTTTTCAGTGAAAAGTTTGTTAGATATTGATACACAAATGTCTAAGTTAACTGCATTACATTATGCTGCAGAAGAAGGATGCTTTAAAATTGTCAAGTTTTTGATAGATGAGGGAATTAATGTAAACATTATCAATGGGTATGGAAGTACAGCACTTCATAATGCTGCATACCAAGGTGATGTGGAAATTATTAAGTTTTTACTAGAGAAAGGTGCGAATCCCATTATTAGAAATAAAGATGGAAAAAACCCACGAGATGTAGCAGTAATAGAATTACGATATGATAAAAATAAGAACAAACCTTATAGAGAAATAATAAATCTACTTGCTCAAGCCGAAGACCAGTACAAATCAAAAAAGTAATCCGTTATCAGCTTTATATCCATGCAAAATCAAAAAGTCCCATTAACAGTAATAATAACGATGATAATACAGACTATTATTGTTATATGGTGGTTGGCTAAGCTAGATTCACGTGTACAGATACATGACAAGCTAATTGAATATGGGTTAATGGAGAAAGTGCTTGTGCTTGAGGAAAGGGTAAAAAATCTTTCTGAGGAATTAGATGAATTCAAGATTA
>NZ_JACVWV010000002.1 GCF_014534705.1 Wolbachia endosymbiont of Pentalonia nigronervosa | reverse complement strand
TCAATGATTTGTTTTTTGCTCATGTATTGCCTAAATAAAAAGAAATTAAAGTAATAGAAAAGAAAAATCAAATGAAAAGTTTATTACCACCAAATGCGACAAAACAAGAAAAAGCATTAGTTGAAGCGATAGACTATAGAGTAGATCCAAGAAGCATAAGAGGATTTAAGTTTAATCTTAAAGATGAAATATTGCCGTGTCTAATAGAGGAGTATGGCCTAGAAGAAATTTTGCTGTGGGTAAAAGACAAAAAGAAGGCTATAAAAGAAGGAGTAGAATTTCAGCGGTTAAGAGGAACACCTGCATCTTTAAAAATAGCTCTGAAATGGGCAAACATAGATGACATTACGATTATTGAAGAGCCACCCGGAAAGCATTTTTTTGAACTGCAAATAGGTATTCAAGATGTGCCAAATGACTTTTTTGTGGATGCAGTTGTAGAGTTGGCAAAATTATCACTCCCGGTAAGATCAAGACTAATGCGGATTTTTAATGATCATTATAATAGTCAAAGATTTATATTAGATGAAAGCTTTTTCGGAGATCTGCTTTCTGATTATTCAGGGGTAAAAGTAGCAAAAGAAGGACCAGTGCTGTCATTTGGTCGAAAGAATGCATTTGAGTTGAAAATCGCTAATCCAAGTTTCAAATTTGGTACATTTAGAGCTTATTATGAAAGAAATTACAGTAGCGATTTATATCGGTTAGATATAGCAATACTGGGGGAAACAGAGCCACACACAAAGAACTATAATGGCATATATGAGAGAAATCATCTGTGGTACAATTTCAAAGCATTATATCCTATCCCACAGCACTTACTTCCACCAATTAAGTTTGCTAAAGCACAGGTGGTATTATCAGATAGTTGGAAGTTGGGAGAAATAAACACTTGTTTTCCGGTTACGAGTGTAGAAGAAGAAGGAGGTGGGTTGTATTTAAGTGATAACAAACTATCTGAACAGCTTTGGAATTTAAAATATAATCCAATTTTAGAAAGATTCAGTGTTACCTATCACTACAAGGCAAAGAATTTTACTGATCAAAAAATAATAAAATCTAATTTAACAGAATATCACGTTAATTGTGAAAGTGATAAAAATTCAGAACAAAAAGATTCAATTCATGAACTAGCAAACCACATATTAGTATTTTATCCAGGAGTTTTGACCTGGCACGAGCACAAGCATCTAAATAGATCTTGGAGCAATGAACAGCCCATTTGTTATCATATTAATTATATAAGTTAATATATTAAAATAGATCTAATATTCCATCTTTAATTGTAAAAAATACCTTGCATTACTCGTTTAAATAGAATATAATTAAGTAATAGCAGTAAATAAAAGAAAAAAAGATGCTGCTTGAAAAGGTAAATTTTTAGTAAGAAATGGCGCAGAAAGGAAAAAGAATAAGATACAACCAAGAAACAAGGAATGATTTTCAGAAGGCGTTAAGGAAATTAAAGAAAAAATCATACGAAGGGATAAATGAAAAAGGAAAAAGTGGAGACACAATTTTACATCAAGCAGCAGGAATAGCAAATCAAAAAACGGTGAGGTTACTAATAGAGAAAGGAGCAGATGTAAATGCCAAAAATGAAAGAGAAGAAACACCGCTATATCGTGCAGCATGTATGAGGTGTGCAAAAAATGTAAGAGTACTCATAGAAAATGGGGCAAATGTGAATGCGGTAAATCTTATGGGATACACAGCACTGCATGTGGCATTGACAATGTCGACAAAGGGAGTAACAGAAGAATTATTGAAAGCGGGAGCAGATACAGAAATAAAGGATGTGCTAGGAGCAAAAGCAATAGTGTATGCAAACGAAGAATTTAAAGCCCTATTTGGTAAGAGAATAGGAATTCCATCAAAAAAAGAAACAGCAAAACATTGTGCAGAAGCACTTGTCCAATTACTAAGACTAGAGCCGAAGTTGACAGGGAAGATAACAGGAATAAAAGAAATGAAAGATGGGATAAAAAGAAAAGAAAAAGTAGTGAAGCACCTTTCAGGTATATTTAATGACAAAAAGGAAAAGTAAGTTTTATAAACCACAAACAAAAAAGGGGGATAAATGAGAGAATCTGTAGAACAGGAGATAATATCGTTATCAAAGAAAACTGTACCAGAACTAAAAGAGATGTACAGTGAACATTTTGCAACAGGTGCACCACCATATAATAAGAAGTATCTAATAGATAAGATAGCATACAGAATGCAAGAGATAGTGTATGGAAAATTGTCTAAAGAAGCAGAAAAAAAGCTTAATTACCTGGCAGATCGAGAAGAGGAAGGTAAAAAGGTAAGTAGTGAAAAACTACCTATAGCAGGAACAAGGCTTATGAAAGAGTACAAAGGAAGAAACCATGATGTTTTAGTGACAGATGTAGGGTTTATATACCAAGGACAGTTTTTTACGTCATTATCAGCAATAGCAAGGAAAATAACGGGAATGAGCTACAATGGACCACTCTTTTTTGGTTTGAGAAGTAATAAAAAGAATCTAACAAAAATAGGAGAAAAAGAATGAATAGAGAAGTAAGATGTGCGATATATACAAGGAAGTCAACAGAAGAAGGACTAGAAAAGGAATTTAATAGTTTAGAAGCACAACGCTTATCAGGAGAGAGCTATGGAATGAGTCGTCAGTTTGAAGGATGGGTGGTGATAGGAAAAAGATATGATGATGGAGGGTATAGTGGAGGAAACATGAAGAGACCAGCATTACAGGAGTTATTACAAGATATCAGAAGAAAACAAGTAGACTGTGTAATAGTATATAAAATAGATAGACTTTCAAGATCACTAATGGATTTTGCAAAGTTGTTGGAGTTATTTAATGATTATGGAGTGGTATTTGTAGCAGTATCGCAATCATTCAACACTACAAATACAACAGGAAGGTTAATGTTAAATATAATGATAAGCTTTGCGCAATACGAAAGAGAAATGACAATAGATAGGGTGAAGGACAAGGTAGAGGCATCAAAGAAAAAAGGAATGTGGTTAGGGGGCACAGTGCCTATTGGATTTGATGTAAAAGACAAAAAGTTAGTGATAAATGAAGAAGAGGCAGAAATAATAAAGCATATTTTTACAAGATTTATGGAGTTGAAATCAATAGGTCTACTGACTAAAGAACTGAATAATCAAGGATATCGAACAAAGATGTACGTTAAGAAGACAGGAACATATGGAGGAGGATTATATAGAATTGCAGGATTACGTTTAATAATAACGAATCCAATATATATGGGGAAAATAAGACATAAAGATAAAATTTATCAAGGAAAACATGAGGGAATAATAGAAGAAAAGATGTGGAATGAAGCACAAACTTTGATCAAGAGTCGAGCATATATAGAGGCAAAATATGAGGAGGGATTACTAAAAGGAAAAATACGTTGTCAGGCATGCAATATAGGAATGACATCAACATATACAAAAAAGAAAAACAACAAACGCTACAGATATTACGTATGCAACAACCATATAAAAGAGAAACATTGTCCATCAATAAATCGAACAATATCAGCGGGAGAGGTGGAAAGGATAGTGATAGAGAAAGTGAGATATATAAATGCTAAGAGAGGTTCAAAAACATTGGAAGAGATATGGGAAAATCTGTTTCCAATAAAGCAAGAGGAAATAATGAAGAAGTTGCTTAAGACTGTATGGGTGAGGGAAAATGGAATGGAGATATGTGTTGGAGTAAAGGGATTAGAAGAGATTAGGGAAGAATATCCAAGTAAAGAAGCAAAAGAAGATGGTATGGAATTTGAAGAAGTAAAAGGAGAAATATCACTTTTTGTACCGTGTAAGTTAAGAAGAAAAGCAGGTAGGTGCATGATATTAGAGCCAGAAAATGAGCCGTACACAAAGGCAGACAACACTTTATTAAAAGCGTTAGTAAATGCCCATTTATGGCAACGTCAGTTAGATAGGGGAGAATATGCAAACATAACGGAACTGTGTGAAAAGAACAAGAAAACAAAATACCCACATAGAATCTTGCATTTGAATCTTCTGGCACCAAAAATAAAGGAGGATATTTTAAATGGAAAACAGCCACGACATCTGAAACTGATAGACTTTAGAAAGAAGGGAGGAATACCATGGCTGTGGAATGAACAATTTGAAAAGTTTTATCGTTATCCACAAAATATTAATATACTAAAAAGGTTATGTAAAAAAAAGTGATTGACGTATAATTTAATGATAGTTAAGATATACTTGGTTAATAAGGGGGTTATGTGCCAAGTTTTTTTGATAAGCCGTTTGAAGAACAAGTAGAAGCAATAATGAAAACGGTTGATTTAAAGCTTCTGCAAGCACTTATTGGTACAAGAGGGGAGTGTTAAATAAACCATACGCGTTAAGTTAAGGAAAATCGAAAGTAAAGCTGATGAGAGAAAAGAAATAATAAGGTATAAGTTCTCTTGGATAACTTAATAGAGAGAACTTATAATGAATAGAATAGCATGCCTATCAAAAAAACTCAAAAATTTCTTTAATGAAAAAGCAGATGAAGTATCAAAAGACGTAGGATTTATAAAAAGGAAGAGAAAACTTAGGGGTTCATCGTTTATAAAAGCAATAGTTTTTGGTAATATAGGAGTCAACAACTGTAGTATAGAAACGATGTGTCAGTTATTAAACGAAGATTCAATAAAAATAACAAAACAGGGCTTGGATTACAGATTTACAGAAGAGGCAGTAGAGTTTATGAAGAGAATGTACAATGAGTCTTTAGCGATATTCAAAAATAGCTTACAAATCGATTGTAAAATTTTAAAACAGTTCAAAGGTGTCAAATTATTGGACAGTAGTTACATTAGCTTACCAAATAATATGGAAAGTATGTACAAAGGGTACGGCACTAGCTACAGTGGTTATGAAAGCAATACTAAATCTGGTGTAAAATTACAGGTACTTTTTGACTACCCAAACCAGACGCTAGATCAACTTAATATAACAGAAGGAATCAGGTCAGACCAAGGTTACAAAGGTCATTTAAGCAGTATATCAGATGGAGATTTGCTAATATCAGATCTAGGCTACTTTGTGCCAAATTCTTTTGAGCAGATCAGTCAAGCAGGAGCTTATTTTGTGAGCCGTTGATACGAATATATATGATGTAGAAACAAATCAAAAAATAGATTTACTGGAGTGTTTAGAAGATCAATCTTTTCTAGAGAGGAAAGTACTGTTAGGAAAAGAAACGAAGGTTAAAGTAAGAATTGTATGTAAAAAATTAACTGAAGATGGCCCGAAGAAGAAAAGCTAATAGGTTGGCAAAATCGCAAGGGTATACATCTTCTCAAAGAAATCAAAAGCTACTAAATTGGTCAATATTTGTAACTAATGCTCCAGAAAGTAAGATTAATGCTGAGCAAATATTAGCAATTTACCGGGTAAGGTGGCAAATTGAACTATTGTTTAAATTGTACAAGAGCCACGCTAGGATCGATATCCTTAAAGGAAAGCCGCATAGGGTATTATGTGAATTATATGCTAAATTATGTGCAGTTCTTATATTCCATGGTGCAGTCAGTTGTGTAGAGCTAGAAAAGCATACAGAGCTTAGCTTAACTAAAGCATTTATTGAGCTAAAACGGAGAATTAGAGAACTATTTTTAGTGCTAAATAACAAGATTAACGATTTGAAGATCTTCTTAAAAAAGCTCATCACAGCTTGGTCGCAAATTTCCATAAAGGACAGGTATAGGAAAACAAGAATATCCACCTTAAGCTCTCTACGTTCCTTAACTTGACGCGTATGGTTTATTTTACACTCCCGCATTTAGCAGTATGAATCATGAATCAGTCGCTGGACCTTCTTGGAAAAAGTGAATGGTTGAAATATAGTAAGTTTATTTTTATAAGAAACCCTACTCTTCAGCGTGACAAAATTTTTAATTATTAACTTAAGGCTTTATACGGTTGAGAACAGAGTTCTAAAGTTAATGTATTATGTAAAAATTTAGGTATTTTACGAAAAATAATAAAAGGCGAAGGGCAACATGTATAGCAGGGAAAAGCAGGCTATTATTGGGGATTTTACGATTACATCAAATCTAATATAGACGAGTTCGAAAGATAGTGTGGTGGCTGAGGAGGGATTTGAACCCGCGACCAAGAGATTATGATCCTCCTGCTCTACCACTGAGCTACTCAGCCTGATTGAAAACCTTATTGTATATGTAATCTACATGTTTTGTATAATATTTTAAGTCAAACAGAGATTCAAGTTTCTCTGATTTAATAGTTGTAAGTAATTGTTTTAACTCAGTAAGAAAATCACTGTTATTTTGCTTCACTTTCATAGCACTATTTTGCACAATTTTGTACGCTTCCTCCCTAGTTAATCCAGAGTTTACAAGCTCAAGCAGTACACGTTGCGAAAAAATCAAACCTTGTGAAGAATTTAAGTTCTTTGCGATACTTTCTTCATTAATAATCAAATTATCTATCAAGTCTGTTAACCTAAATAAGGCAAAATCCATAGCTATACATGCATCAGGTGCAATACACCTTTCAACAGATGAATGTGATATATCCCGTTCATGCCATAATGCAACATTTTCTAATGCAGGAAATACATAGCTGCGTACTAAGCGTGATAGCCCTGTTAAATTTTCACTTAAGATCGGATTACACTTATGTGGCATAGCAGAACTTCCCTTCTGTCCAGTCGAAAAGTATTCGGAAACTTCATTAATCTCATTTTTTTGTAGATGGCGAATTTCAATAGCTATATTCTCTATAGAGCTTGCAATAACTCCCAAAATTGAAAAAAACATAGCATGCCTATCACGAGGAATAACTTGAGATGATATAGTTTCTGGTATTAGACCCATCTCTTTTGCCACATATGCTTCAACAGATGGATCTATATTGGCAAAATTACCTACTGCACCTGATACTTTGCAAGTTGAGATTTCTTTTTGTGCTGCACTTAATCTTTGGTAATTACGTTTAAATTCAGCATAAAACCTAGCAAATTTTAACCCAAGAGTTGTTGGCTCTGCATGCATTCCATGACTGCGTCCAATGCATATTAAGTACTTATAGTCCTCTGCTTTTTTTTTCAGCACTACAAGTAAATTTTCTAAACTGTGTAGCAAAATATTACATGATTCTTTTAACTGTACTGCAAGACACGTGTCTAGAACATCAGAGCTTGTCATTCCATAGTGGAGATAACGAATATCAACATCAACCTGTTCAGCTATATAGGTTAAAAATGCAATAACATCGTGTTTAACTGTAGACTCAATTTCATTGATACGCTTAATATTAAAGTTAATAACACTAGAAAGCTTCTTAACCACATCACTTGGAATATCAACCTGAGCTTCACATGCTAACTCCTCTATTCTAAGCCATATTTTAAACTTATTATTTTCTTCCCAAATGGAAGACATTTCTTTACGGCTATAGCGAGGAATCATTAGCTTCGGTATCTTCTTCTTGTTTTTGATTTTGTGATTTTATTTTCCTTAATTCAACTGCATCTGTTTCAGATTTTACAACATGCACAGCAATCTGTACTACTACTTCACTATGCAACCCCAGATTTACTTGATACTCACCTAAACTTCTAATGTTTACTCCATTGAAAAACAGACTACGATGATCCACCGTACATCCTTCTTGTAACAAAGCTTTTGCGATTTCACGTGTTGTTACAGAGCCGAAAATCCTTCCATCTTCTGAAGCTTGCTTTACTAATACTACAAACTTATCATGCAATGATAATGCTACTTCTTTTGCTAAATTCAATTTTTTCTTGTCTTCTTCTTCTAATAGCGAACTCTCTTCCTCCAACTTTTGCAAATTTTCTTTAGTTGCCCTAACTGCTTGTTTCTGTGGGAAAAGAAAATTGCGTGCATAACCTGGTTTGACTTTAACAACTTCACCAAATTTACCTAAAGTTCTTATACTTTCCTTTAAAATTACTAACATACATTACCTACACTTTCTTACTACAATACGGTAAAATAGCTAAAAAACGCGCTCTTATTACTGCAAGACGTAACATCCTTTGCTTTTTTGCACATACCCCTGTTAATCTACGTGGTAATATTCTACCATAATCAGAAGTAAATTTGGATAATAAATCCTTATTCTTATAATCTATATCTTCTTCTGAATATTCAGCAAGTGGGCAAACCCTTGAACGCCGAAAGCCTGTTCTATTGCTCACAGAAAAATAAGAATTACTAAAGTTATTTCGTCTTTTCATACACTTTGCTCCTCAACTTGTTTACTCATTATATGAGATTGCCCATCAAAAACCTTATCAACTTGTACAGATAAATAACGGATCACATTCTCATTAAGTTTCACCTTACGTATAAATTCATCCATAATATTGGGCATAGAGCTTATACATAAGATACAATAATGACCACTCTTCATCTTGTTAATTGGATATGCAAAATCTAGAAGACCCCAGTGTTCATATTTTATCAAACATGACGGCTCTATGTTCTTGAGAAGCTTCTCTAGTATTCCACTTAGCTTATCCCCATCACTTTCTAGAGCACTTAAATTCTTTAGTGCACACTTCGATATATTCTCCCGTAAAACAGCCATTGCATTATTAATGAATGTACTTTTAGTAGTAAGATCTATATTTGATACCAATTCAAGTCCTTTAAAGGTACTCTTTAATTCGTTGTTAATTTTTGCTTTTACTTCCTTTAAATTAGAAAGATCTTCTTCCAATTCGGTCCACAGTGTTTTTACAACATTCCCTAAAATATCAGAGCAAGTCATTAACGTTTCTTGAACTGCTTCGGAATACTTCTCTGATAACTCCTGCTTTGCAAGCTCTTTTCCTCGAAGACTTTTAACTTCATTTAAAATAGCTTCCACTCTAATATCTTTCAGTAAAACAGCTAGCTCCTGTACCATTCCTTCCACTTCTTGCTGTAATAATCCTTGTTGTGCTATAAAAGTAAATTCATAAAGATTCACTATCTCTTCCTTAAATATCAATAAATATCTTAATTATATAAAGCTTTTTTATATAAGCAAGTCATTTGTATGAATTTCTATGTCTTTAACCCAAGCTAAGCTAGATATTTCATGAATAGTGTGAAGGGTAATTAAATATGTATCTGGTAATAATGCACTCACTTTATGTTTTTCAAGAATAAGCTTCAGCAACACATTAGCCCTTCCTCCACTTTTTAATGTTGAGTGTAATTTCATAGCAGCTTTGTCTGAATCAGCATAATCAATGGTTAAAGTTAAACCTTTTATAGTGGCAGTAATTCTCTCTTCAAGTCCGAATATGTGTTTGCCTATCAATCTTGTTGTGTTCTCTGAAGTTTCAAGTTCAACTATTACAAACGTTCCAGGAGAAAATAAGTACCTTTTTTCTTCTATTATTTCGTTGTTATAAAATGCTATTTCGGAGACATTATAAGGATCAGAAAGTATTATAATCATAAATCTTCCACGCTCTGAAGTCCTAACACGTACATTCAGTATTACCCCTGCAGTTTGTGTTGTTTTACTTTGACCGATAAAGCCAATATTCAATTTTTCTAAAAAAACTTTGAATTTTTCAAGTGGATGGTTGGTTAAATAGAATCCTAATGAAAATAATTCGTGCTCTAATTTTTCTTCTTCATCAAAATCTTCCACACTCACCAATTTCGGTTTTAAAACTTCAAGATTGCCAAAAAGGGCAGACTGGCTAGATTCTCTATCCTGCTTGCTTTTATTGGCAAAATAAATCAGTGTGTCCATCGACTCATATAGTTGTTTTCTGTTCTCATGTATATTATCACAAGCTCCAGATTTTATTATGCTCTCTAGCGCTCTTTTATTTATAACAGGTCCTGAATTCTGAATAAATTCCCATATGTCTTTATATGGACTCACACGTTCATTTACTATTCCTTGTGCTATGGAAAATCCAACGTTTCTCAAAGCAGCAATACCATAACGAATACACTTACCCTCTATGGAAAATTCAGCTTCGGATTTGTTTATATCAGGAGGAAGAACAGCAATGCCATTGGACCTTTTTTGCAACTCAATTTCTGATGGCAATTTTGTTGTCGAAGCTGATCTACGCTCCTCAAATACATCCAAGTATTCTGCAGTGCTCGCTTGCACTTCTCCTAAAAATTTCTTACCATAAATTGGTTCCGAAAGAGGTCTATTGGATTTTTTATGAGACCCAATAACCTTGCTGGATTTTGCTGCATGATAAAATGTGTTCAGTTTATCTCTATCATCGATGTTTAAATTCATTAATGTTGTAAAAAACTCCAATGGGTAGTTGGCTTTAAGGTATGCAGTTTGGTAAGATATCACTGCATATGCAGCAGCATGGGATTTATTAAATCCATAGCCGGCAAATTTTGCTACAAGGTCAAAAATGTAACTTGCTCTATCATAATCAACACCGTTTTTTGTAGCACCACTCACAAAAAGTTCACGCTGTTTATCCATTTCCTCTTTGATTTTTTTACCCATAGCACGCCTTAACAAATCTGCTTCTGCAAGGCTATACCCAGAAAGAATACGTGCTATTTCCATCACCTGTTCTTGATAAATTATTACCCCAAACGTTTCCTTAAGTACTCCTTCTAACAGTGGATGAATATAGTCTGGTTTTTCAAGACCATACTTTCTTGCAACATAAGTTGGAATATTGTCCATAGGACCTGGACGATAAAGGGAAATCAATGCAATGATATCTTCAATGCAATCTGGCTTCAATTTTATTAGAGCTTCCCTCATTCCTGACCCTTCAAGCTGAAACACGCCTATTGAGTCTCCACATGAAAGCATTTCATAAGTTGCTTTGTCATCTAAAGGTATAGAAGAAATATCAATTTTTTTCTCTTCACGATTAATCAAATTACAAACATGATTTATTAATGTAAGCGTGCCAAGACCAAGAAAATCAAATTTTATCAATCCTGCTTTTTCAACATATTTCATGCTATATTGAGTAATTGGCAGAGCTGAATTTGGGTCGTAATACACAGGGATGAAATTCTCCAATTTTTGATCACATATTACAATTCCAGCTGCGTGTGTAGAAACATGCCGATATATACCTTCAAGCCTTAGTGATATATCAAGAAGTTTGGCAATGATTTCGTCGCTATCACGTTCTTTTTGTAAATTTTGGTCCAATTCGATTGCTTGTGATAAAGTAACGGGGTTTACTGGGTTAAATGGAACCATCTTGGAAATTTTATCAACTTGAGAGTAAGGCATTTGTAACACCCTACCTACATCGCGTAATACCGCTCTTGCTTGCAATTTACCAAAAGTAATTATTTGAGCAACATAACCATACTTTTTTTGAACATAATCAATCACCTGATCTCTTTTCTCTTGACAAAAGTCGATATCAAAATCAGGCATCGATACACGATCTGGATTTAGGAATCTTTCGAATATTAACCCAAATTTTATAGGATCAAGATCTGTAATTTGTAAAGACCAAGCAACAATTGATCCAGCACCGGAACCTCTTCCTGGACCAACCGAGATCCCATTTGCCTTACTCCAACGTATGAAATCAGAAACGATCAGAAAATAACCAGCATAATTCATCGAAGTTATTACACTTAATTCATAATTTAATCTGTCATAGTACTGTTTGAAATTGATCGCGTCTCCTTTCTCAATGTCAGCCGGAATGTGAAATTTTCCGATGCGCAGCTCAAGCCCTAAAATTGCTTGTTCCCTTAATTCATCATTTTCAGTTTTGTTCTCTCTACAAGGAAATTTAGGCAAAATAGGTTTTCTGCTTCTTGGCATGTAGGAACATCGTTGTGCTATTACCAAAGTGTTGTGAATTGCCTCAGGGATATCTCGAAATAATTCCCCCATTTCTTTTACAGATTTGAAGTAATGTTCAGTAGTCGATTTTTTTCTATTATCTTCTAAAGCATAACTTCCCTCAGATATGCATGTTAGTATGTCATGAGCCTCATGATCAGATCTATTCGTAAAAAAGACATCATTTGTTGCAACAAGTGGAATATCATGCTGATAGGCAAAACCTATAAGAGGTTTTTCCAGCTCCAGTTCTTCACTCAATCCGTGACGTTGTAATTCAATATACAAATTGTCACTAAATGCTGATATTAATCTATCAATAGCTTCTTCATCGCTTCTTAGTAATAGTTGTGTTAATATTCCATCATATCCACCAGTTAAAGCAATTAAACCTGTACTTAAGCTCAATAATTCATTAAAATCAATATAAGGAACATCACTATTACTTTTACGTTTCCTGAAAGATTCACTTACCAAAGTAACTAAATTAGCGTATCCCTGTTCATCTTTTGCAATTAACAATATAGATAAATTCTGATCAAAATGTTTAACTGTAACATTACAACCAATTATTGGCTGTATTCCCTTAGATGCAGCATATTCAGCAAACTCAAGCGAGCCAAATAAATTGCCGGAGTCAGTAATCGCAACTGCTGGCATTTTATTGTGCAGACAAAGAGCAATCAATTCCTCAATTTTGACAGAACTTTCAAGTAATGAATAAACGCTATGAACACGTAAGTGTATAAACATAAAAGGTTTTAAATAAGCTATGAAAGAATAGCACTAATTTATGTGTGTAGCTATAAACTAAAGCTTAAACCAGAAAGCCAACAAAGCAAGTTGTTGGCATTTTAGATATACTACATGCCTAATTAATACAAAAAATCTGTTCTGCAGAGTCTTGAAATTCCGCAACCGCTTGTATTATTTTTGAACTAGGTATCGTTCTAGATTTATCTTCTTTGGTTATTTGATTTGCAATATGTTGTATTACTTCTGTTTTGGCTTCTACAGGATCACAATTTTTTTCATTATGAACGTGTAAAAATGTTTTACATTCTGTGTTGCGTATATTGGATATAATACAAATCATCATTAACCCTAAAGCTAATAATGTAGGTACCATTGCTGTATGAAGGTTTATATATAATGCTGGACTAAATATTTGAGAATAGCTTAACTCAGAAGACATAGCATGCGTTAAGAGAAGAGTAATATTTCCAAAAACTAAAGCTGTAAATAAGACTGGAACAGCCATTCTGCGATTACTGACAGCGCATAGCCAATCAGACATAAAGTGTCCTTTGACTATTTTTCCTCCTGATATAGAAAAGCTTTTATCGGTTTCGCTCTCAAGTGTTTGTAATTGGAAGTAAGAACGAGTACCGTTGCTTCTATCTATCATTATGTATTTTATCAGCTTATCATTTGGTAATTTTTCTAATACTTCTGCTAAAACTTTACTATGGTCTCTCTCTGTGATTTTATGTTCCTTTGTGCGAAAACTTTGAATGAGCGCCCAACATCCAAAGAGTGCAAGAGATGCCAATACGACACCACCGAGTATATTAAAAGCATTTATTCCGTTATGCATATTAACCAATTCAATAAGTGGTTTAGTCATAGATGCAACACTTAACATAGTTATTAAGGCTGTAAACGGCATGATAATCTTCTTTTTTGTCATAAGATACTTCACTTTCTGCCAAAATCTGTTTGTTTTTTCATCTGATCCGATTAATTGCCTAGTGGAATCATTAGTATCACTTTTATTCAGGTCGTTACTTGAAGTATCGTCACCAAGGTCATCATAAGCAGGTGGCGTCGTGCTATTAGATCTTTGCCCATTGCTGCCATTGGAATTAACCTCTTCAAAAGAGCTATTTTCATTTGAGCTACTTGTACTATTTGATCTACTTGCATTAGGTGATGCACTATTATTACCCTCTCTCTTTTGTGCAGATGGAGCGGAAGTTCTTTTGGCAGGTATAGGAGGAGAATCTGATGAATTGCCGCCATTGGAATCAGTTGTGTCAAGAATTATTGGGAGGCCTGAAGAAGAAAGTGGTTGATTATCGCTATCAGCCTTAACTACAACAAAAGAGGCCTCTGTGTTTTGTTGTGTATTTTCGTTATTAGTCCCTGTATTTCGTGCGCTTTGCATATCTACCTCCAAAGTTAATGATAATGCTGTGTTAATTACGTTATAATTATTAAGATCAAGTAAATACTAATTTACAAATAACTGAATTTCTAGGTGCATGGTCTAAAGTATTGAAAGTTATAGGATAGTACATTTTTCTGATAAAAGTAACAACATCTAATGTTTTAATTTCACTTTATAAGTTTTTTATTTATAATTTATCATGATATATAGTTAAGATAAAAATGGCATTAAATCCACTAGATCAGTTTAGGGTATATACTCTAGCAGAGCTACCTAACTTGTTTGGGTATGACATAAGTTTTACTAACTCATCGCTTTTTATGATGATTTCAGTAATACTAGCAGCAATGTTTTTATTGATTGGCGTAAGAAAAAACTCAGGGTATTTCCAAGCTTCAGTTGAATATATTTACGAATTTGTTGTTTCAATAATAGAAGGTAATACCGGTAGTAAGGGGCTGAATCACATCCCTTTGATATTCACAGTTTTTATTTTTATCTTGTCATGTAATTTAGTTGGCATTCTTCCTTACGCATTCACAGTAACAAGTCATATAAGTGTAACCTTTGCTTTATCTATGATTGTTTTTATCTACGTAACAGTTGTTGGGTTCAAAGAGAGAGGATTGGAGTTTTTATCTATATTTTTGCCTAAGGGTACTCCGCCTTGGCTTGCATGGTTAATAGTAATTATTAAATTATTTGCTTATTTAGTGAGGCCGGTGAGTTTATCAGTAAGGCTTGCAGCAAATATGGTTGCAGGACATACAATTATCAAGGTAATAGCATGGTTTATCGTTAATATGAATATATTCTTAACTCCTATACCATTCTTTTTCGTAGTTGCATTAATAGGGTTTGAAGTATTTGTTGCAATTTTACAAGCTTATATATTTACTATATTGACATGTGTATATCTGTCAGATGCAGTAAAGTGATTGACTCTTTTCATAGGATAATATATAATTATGTTATGAAAAAATTAATAAAGGATAGTATATGGATTTGGCAGCTTTAAAGTTTATAGCAATTGGGTTAGCGGTGTTTGGTATGTTAGGGGCTGGTTTAGGTATAGCCAATATCTTTTCTGCCATGCTAAATGGAATCGCAAGAAATCCTGAATCAGAAAGCAAAATGAAAAGTTATGTCTATATTGGTGCTGGTATGGTTGAAATTATGGGGTTACTTGCATTTGTACTTGCAATGTTGTTAATATTTGCTGCTTAGCATGCCACAGCTTGATATATCAACTTTTTTTTCTCAAGTTTTTTGGTTTTTAACCTTTTTTTCTTTGCTTTTTTGTGTAGTAAGCTGTTTATTTTTACCAAAATTAGATAATATAATATACACTAGGAACAAAGAGGTAGTAGATTCTTTGAATAGTTCCCTTTGTCTTTTAAGGTTTACAGAAGATATGGTGAATAAATACAATGCAGCTTTGCATCAAGCTAAGATGCAAGCAAAAAAGATCATGGATGATGCACTTGTACAAGTAGAAGAAATGAGAGCTGATGTTCAAAATCTGCTAGCAGAGGAAAAGAAGAAAATGAACGAGCTTGTTAAGGAAGGAATAGCAAAATTTAAGGTTGAGTACATAGAGGAGTTAAAACAAATGTCTGTTGGTATTGCATTAATTTATTATACTAAATTGACTAACTCTAAAGCTAAAGAAAAACTTCTTGTCAATCTAGTATCTAAAGAATTTTAAGTGGAGGGTATATGTCTACATCACTGGTTATAAATATTGCTTTTTGTGTTGGTGTTATTCTTTCTTACAAGTTGCTTAAGAGAATAATAACAAAAGCGCTCAAAAAAAAACGTAGTAGTGAAAGTATTGGAAATTGTAGCGATCAAGAGTTTCAAAGAAGAGTAATGGAATACTATAAACATGCTTCTAAGGAATATAATGATTTGAATGGTAAGGTTGAAGCACTATTCAAGGATGTATACAAAAGTGCAAGTGATATTATTGAGCGCAATAAAAAAAGAATGAATGAAGAATTAAGTAATAGTACTACTGCCAATGCAAAACAGGTTTCTGACCAGGTGGCAGAAGCTAAAAAGGAGTTAAAGGCACACACAGCTGATATTGCTGCCAAAGTTGCAGCAGAAGTGATGAAAGGACATCAAAATGGTAAACGGAAGAGTGAGGTTATATCTTCACTTTCACGTGATTTAAGTAAAAAATTGCATTAGCTTTCATGCAACAACAGCCTATATTACAAATTGATAATATATGTTGTGATTTTAGCTTATGTAAAGAAACAGAGAAGCTTTTTTACTACAAATTTCATGTCATTCCTTGGCAAAAATTAAACAAAATTACCTTTTTTATAGTGGAAGATATCATTCCAGATGTTATCGGTTGGATTGAGCTTCATTATGGAATTAATTATATATTGATAAAAGCAGGTGACAATCAAATTGTGGATCTTCTTAACTCACACTTTGGCGTCTCAGAATTTGCAAGCAACTACTTATATTATAAAAATCCTAGTTTTTCAGCTAAAAATATAAAACTGGGTTCCATAGCTTATGCTTCTTTCGCAATCATAGTTTCAATTTTAACATTGGTAGAAAAATCCGCATATTTTGCTTTAATGTTGATATTTATAATCTGGTGTTCTAGCTCTTTATTTAAATTTATAACTACGATTTGTGGTTTGTGTAGAACGCCCAATAAAAAAGTAGATTTCAACCTTGAGAATTTTCCTGTGTATACTATTTTGCTGCCTGCTTTTAAAGAAAGTGCAGTGATGCCACAATTAATTGACAGTATCGAGAATTTGGACTATCCAAAGTCAAAATTAGATGTGAAGCTCTTAATAGAAAGTGATGATCAAGAAATGCTTAAGGCTATAAAAATGTATGCTCTACCACGATATTTTGAAGTAATCACTGTACCTCACTCTTTCCCTAAAACAAAAGCTAAAGTGTGCAATTATGCCATGTGTTTTGCTAAAGGAAAGTATATAGTAATATATGATGCAGATGATAAACCAGACCCATTGCAGTTAAAAAAAGCGTTAATTGAATTTAATGAAGGTGATGAAAAATTAGCATGCGTACAAGCTCGATTAAATTATTATAACTACAACCATAATTTCCTAACAAAATTTTTCTCTCTGGAATATGTAAACTGGTTCTATTATTTGCTACCTGGGCTGCAAAAAATGAATATGCCAGTACCTTTGGGTGGTAGCAGCAATCATTTTTTAGTAGAGGCTTTAAAAAAAGCTTTTTTTTGGGATGCTTATAACGTCACTGAAGATGCTGATCTAGGTTTGAGACTTGCACAAATGGGCTACAAAACTAAGATGATTGATTCAGAAACTTTAGAAGAGTCTCCCACTACCATATTTGCCTGGATTAAGCAAAGAGCACGTTGGATTAAAGGATACATGCAAACTTATGTTGTCTGTCTAAAAAATATAACAGGGTTAAGAGGAATGTTATTGCTAAACCTCTTTGTTGGACCTACAGCATTTATATTCTTCACTGCTCCATTTTTATTGCTTTCATCGAAATTTTTGAATGAGTTGTTTCTATATTATTTCATAGTAGCGTATATAACTAACTCTATCCTTTTGATAATAGCAGTTAAGCAACAAAAAATGCCTTACTATTTTTACATAGTATCAATATTTTTTCCAGTATATAGGTTACTGCATAGTGTTGCAGCTTTTCTTGCTTTATGGGAATTTATAATTTACCCTCAAAAATGGAATAAAACTAGCCATGGTTTATGGAAGAAAAGCAGTCAAAAATTGTAGCCATTTGGCTTGTTGTATGTTGTGCTATGGTGATTCTTATAGTGGGAATTGGTGGATTTACCAGACTTACACGAGCAGGATTATCAATCACTGAATGGAAACCTGTTACTGGTATATTACCACCACTAAATCAACAAGACTGGATAAAAGAAAAATCAAAGTACGAAGCCACACCTGAATATAAAGCTTTCAATTACGGCATGGGCATGCAAGAATTTCAGGTTATATATTTGACAGAATATGTGCACAGATTAATTGCAAGATTTACAGGATTAATCTTTATATTACCATTTATATATTTCACACTAAAAAAAAAGATATCTAAAAAAGTAGTTATGAAGCTATCCATAGTGCTACTGCTTGGAATACTACAAGCATTTGCAGGTTGGTATATGGTTAAAAGTGGGCTAGAAACTATACCTCATGTTAGTCACTACAGGCTTGCATTTCATTTACTGTTAGCACTGATAATTTTTGCATTACTATTGCATCAATTCTTTGATTATCAAATAAAACCGCAAAAAAAGAGATTTAAAGTTAACATAAATTGCATCAAAATTACTTTGATTCTAATTATAGCGCAAATGGTTTTTGGTGCATTTGTTGCAGGATTAAATGCTGGGTTAATTTATAATACCTTTCCGCTGATGGAGGGAAAAATTATTCCCAGTGGGTTACTTCATTTACAACCTCTCTGGTTAAATTTTTTTGAAAGTAGAGTCACAGTGCAATTTATACATAGATCACTAGCATTGTTAATATTGATTTTAACAGCAATGCTAACGGTAAAAAATACCAACGCAAAACCATTATACATCATGTTATTTTCTGTGATTATTCAAATGATCTTAGGAATAGCTACTCTATTGTTGCAAGTGCCAACAGCTATTGCCATATTACATCAAGTATTTTCATTTATCTTGCTTGCATCAGGTTTATATTCTTATGCTGTTTTAAAATAGACCTCTTTCAAAATTCATATCAACAATTCGAAACTGTAAATTCCAGCAATCAAATCTCCATTTTTTGCACTTCACACCCGAAAATAGTAATATATGCTCTCCCATTTTGGAAAATCACTTAGCAGATTGATAGCCACTTTTCAGTACATATAACACCCCACAAAATGTATCATATGGGTCTATTGACCGCGGTCTTGTTTTCTTTTTTGTGCTCTCCAAAATTGGTTTGATTTTCTTCTGACTCATGTCACTCGGATAACTTTTGCGCATAGCTTACCTCTTTTTATCTATTCACACTTTACCTCATTTCCCTGAGATTTTAAACAGGTTCTGAATGCCTTATAGGCTAATGGAGCAAATTTGTGCTCCATTAGCAATATACTATAGATACTAGAAGCCGCCCATTCCGCCTCCACCCATAGGAGATGAAGAATTATCGTCTTTACTTGGTACATCAACTATCATAGATTCAGTAGTTATTAGCATACTTGCAACAGATACTGCTGTTTCAAAAGCAATACGTACTACCTTTGCCGGATCGATTACACCAGCTGTAAATGCGTTAGCGTAATTCATAGCTTCAACATTATAGATGAGCTCCTTGTCATTCTGTTTTATCAGATGATCAGTTACAATAGCAGGCTCAAGACCAGCATTTTTAACTAGCTTTCTAATTGGAGCGCTGAGAATTTTCTTGATGATATTAATGCCTATTTGTTCTTCATCACTTCCGCTTTTTAATTTCTCAAGAGCAGATGCGGCATATAGAAGAGCAACTCCACCACCAGGCACTATGCCTTCTTCAATTGCAGCTCTTGTTGCATGCAATGCATCTTCAACCCTGTCTCTACGCTCTTTAACTTCAACTTCAGTTGCTCCACCAACCTTTAATACAGCAACTCCACCTGATAACTTCGCTAAGCGTTCTCTTAGCTTCTCTTTATCATAATCAGAAGTTGAGGTTTCAATTTGAGACTTGATCTGCGCAATTCTACTTTTCACTTTTTCAGATTCACTGTTTTCACTAACAACTGTAGTATTGTCTTTAGTGATTTTAACATTCTTAGCAGTACCAAGATCTTCGAGAGTTAAATCTTCCATCTTAATCCCTAGCTCGTCTTTTATAACGTACTTAGCACCAGTTAAAGTTGCTATGTCCTCGAGCATTTCTTTTCTTCTGTCACCAAAGCCAGGAGCTTTTACTGCTGCAACTTTTAAGCCACCACGCAGTTTATTGATCACTAAGGTACTCAGTGCTTCACCTTCAATATCCTCTGCAATAATAAGTAGAGGTCTACCAGATTTTACAATAGCTTCAAGAATAGGTAATAATGGTTGTATTATGTTCAATTTCTTTTCTGTAATTAAAAGATATGGATCATCAAGCTCCACAATCATTTTCTCATTATTTGTAATAAAATATGGAGAAAGATAACCGCGGTCAAACTGCATACCAGTAGTAAGCTCAACTTCTAATTCTTTAGAGCCTTTACTTTCTTCAACAGTAATTACACCTTCTTTACCAACTTTTTTCACAGAGTCAGCAATACTGTTTCCTATATCTTTATCACCATTTGCAGAAATGATCGCAACTTGCGCTACCTCATCCATCTTCTCCAAAGAAATTGTGCGAGACATCGATGCAATTTCTTTTAATATCACATCTTTTGCCTTCAGCATTCCATTCTTAATACCTACACGATCACTACCCGCAGCTATTGACTTTGAAGCTTCCATTACCATCTTGCTAGTCAGTACAGAGCATGTTGTTGTACCATCACCAACTTTATCATTACATTGAGAACAACTTTGAGCAAAAATACTTGCTATTGCCGCATTCAATGGTTCTTCAGGTTTAATATTTTTCATTACCTTATAACCATCTTTTGTTACCTCTGGAGCACCATAAGGCTTACTAATCCCTACTGTTAACCCCTTAGGCCCACCAGTTATCCCTACTGTTGAGTATACTACTCCTGCAACTTCGCGAACAACATTTTGTAGTTGTTCACCTGATATTACTATATTCGCCATTTTATCACCTCTTGTTATTAATAAAAAACTTATTTATTGCGCTTAAAAAAATTATTTGATGATAGCAATTATGTCAGATTCCTTCATAACAATAAGCTTCTCACCATCATGTTCTATTTCTGTGCCAGCCCATTGACGATAAAATACTTTATCACCGACTTTAACAGTAAGAGCTGTACGTTCACCATTTGCATTACGTGAACCTTCACCAGTAACTATAATTTCACCTTTTGTTGGTTTTTTTTCAGCACTTGACGGAAGTACAATCCCACCTTGTTTTTCTTCACTGATAGGCTTTATTAATACACTATCATCTAATACTCTTAAGTTTACATTTGACATTTGTTTCTCCTCATACAACAAACTAATCTATTAAGTTATATAACACTTATAAATTAGATTTCAAGGGCCAAAACTGAAAAACTAAAGAGAGTCAGGTTAAAAAAAAGACTAGAGATTGTAATAATGTATAAACTCTGTAGGATGTATAGTCATTTCTATGCTTTTTATCTCTTCGCGCTTTTTTTCTATATATTGATCAATCTGCTCGTTGGTAAACACTTCTCCTCTAAGTAGAAATTCTCTATCATTACTCAACATTTCTAGTGCTTCACCTAAAGACCTTGCGGGTTGTTTCTCTATTTCATTAAGATTAACTTTATTTTGTATGCCATCAAGACCTGCCATAAGTATAGCAGCAAAGCAGAAATAAGGGTTTGCTGTTGGGTCCGGAAAAGACAATTTGGATTGTAAAAAAAGATCTGGTAGGTCGATCAGTCTCCTATAGCTATTTGTGGTTGGATTGGAATAAGCATTAATCGCTTTTATGTGTTTCATAATTCCACCCATATAGTACAGATAGTTTTCAGAATTTTCCAATAAGTCCTCGTTATTTTTTAACAGTGATTGATATAAATACAAGCTGTTTTGTGCTATTGCCTTAGGCATAAAAGTTGCTGTTTTGCCATAAGATTGAGCAACATTACGTATTACATATTTAGATTTTTGCACACTATCAGCACAATTCAAAAGTCTACTGCTATCAACTCTTATTAAGCCTTGAAAAGGTGAAATTTTTTTATGATATAGTGAATTTTCTATACCGCTTTCCTGCATCATTAGCAATATTTCTGACCTTAAATCAGACAATGGATCCATTGCAGAAGTGGAATCAAAACTCCCATGATTATGTTTTTTTACACTCAAGTAATTTTCTACAGGACTCAAACTTACATGCGAATTGTATTGGCTAACTCTGAATTGTACTTCGTCAAAAATAGAAAATCCTATTTCAAACCCGCATAGAACTTCATCTGCTATTTTTGTTGATAGAAAATAATCATACGCCTTCTTAGCTACTGACCGTGAGTCATGCATGCATAGTACAACAGCTGTTGGTTGCACACAAAACGGATCAAGAAATATTGTTTGTAAATCTGGCACTAGATCTATTTTGTTTTCATCTAGCCTATCAGCATTATATGTAGTACTATGAACCTTCCCAATTAAGTCTGTGAAGCGGAAATCAACAAACTTTACTGAATTTTGCTCTAAAAATTTTCTCAAATCAGACATATTTAAATAATAATGACATTATATAATTTATATGAATTTTAATTTGATTAAAATAAATAAAAGCTGTATTAATATTACAATAATAAAACGATCCCGTAGCTCAGTCGGCAGAGCACCTGACTTTTAATCAGGTTGTCGCGCGTTCGATTCGCGCCGGGATCACTCAGGGGCTTTGTGATTGTGTTAAAGATAGAAGATAGAATATTTACTAACCTAAGTGGTAAAGGAAGTCCATTGTTGAGTAGTGCAAAAAAACGTGGAGCTTGGAAGAAAACCAAGGATTTATTAGACTTAGGTGCAGAAAAAATTATTGATGAAGTGAAAAAATCTGGGCTAAGAGGTCGCGGAGGTGCAGGATTTCCAACTGGTTTAAAATGGAGTTTTATGCCTAAAAAGAGCTCTCAACCAGTGTATTTAGTTGTTAACGCAGATGAATCAGAGCCAGGCACGTGCAAAGATAGGGATATTTTACGCTATGAGCCACATATGTTGCTTGAAGGAACTTTGCTAGCTGGAAGAGCTATTAATGCATCGGTTGCATATATCTATATCCGAGGAGAGTTTTATAATGAATATTTGATTCTAAAAGAAGCACTAGAGGAGGCTTATAAAGAAGGTCTGATTGGCAAAAATGCCTGCAAGTCAGGTTATAACCTTGATGTGTTTATTCATAGAGGTGCAGGTGCATATATATGCGGGGAAGAAACAGCTCAACTTGAATCGATAGAAGGCAAAAAAGGATTTCCTCGCATGAAACCACCTTTTCCTGCAAGTGTTGGACTTTTTGGTTGTCCGACCACAATAAATAATGTTGAAACTATAGCTGTGGTTCCAGATATTCTCGATCGTGGAGGCGAGTGGTTTGCTTCCCTTGGCAAACCGAATAACACTGGCACTAAGATATTTTGCATTTCAGGACATGTAAACAACCCGTGCAATGTTGAAGAAGAAATGGGAATCTCATTACGTGAATTGATTGAAAAACATGCGGGTGGAGTGCGAGGTGGGTGGGATAACTTGCTTGCTGTGATACCTGGCGGGTCTTCAGTGCCACTCATTCCAAAGTCTATATGCAATACTGTGGAAATGGATTTTGATTCCCTCAAAGCAGTTCAATCTGGACTTGGTACCGCCGCAGTAATAGTGATGGATAAATCAACTGATATTATAGCCGCAATAGAGAAACTATCTCATTTTTATATGCATGAATCTTGTGGGCAATGCACGCCGTGCCGTGAAGGTACTGGATGGATGTGGAGAATTATGAAAAGGATGGTAACAGGAGATATTCAGCACGATGAAATAGACAAGTTGCTTGATCTTACAATTCAAGTAGAAGGACATACAATCTGTGCATTGGGAGATGCTGCAGCTTGGCCAATTCAAGGACTAATAAGACATTTTCGTGATGTCATCGAAGATAGAATTTCATACAATTGTTCTGATAGATAATCATGTACACAAGAGCCAATCAATGAAAATACAAAATATTATCTCCCTTATTATGATACTGTCTTTAGCAGCTGCTGATATGGCAACTGATCTTTATTCAGTAGCATTATCTAACATTGCCGATTATTTTAAGGTAGAAGGCAGTATAGTACAGCTTACGATCAGTTTTAATATAATGGGAATTGCTATATCTGGATTAATTTACGGACCATTATCAGATCATTATGGTAGACGTCCAATTATGTTGATTGGTATGGCTATTTTTGCTTTTGCCAGTATTTTGTGTTGCATAGCTAATAATATCACGTTTTTAATATTAGCTCGCTTCATTCAGGGAATCGGATCAGGTGTTGCAGGTGTTATAGGGTATGCTGCGATTAGAGATATGTATTCAGGTAATGAATATTCTAGGGCAATTTCAAAATTAAATATAGTAGTAGCACTTTCACCTGGCATAGCCCCAGTAATAGGTAGCTATATCATATCACATGGCTATGACTGGCATTTTCTGTTCATCATTATATCTTTAGCAGCAATTATTATGCTTGGCTTCATTTATTTTAAATTACAAGAGACGCTGGTTATTAATGAAAATAAAGCTAGCATAGGCAACATAGTTATTAGCATTTTTACGCAATATTTACTGGTATTTCGAAATTATCGTTTTCTTGGATTTGCTGCTATACAAGGGTTAACTTTTATGTGGCTCTGGGCATACATTGCAAACTATCCTTTTATATTCGAGTCTATGGGTGTTGAGGTGCAATATTTTGGGTACCTCATATCGATTGTTATTGTATTTTTCGTAATAGGTGCACTAATTAACAGAAAATATGTAATAAAAATAGGAATGAATAAAATGCTAATTATAGGGTTAATATTGCCTATAATATCAGACGGTTCATTACTATATTTTTATTTCACTAATAAATTGAATATATACATATTTGAAGCTGCTTGGATTGTAAGTAATATGGGTCTTGCCTTTATAATAAGTAATAATGTAACTTTTGCTTTAGAAGCTATAAAAGATATAGGTCTTGGCAGTGCACTCATCTTATTCTGGGACATGATGCTCGGGTCTGTTGGAATATATATAGTAGGAAAATTCTTTCACTATGGTATTTTGTCAAACCTATTGTTAACTGTTGGATGTTCTATCATTGCAATTATAATACATGGTCTTCTTCAATATAATGAGATAAAATGGTTATTTAAAAGATCACATTAAGTGTGCTCTTGATGTGCTGGAAACAAATAGACTTTATATATTGTGGATGGTTTTAAAATTGACTTTTACTTAATTACGGAACTATACTATGGGGCGGGTAATTAGCTCAGTTGGTAGAGCACTTGCTTGACGTGCAAGTGGTCGCTGGTTCGAATCCAGTGTTACCCACGTTTCATTGATGTAAAGATTTGATATGACAGCAGTGCATAATGGGCAGTATTCAGTAGCGCAATCTAACCGCTTAATCTATTCTATAATAATTATAGCAATAACCATGTTAATAGAAGTAGCAGGTGGAATAATTTCTCACTCGCTTGCTCTATTATCAGATGCAGGGCATATGCTTACAGACCTCTTTGCTTTAATTTTGAGCTGGTTAGCACATAGATTTTCAACCAAAAAATCCGATCTACAGAGATCATATGGATATCACAGGTTACAGATAATAGCAGCGTTTGTTAATGGATTAACGCTATTCTTTATCGCAATAATTATCGTCATTGAGTCAATAAAGAGGTTTATTCATCCTGTTGAGGTTGAATGGAAAGTAATGTTAGTGATAGCCCTATTTGGCCTCATTGCGAATATAGCAGTTTTTTTTATATTACATAGCAAATGTGAAGATAACATAAATATAAGAAGTGCAATGCTACATGTTGCAGGAGATATTTTAGGCTCTATAGCAGCTATATTTGCATCTGTAGTTATAATGCTTACTGGATGGGAAGTTGCAGATCCACTCCTATCAGTGTTTGTGAGTGTAATAATTTTAAATAGTGGCTATAAGATTATCAAAAATTCTTGCCATATTCTCCTTGAAGGTACACCTGAAGGTATATCTGCTGAAAAAATAAAGAGTCACATCATGTTAGAATTACCTGAAGTAATAGACGTGCATCATATACATACATGGTCACTTTCTGATCATTACTTTATAATAACCATGCACGCTAAAATACAGCAGAAAGTGCAGCATACTACTATTCTATATGATATAAAAAAAATACTGTTAGATAAGTTTGGAATTGCACATTCCACCGTTGAAATCGAATATGACGAGTGTTCAGATAATAAAAGACTTACAACCGATTGACGTAATAAAGAAATATTTCTCATATAAACCCTAATTGTGTATAAGTTGCACAATTTTAAATGTCATCATCGTCAATGTCTTCATCGTCAAACTCATCGTCAATGTCTTCGTCATCAAACTCATTGTCATCTATTTCATCTTGAAATTTATCATCAATATCTTGTTGTACTGGCTCATTCTGTTGAGTTTGTGCCTCAACAGAAGAATCGATTGCCTTAGATTCTTCTATGACATCACTGTTATCCTCTTGATCGATTTTATCTGTATTAACAGCAGCAGCAGCAATTTTACGTGGGTCATAAGGCTCTTGTGTGGGTACATGAGTTTCTTTAAGCAATTTTCTGGTGAAGGTGCTATCACTATAGTATAAGATTTTTTTTGATTTTATAGGGTAAGTAGACTCTATCAAAATTATTTGCTCATCACGCGGCAACATAATAACCTCTTGTGGTAGCAGCAATGCCCTCTGTGCTTCAGAGAGGTGCAATGACCTTGAAGCCGGATTGAGATCTAAAAACTTAGGTTTATTTAAGGATTCCTGTTTAACAGTTTTATTGCCTATTAGCTGCGATATCAGGTTAGCTGTTTCCACATTATTAGCTGCAAAGGTTATTCTATAGGTTGAATTTGACAAAAATGAGTTCATTCCCGCTTCTTCATATATTCCTTTAAGCTGCTCTGTATCTTGAACAATTAAAAATAACCTTACTCTGTATCCACGGAAATATGCTATACCAGTTTGAAATTGTTCCATTTTGCCCAATGTAGGAAACTCGTCCATTAAAAACAACACACCATAAGGTTCATCGGATGAGGGTAATTTTCTGCATAGAAACTCAGTTGCTTGTTGATAAAAAACCTGCATTAAAGGCCTTAATCTATTAAGGTTATCAGGAGTCAATCCAACATACACTGTAACTTTATCCTTCTTGAAATCCATGATGTTAAAATCACTTGATGCAGTTGCAGTGTCAATCAACGGATTTGCCCATAATTCAAGGGACGAGTTCATTGTTGATACAACGCCTGACCTTTCTTTATCGGCTTTTTGTAAAAAAGCTGCAATGTTCATGTATGCTACAGGGTGTATGATTTTACCCATTGTGTCTAAAACAACAGCAAGATTATAGACCACATCATCACTACGCATTGTACGTACAACTTCACCAAAGGACTTAATCTTTTCTGGCGCAGCAAGTAAATATAGCACTATGCCAACAAATAAGCTTCTTGCTTCATTCTGCCAAAAGTCTTGTTCAGGCATGATAAGATTAGCTATCTTTTGCACGTCATCAACCATTTGTCCAGGTTTTTTACTAATCCACTGTAATGGGTTATAGCAGTGACTTATTCCATCTGGTTGTGCTGGATTCCACACAAATACCTTTTGCCCCTGTCGTTTTCGCCAACCACTTGTGATTTCATAATTCTCTAATTTTATATCATGTACAATGACTGAATCAGTCCAAAATAATAAATTAGGAATTACAAAACCAACACCTTTACCAGAACCTGTAGGTGCAAATAATAATGCATGCTGATATCCATCAGCAATAAAATACCCTCTTTTATCCTTACCTAAGAGCAATCCCTGTTTACTTCTCAACCCTGCTCTGCGTACATCCTTTTCTGATGCCCATCGTGAATCTCCATGGAGTGCTTCTTTTTTCTGAAATGGCCTCCAATCAATTATTCTCTCTCTTAAGTTCCATAATATAATTATTAAGATAGAAATAGGCAGCGCGGAAGAAATAATTAATTTTGCTTTTACATCAGGTTTATATAATTCTGGATGATGCCAGCAATGTTCTATATAAAGAAAAATCGTAGGCCATAATCTATAAGGAAAGTTTGCAATGCTAGGGTCAATATTTTTAAAATTTACAGCATCAGGACCATCAACTAGTAAAAAAAACAATATACCTGATAAATAGAAAAAAAATTCTAATACAGTAAAAGATAGTACACCTGCTATCAAAAGGTTACGTAAATGGTTTCCATGCATAAATTAACTTATTCTACCTAATTACAAATTTAAGCATTTTTATTTAAAGATCTAGTAAATAATATTTCAGATATGTTTCTTTTTCCTCCATCAGTTCTTTTGAGTTGGACAACAACATCAATAACGTTCCTAATATATGGAATGATTTGGTCTGGAGGAATTCCAAGATTTGCCTGCATAACCATTAATTTTATTTGCTCAAGAGCCATTGCAGGACTGTCTGCATGCAGAGTTGATATCGAACCAGGGTGACCTGTATTTATTGCTCGAAGGAAACCAAATGCTTCTGCTCCACGCAACTCACCAACTATTATCCTATCTGGCCTTAAACGTAAACATGCTTCTATTAGGTCCTGTGTTGTTACTTTTGCTCTTCCTTGTCCTCCCTTAGAGGCAATAAGATGAACTCTATTGGGATGGTCACTCAAAACAATTTCTCTTGCATCTTCAACAGTAATGATTCTCTCTTGAGCTGGAATAGCACGTAAAGCAGCATTAGTAAACGTGGTTTTCCCTGTGGAGGTTCCACCACTAATTATTATATTTTTTTTATGTACTACTGCGTATTCCAAAAATTCTTTTATTTTTTTCTTCTTCAGTAATAAATCTAGCTGACGATCAGCTCGATTTTCGACATTTTCTGTGATAGTGGCAGAAAATGCTCCTATTTTTTCATAATCATCTAAACTTAGTTGTATGCCAGAAGGTTTACGAATTGACATCACAACTTTATCAGACTCACATGCTGGTGGAAATACTATCTGTATACGATAACCATTTGGCAATGTAGCTGAAAGTAGAGGAGTTTCTTCACTAAGCTTTTGCTCTGTTGCTTGAGCAATTAATCTACCCAAAGCTTTTAAATGATTAAGATCAAATGCTTCCAAGTGTTCACATCTTATTTCTCCCCTATTTTCAATCCATACTTCTTTTGGCCTATTTATTGATATTTCGTTTACACCCTCTTCTCGAAATATATTTTGTAGCGGTTCTAGATATGTGCCAAGTGCAGCATGGTTCATTTTATTGATACGATATTGCTTGTGGAGGAAAAATTATATCATGATTAACAAAGACTTTCAATGCAGTGCCTTGATCAACATAAACAGTTGGTTTTTTGTCTATACTTCTCTCAACTATGTCTCTCATATCTTTAGAAAAATCATTGATTGATGTCTCGATTGTACTTTCATAAGAGGACTTACTTCCTTGTTGCCTTAATAATTGCCTTATATTATCCACAGTGATGTTCTCAGTTCCACTAAAGCCTAAACCTGACACTACAGATCTAAAGATATTCACTAAACTTTCATCATTGACTGCATTCTTAAGCTTATTAATGGCTCCAAGGTTTAATTTCCATTTGTCTTTTTGTGCATCATCCTCATTGCCAGTAATAATGCCCTTAAGTGGAGAAAGGTCTATCACATTTGTAGCAATAGACCGTACCATATCTATAGTAGTTAATTTTTCAACAAGATAAGAGGCTTTTTGTCCTACAACGGCTGCACCAATTGAAACACCAGCAAGTAATACTGAAGAAACTAGTGAATTTATTATCTTATTATCAACTATGCCTGTTATTCCTGCTCTACCTAATGCATCAGTACCTTGTGAAGAAATTGCAATATCTACGCCATGAGGAAGAATAACCCTATTCCACGCTATATTCATACGAGCCTTAGAGATATTAGAGTCAAACGAATAACTACCTATCAGTTTTGAACCTTTAGGCACCAAAACGGTATCACCAGCCTCTGCATAAACATCTCTACTGACCATGGCACGTATTGGTCCTTGTATATCAGAGCTGATTGCTGTTTCAAGTATGACATCAATGATTTTGCCTTGAGTAATCATCAGATCAAGTCTACCTACTTTAGTAGCCTTGTTTTGTTGTGCTGAAGTGCTAGATAAAGTAATGTTATCAACTGTTTTGCTTCCTGAACTTACATCACCTGAAATTGCCAGCATTTGCGCACCGCGCCTGTCTCTAGGATAGCCACTATGTGTTATTGTGGGAAACGAGGTAGGAAAATTATTGATCATTCCATCAGAGGAACCGCCTGGCTTAGGTAAAGATGGTATATTTGATACAGTTTCTTTTGGTTTTTCTTGCTCCTTGTTCACTGGTTTCACTTCAGGTTTTATCTCTGGCTTTATCTCTGGTATATTTTGCGGTTCAATAATTGGAGGTAAAGATGGCAAAGGGTTACTTACTATTCTTTCAGGAATTGGTATGCCATCTGGAACTCGCTCTAACTTGTCTTTTAATTCTTGAATATTTTGTTTTACTTCTTCTTTTTTATTAATAACTTCAGGAATTTCTTTACTAGAAGGACTAAAATAGAAATAACCCACTACACACACTAGTACAACTACGATAAACATCATCAGTGCTTTGTGACTTTGATTAGAGCCAACTGTAACTACTTTACTCTCTACTTCTGACTCATTTGTAAAATTTTTGTTCCCTTCAAAGTTATTCTTAACCATATCAGCTACAGCGATCTATTTATAATCTCAACTTCATTATCTTTGTAACGCATAAATAATTTCTTATGCACTCCTTTTACTACAACATAGCCATCAAATAATAACCTCTTACAAGATAATCTAGTTTTATTTTTTGTTTCCATGAAAATTTGCGGTATTTTATTACTATCTTTAAACTTTAAATAGGTTAAATAACCATCATCAAATAACTCTATTGGCACAATCTCTTCATCACTACCATCATTGATATATGTATAATTATACTTTGTATCATTTTCTTTTATCATTTTTTCTGGCTCATCTTCAATATACTGCATTTGAGTAGGCACAGACACTTCATCTAGATCAACATCAAATTCATCTTCTGCTGTGGGGTAATAGAAACGTACTATATAAGATATATCTTTTTCAGCGGAATAATCATGACTAACTTTTTCAACCTCAGTATTTGGTTGCTTATCATAATTAGGCCTTGATACTAAATCAAAGATATAATTCCTTTTTTTAGTTGTTGTAATAATCATATTAGTGCGGCTACTAACTTCAAACGGCATTATAAATAATTTGTTGTCATTAGGCATGACTTTCCAACTAGATGCATCACCTACTGCTATACTCTTTACTTTCTCTCCTTCTGAAAATTCGATATAAGAATAGTAACCTTGACTGAAAATCACAGTAAATACTTCATTAGGACTATACACAAAAGTTTTTATTCTACTATCTACAGAAATGGGCTTGTTGTAATTAACTGATGCATTTAAGCCACTGCCTATCAAAAGAATTAAAATCAATAATACTCTATACATATTCATCATCCGCTCTATAAGAAATAACTTGAAATCCCAATGGATTAATATACCTTTGTTGATCATCCAGTTCAAGGGGAGCATAGTGATACGACATAATAGTTATTTTATTTTTTTGGGTAGAATTACCATCTTTTCGCATAAACTCCACAGTAAATCTTACTTGAAAAGTATCATCACTTAACCTTTGAATTGAGCGAATTTTAAGATTACTTGTGGTAAAATCTGAGTACAGGTTAGCAGGATCATCTAAATTTTGTGATTTAATATATTTTACAAATTCACTATATACGTTACGCGAGGAAAATAGTCTCACTTTTGTATAGTAATTAAAATTGTAATTATATGGGTCAAAAACTTCCCTGGCTTTTATATATTCTGTAATAAAATAATGATTTAATGTCTCATTTGCGGAATATTGCTTTACTGTAACAGGATCAACTAATTGCACTACCCCTGATTTTTTTTCAATCTCGATAACAAATGGTTCAATAGTACTACTGGTACTAATTTTAAATATAGCTAATGTACTAACAGCAATAGTTGCTAACAGTAACAGTGCAAATACAAGGAGAATATTTCTTTGAGCAATGACTGTGCTGTAGCGACTTGTATTCCAATCAATGTCCTGCAGCTCAGCACCTTTTGTTCGATTAAAAAATTTTGCTATCTTGAACACCTTTATAAAAACTTTAACCTATATTAATAAATGTAGTAAGTTAACAAAATAGTTACAACTACAAAATTAAAAAACCATTAACTTGTGACCTAGCTTATCACATTTTGTTTTCATATACGAATAATTATATTCATTATGTTCTACAATAAGTGGTACACATTTTGTCACTTCTATACCGCAGCTCTCCAACTCTGATGATTTTTTATTATTGTTTGTAAGCAATTGAAGTTTTTTTATGTTTAAACTCTCAAGCATTTTAACTGCAACAACAAAGCTCCTTTCATCATCATCAAAACCTAATACTCTATTGGCATCTACAGTATCAAGATCATGTTCTCTCTGCATGCTATACGTTCTTAATTTATTAGTTAAACCAATACCTCTCCCATCCTGCATCAAATACAATATAATACCACTTCCAAAATCAGTGATCATTTGTATAGCTTGATGCAATTGGCTTCTACAATCGCAAGATAAACTATCTAACAGATCACCTGTATAACATGAGGAGTGAATTCTCACTAATGGTTCATTGACCTCTAAGTCGCCGATAGTAATTGCATAATGTTCTTTGTTCCCGTTATAAGTTCTATAAGATACGATATTTGCCTTTTGGTTTTGCTTTAAGAATAATGGTGCTCTACATACTTCATATACATCATGATTGCACTGAAATTTATCAATGAGTGACTTATCTAATGCAATAATATCATTTTTCGCGCACCAATGCTGCATTTCATATACATCCTTAAAGGTCATATCCACTACTAATGCATACGGCAACAATTCTGCAAGCTTAAGTAAAGAAACAGCACACTTGTCTATTATTTTTGAATGCTCCAGTATGCAACCTTCTAGTCCTTCTTGTACAGAACTCATAAAATGAGCTAGCCCATCAAAGTCATTCACCAACAGACGTTTATTACTATGTGCTTTACCTCTAGATAAATATTTGAGCTTACTTGCAGTTAGGGTGACGTACACACTATCAGATATGAGTTCATACTGATGGAATAAATCTCTTTCCAATATTTCAGCTGCAGCAACTAATAAATAATTGCATTCATCATGTATTATCATTGGCACACCGCGTCTGATCTCGCTGATAGCCCTTTCTACTTTACTTTTATCTTGGTTATGTATAAACATAATATTTACATAAGATAATGACTGGTGCGGCCGAGAAGACTTGAACTTCCAAGGCCTTATGGCCACAGCGACCTCAACGCTGCGTGTCTACCAATTCCACCACGGCCGCATTTTAATTATTATTTAAAATTACTTAACCAGTTTAGAATTTCTTACCTAAAGTGTCAACTTATACTACAAAAATTCCCGTATAATTGGTATATTACAAACAGATTAAGTTTTAGACTTTTATGATTAATATTTTTGTACATCTTTTTTTACTCCTAGCGATTAATTTCAGTTTTGTTCATGCAGAAGTATTATATACATGGTCTCAAGTTATTCCAGAAGGCAAGTTAAGTGTACGTGCAATAATAGACAATGATGTATGTCCAACAGCCTTTGTTGATGGTAAAGAAACAACCATGTTAGAGCGTTGTGATGAAGATAATGTTGAAAAAGTTTGTGAACTGCTAGTGCAAAAAGATGTTAAGGAGATTAACATTAACAACGTGCAAATTCCTACTTTACCAAAAAAAATAAATAAAATTGCTTTTATTGGTGATACAGGGTGCAGAATTAACATGTTGCACCAACAAGAGTGCAATTCTTTAGAAGGTTGGCCCCTGAAAAAAAACTTAGATTCAATTGCACTTCATAAACCAGACTTAATCATTCACGTTGGCGACTATCACTATAGAAGAACAAAATGTAGAGATACACAAAAGTGTGGTAGCGTACACGGGTATAATGCACAAACTTGGTACACTGATTGGTTTGAACCGGCAAAAGATATTTCTCAACAATCTCCTTTTCTATTTGTCCGGGGAAATCACGAGGATTGCAATAGAGCCCATGAAGGGTGGTTCAGGTATTTAGACCCATACCAATTTTCATCGGAAAAATGTGAAAATTTTGTTCCTAGTTGGTTTTTAGATATTGTACTAATGAAATTTTTTGTGTTTGATTCTTCATCTGGTGAAGATATTATTACAACTAAAAGTGATGTTGATGCTTTCAGTAAGCAATTTAATAAATTAACGCTAAGTGACTCTGATAAACCTGTATGGTTTCTAACTCACAGACCATTATGGAGATCTCCAAAAAAAGAATTTTTAACATTCAAGAATCACGGCAATCTTTCTCAGATTGAAGCTTTTGGAGATGATTTTCCTAGTAATGTTGCTGCTATAGTTTCTGGCCATATTCATATAGCACAAATTTTATTAATGGATAATGTTCCAGATCAAATTATAGTTGGAAATGGAGGTGCATTACTGCATGCTCAGGACCAAGAGCATATTTACCGTAATATAGAATTTAGTTATTTAAATGGTAAGCATTATTTAGCACATGAAATCAAAAACTTTTTTGGTTTCGGTTTTGCAGTACTTGACTTAAATGATCACAAACTTATTTTCTATAATCAAGATAATGATGAAATATATTCTGCTGAGTTAACCGAAGATTTTAGAATTGTAGCTGACTTTGATCATCATTCTAGATGATTTTTCAGTAGACTTCTTGAAACCTATTTCTGATGACAATTTTATTGTTAAAGTCTTTAAAGTGCTTAATTTAATGTAGTAGGCAAATTGCCAGTGAATAACAATATTCCTGAAACTAAAATCACCCACAATACTGATATAGGCAAAAATACTTTCCAACCAAGACGCATTAATTGATCATAGCGATAGCGAGGTATTGTTGCTCTGATCCAAATAAATATAAATAAAAGTGTGACCATCTTTGCAACAAACCAAATTAAGCCAGGAATTTTATAGAGTAAATTAAACTCTAATGGTGGATACCATCCTCCCAGAAAGAATATCGTCATCATAGCACTTGCTAAAATCATGTTTGCATATTCTCCAAGAAAAAAGAGAGCAAAAGGCATAGATGAATACTCAACATTATAACCAGTGACAAGTTCTGCCTCAGCTTCTGGTAAGTCAAAAGGATGGCGATTAGTTTCTGCAAGAAGAGAAATAAAAAATATTACTGCCATAGGCGCCAGCAGTAAATCAATCCAAAATGGCATGTTATACTTTGCTACTACCATCCCTCCAAGATTTAATGTACCAGTTGTGATCACAACTGTAGCAACTACTAGTCCTATTGAAACTTCATATGAAATCATTTGAGCAGCTGATCTTATAGCACCTAGAAAGGCATAATTGGAATTACTTGACCAACCTGCTATAACTATTCCGTATACCCCTAAAGATGATATAGCCAATACATATAGCACACCAACATTTATGTTAGAAATAACCTTGGGAATCACTACTTGCTGACCATTTTTCGTGATTATCTCAGCACCAAAAGGTATAACTGCCCAAGCAATTAATGCTAAAATAAAGGTTAACATTGGAGCTATAATAAACAATATGGTATTTGCTTTTAGTGGTATTATCGGTTCTTTAATTATTAATTTAATGGCATCTGCAAATGGCTGTAGCAGACCAAAAGGTCCAACTACACTTGGACCATGCCTTAACTGAATTGCACCAATTACCTTGCGTTCAAAGTACACTAGATACGCTACCGAGAGTAGCAGCGGTACAAGAAGAAAAATAATTTTAAGCACTAAAAGCATACAACTCTAAGTTAAAGAAATAATTTATAATCACTGTTATAAAAAACATAGCAAGTATTCTGGATAAAGCAGATGATGCTATTAGGGTAAGAACAGCCACTATATTTCTTTGTGTATTATCTTTCGGTCTAGTGCAGCAATATGGTATGCACACGCTCAATAATAAAAGTAACATAACTATAATTACCATAGAAGAAAAATAGTTTCCACTGTCTTTGGTAAGCACAAAAAACGTAATACCCATCCACACAGGTCCATCAGTAAATATTTTTATAATATCTACAATAAATTGTATTAACTTGTATGGGTTCTCTACTGTATTTGGATCTTGGACAAAATTTGCTCTATGTTCAAGGTAAAGCAAAACTGGCAGTAAAAAAGGAGTTAGAATAAATAAGATATTAACTAGCATAACCATAATCATTCACACATAAGTACACACAACCCTGATAACAAAGCTATCTTATAAAATTAAACATCAAATCATCGTATCATAGGAATTTGTATGTTTATCATGGTAGATAAAATAAACAATAATGTCAACATGGAAGTAATTGCTACATTTTTCAATCTTCCACCTCTTATTTTACCACGAATACACATTGTATATACTACTGATAGTAACGACAATACAAGAAAGAAGCTCATAAAAGGATCGAAAAAATCCATATTCCACATAAATAAAGCAATTTCAATTTTAAAGGGTGCTAATAGTCCCAAGAGAGAAATCGCTATTACTGCTGCATAAGTTGACATTATATGCACAACTAAAAATATTGGAAGTATTAGCGTAATATCTTCCCAGCCACTATGCCAAAAATCAATAGTCAAAAAAGCTAACAACGCTAATACAGCAAAACAATTAGCCATTTTAACCTTATCTTCTCTTGTTTGTAAGCGTGTTGCATGCTTTTCATAATATAACAAAAGAACGCTTAACAAAGTAGATAAGCATGGCCTTACATAATTTAAACTAATATCCATTATCTCTTGTTCCTGAATTCCAAATTGAGTCATGATAAAAGTATAAACAATATAGACAGTTAATGCTAAAGCGAAAATCAACCCTTGAATAAGGATATGGAATACGTTTACTCGCGTATCTGTTTTATATCTAAAATATGTTAACCAAGTGTGTGATAGTTTTAATATTACCATGCAAGAAACAACTTGAAGCATTGACAAAATGGACCCAAACAATATACACGTCAGCCACACTCTCTCATAATACATTATTTTAATTCCTGAAAAGATTTAGTGCAATTTGCCATTGTTTTTGAAGCGCGGCTTATTGGATCTGTCATGTAAAAATTGTACTCTTTTAAGGAGAAAGGTGTATCTCTTAAGCTCATTTTACCGCAACTAATGGATACCCATTTATTTTTTATTGCTTGGTCATGTTTTCTAAATTGTGGACCGATGGTATCTAACTGTTTTCTTATGTCATATAAGCTATCGTAAACTAAAGAAATACCTAAATGCTGTGAAAGATCTTTAATGATCAACCAGTCCTCCTTCGCTTCACCAGGAGGAAATACCGCCAAATTTGTTCTCTGTACCCGACCTTCAGTATTTACATAAGTTGCACACTTTTCTGTATATGCAGCACCTGGTAATATGATATCCGCCACATGTACCCCTCTATCACCATGATGACCTTGATAAATTACAAATGTATTTTCTAATTTTGACGTATCAATTTCGTCTGCACCGAGAAGGTAAACAACTTCTATTTTACCACCTTCTGCATGCTCTAGTATCTGCTTGGTATCCTTTCCACCTCTTTTAGGAACAAATCCAACATCGAGACCGCCAACTCTTGCGGCTGCTTTGTGTAAAACGTTAAAGCCATTCCAGTCATCTCTGATCATATTAAATTTTTCTGCGATTTCGCCCGCTAAAGTTAAAATCGAATCAGAATCATCTCGTATTAAAGCATCCTGACCTATAATCAGCATAGGATTTTTTGCAGCACTTAGCAGTTTACAAAATTTATGACTTCCATCTGCTATTTCACTCAAAATACTAGGATTATCACCTAATTTTGCAACGCGATATAAGTACTCAATATCAGGACCAACGCTTGCAATATTGAAGCCACCTTGTAGATATCTCTTTCTTAAGCGTGCATTAATTATAGGCGCTTCTGTTCTTGGATTTGTATTGATAAGCAAACACAAATCTGCCTTTTCTATGCCTTCAATAGTAGTGTTAAATACATAAGATGCACGATTATTCGGTATTAATTTCGCACCGTCCTGCCTGCAATCTATATTTCCCGAACCTAGCTTTTGCATAAACTCTTTTAATAGCAGCATCGACTCACAATCCGCTAAATCACCTGCAATTGCAGCGATTTTATTTGATTTAGTACTGCTCAATTTTTTTGCAGCAATAGTCAATGCTTCATGCCAGCTGACTGGAACTAATCTTCCTTCCTTTTTTACATATGGACGATCAAGACGCTGCACTGCCAACCCATCACAAGCGAAGCGAGTTTTGTCTGATATCCATTCTTCATTAATTTCTTCATTCAGTCTCGGCAATATTCTCATAACCTTAGGACCACGGGAGTCAACCCTAATGTTACTGCCTACAGCATCTAGCACATCTATAGTTTCACAATGTGAAAGTTCCCATGAACGTGCTTTAAAGGAATAAGGCTTAGAAGTTAAGGCACCTACAGGGCAAAGGTCTATTATGTTACCTGATAACTCAGAACTTAGGTGTTGTTTTATATAAGTGCTAATTTCTACATTTTCTCCTCTACCAATTCCTCCTAATTCAGGAGTCCCTGCAATATCAGACAGAAATCTAACACATCGTGTACAATGAATACATCTATTCATTGCGGTTTCAATTAGAGGACCAAAATCTTTCTTTGGTACAGCTCTTTTATTTTCATCAAGCCTACTGACTCCTCTTCCATATGCCATAGTGATATCTTGCAAATCACACTCGCCGCCTTGATCACAAATAGGACAATCTAGAGGGTGATTAATCAGTAAAAATTCGAGTACACCTTCACGTGCTTTCTTCACTTTTGGAGTCTCTGTGTGAATAACCATACCTTCTGCAACTGGCATTGCGCAAGATGCTACAGGCTTTGGAGGACCACCTTCCACTTCTACCAAACACATTCTACAATTACCTGCAATCGCTAACCGTTCATGGTAGCAAAATCTTGGAATCTCAACACCGGCCACTTCACAAGCTTGGATTATAGTAAATCCTTGCTCTACTTCACACTCCTTGGAATTGATAGTAACTTTAACCACAAACTCAACTTAAACTGCTTCCCACTTTATAGGATCACCACTAGCTTCATCTTCAACTAGGCTGCCATTTTCATATTCTGCAGACATATAATTCATGCGTAAATCACGATCAATATATCTAGCAGGCTTTACTGGCTTATCTTTATACATTTTCTGCTCAGCTTTTTTACGCTGAGTAGGGTTATTTTTACTAGCCGTTTTTGCTTTACCACCTGCTGCCATATCTATCTCCTAAAAACTTTTTATTTTATTTTAACACTTAAGTATATAGCGTCAATATTAATATAGTTTAAAAATAGGGTCACCTATGAAAAGAAAAGTAAATGAAGGTAGAAAAAAAGGTGTAAAATGGCTCCATTGAAATAAGGAAGAGCCATTATTGTTATAAAAGAAAATTTTTTGGATTATGTTCAACGTTTATCGCAATTTTCAAAGGAAAGATAATTATGAAGTTCAATATTATCGCAAATTTAGTGAACTTGGGATTTTTATCAATTTTTCGGATAACTTACCTTCGCTCTCTTCACGGAGGATTTATTTTGAGCTATACATCTAAACGATAAAAGTGTTTGCTTTTATTCATAATTTGAGCTTTAATTTCTTATTATGGGTAACTTTAAAGAGTAGTTATGGCAGTTATGCCAGATAAATGGATCAGGGAACAAGCTAGAAGTTCAGGGATGATTGAGCCTTTTGTTGATCATAAAAACAGCAAAGGTGTAATATCTTTTGGACTATCATCTTATGGATACGATGCAAGGGTGGATAATAAATTTAAGATTTTCACTAATGTAAATTCAGCTATAGTTGATCCCAAAAATTTTTCTGAAAATAGTTTCATCGATAAAGAAACAGATGTATGCATTATTCCGCCAAATAGTTTTGCACTTGCAAGCACAATTGAGTACTTTCGCATACCAAGAAACATTATGGTTATTTGCGTTGGTAAATCAACCTATGCAAGATGTGGGATTATAGTTAACGTCACACCATTAGAACCTGGATGGGAAGGTTATGTAACGTTAGAATTCTCAAATACTACACCACTTCCTGCAAAAATTTATGCTAATGAAGGAGCATGCCAATTTGTGTTTTTAAGCGGTGAAAGTGGATGTGAAAAGTCATATGATGATATGAAAGGGAAATACATGAATCAGCATGGCATTACTTTACCGTTAGTAAAGTGATCTAGATCTCTTGCAAAACCTATTTTTGATGACAATTACTAAATTTTAGCATGAGAGGTGAGAGAAAATGATGAGTTGGTTGTATATACTCTTAATGATGAAATCTTAGTTAAAAAGGTTTAGATTTGTTTTTCTGGCATTAAATTAATATCTTTATATTATTTATTATATGTATATAAAAATAGTTGATATTTTAATGAATATAGTTTAATATTAAATTAATATATTTTTGATATTAGGAGAATTATGCCGGGTGCAAACCAGAACAATGTAAATAATGAATCAGAGTTAGGGGCTTTTAATCAAAAGCAATGGGATAAATTTATTGAAAAAATCAAAAAAGATAGAGAAGAAGAATTAGGGGGAATAAAAGAACAACTTCAAGAGCGATGGAATAAATTTTTTGAAAAAGTCAAGAAAGATAGAGAAGAAGAATTAGGGGGAATAGAAAAACAATTTAGTAAACAGAAAGAGCAAAGCATAAAAATTCCAAGAAAACATTTGCATGATCGGACACCCCAACCTTTAAGTGAATTTAAAAAAGTGGGAGAGAAAGCAGCAGGTTGTAGTTCAGGATTTCAAGCAGAACATAGATATGCCGAAAACGATAAGGCAACTTTTATGATGAAGTCTGTTTTAAATCGTACACTGAAAGAAGGGGATAAACAATCTCTGTTGGCACAGTTTGAAAAATCTTTCTATAAAGCATCAGAACAATCTCTGAAATTATTTCCAAGTGCTTTTACAACATCTAAAAGTAAGAGGAGGTATGTCATAGATATATCCTGGAAACAAGCGAAATCCCACATATGTTACGATGATTTGAATATTGCAAGCTTTGTCCGAGAACATATGGCTGGTAATCCATATCAGCTATTTTTGTATGATAGAGCTCCAATTATTGAACTAGTAACAAATAATAACTTACCAGAAAAAAGATTTGTAGCAGATGCAGCACAACGTGGTGAAGATCATAAAAAATATACAAAAGAAAAATACAAGTTCACAGATCAATTTAAAAAGCAAATTGCAGAAGAAAACAAGCAAGATGAACTTTATTTAAGATCGAAATTTTTAAGTGAGTTTACTACATTGATTGACCTTAAAGAACAGGGTGAAGATTACCAAAGTGCAACAGGGTTTGAAGAAATACTTGCTGCTCAAATATTGCTAGGAGAAGCTGACACAATACAACCAGAAAATTTTGGAGTAATGAAAAAAGCAAAAGAAAAACTATGGGCAAAAATTGACCATGGTCGATCATTTTACCTATGCTTCAGTAATGTTAAAGATTATTTAACGGTACTTCGTATTCATCTGGATCAATTGTGGCTTTATGGTATAAAAATAGATTTAGGAAAGTTATCAGAAAAGCTAAGCGAATTTATTGCTTACTATGATAAGAATAGAGAACTATTTGCAGCTTTAATAGACAAGAAGGCAGATGATTTAAATTGTGTATTGAATCCTGAAATGAAATTTACTTTAAGATACGTTGATGGTAATCATATATATCAAGAAGTTTTCAAATACTCTGAGAAATCTAAAGGGTTTGTTTCTGATCATGGTAATAGTTTGAGTAGTTACTTTAAGCAAAGGTTAGCAACACAAGTTGAAATGGCAAGAGGCTTGGGTGCAGTATTGAAAATTTTAGATAAAAATTATTACTCTCAACAAGCATGCGAAATACGATCTGAAAGAACGAAAGTCTGTCTTGAAGCATTATATAAAGCTGAGAAGGTTAGTAGTTATGTTACCAAACCTGCATTCTATCTATTTATTCCAACATTGTTAACAGCAATATTTACTCGTGGAACTATAGGTAATATTTGTACTAATGCTGCAATAGTCACAGGAGCTTGTATAATTATTGGAGTAGTTGCAACAATTTGTCTTCAAGCTCATGCAGTGAATTGTAGCAGTAAGATTGATAATTCACGTGTTGAGCAGCTTCAGGAACAGCAGCAGAAGTAGCCCTAATTTTTGAATTAACTCAATTCTATACAGCTTAATTTTGCACAGTGCCATAGTGGTCTTTGTACTTTCCATGGCAATTGCAAAATTTTGACATGAGAAGTAGTAGAAAATGATAAGTTAATTGTATACACTCTTAATAAGGAAATCTTAGTTAAAAAAGTTTAAGCTTTTGTGTATATCTTTATTTAATTTTAATTATGTGTGTTAATTACAATGTTAGTACTAAAGTAATTCAATCTCTATTAGAACTTACTGATCAAGAGGGAAATGAGAAACTCAGAGAATTTATTAAGTATTTTTATAATTTTGTTTATAACAGTGATCTAAGAGTAAACAATAAATTTTTACTTTATATTGCAGAAGATGCTTACTCTTTCATTTCTAAGAGAAAAAAAGACGAAAGTAAGTTAACAATATGTAATATTAATAACATACCAGGAGTAGAAGGAAATTTTACTACGCTCAAGATAGTAAATGATGATATGCCCTTCTTGGTTGATTCTGTTATCGCTAACATTAAATCACATAATTTAACTATATGCTACTATAGCAATAGCATTGTTAATGTAAAAAGAAAAAGTGGACTGATTGACAATATTTGCTCTTTTGAAGAAAAAAATGATAGTACAAAAGAGTCGGTTATATACATAATTATCAAAGGTATAAGTGATAGTTTTGTTGATACACTAAGGGAATCTCTACAAAAAACGCTGAAAGCGGTTAATTACTCTGTGAAAGATTGGCAGCTGATGCTGAAAAAGCTTGATGAAGCAAAAAATGAACTTTGTTCACTAGAAGAAGTCGGAGTTCACGTTCCAGGGTCATATTCTATTGATCAAGTTAAAGATTTTCTCATTTGGTTAAAAAATAACAATTTTGTATTTTTAGGTTATCAAGAATGCACTCCCAATCAAGAGGGAAGACTAGTGCCTATCAACGAGGAGAATCTTGGTTTGATAAGAGTAAGTAACGAATATCAAAATGCACTAATTTCTTATGCGGAATTTGGTCTTGTAGATATATTTAGGTCAGATCTGCTCTCAATAGTTCACCGCCGTACGTATATGAATTGTATACAAATAAGTGAGTTTGATGAGCAAGGGGAGTTAATAAAAGAAAGATGTTTTTTTGGACTATTTACCTCAGCGGCTGAAGTTCAAGATATTAGAACTATCCCAATTGTGAAGGATAAAATTGAGATAATAGAAAAAAGAGCTGGGTTTGTAGCAGGAGGCCACAACAATAAAGCTTTAATTGCTATTCTACAATCGTTTTCTTGTGATGAGTTATTTCAATCCAACGAAGATGAATTATTAAAAGTCTGTCTTTCAATAATGTCTCTTGCAATTAAGCCAAGAGTTAAGTTGTTCTTAAGAAATTTAGGAAATTTCATTAGTTGTATAGTACTAATTCCCATGCGTTATGCTAGCGCAAGATTGATGTTTAAAATACGTGATATATTAAAAAGTGAAATAAATGCTGAAGGTTCAGATATTTATCACCATCATATCATCAACGAGTACGATTTGATGAAATTACATATCATTCTAAGGGCTGACAATTTAAAAATTCTTGATAGTGAAGTTTTACAGATAGAAAATAAATTAAGAAATATTACAGAAAAATGGGAAGACCGTTTTATAGATAATTTATACAATACATTCAGCACTGTTGAAGATATATTCATCCGCTATTGCAGTGCGTTTCCAGTGAGCTATCAGGAAATTTTTGAGCCCCAAGAGGCATATTATGATATGAAAAAATTGGAAATAGTGCGGAAAAAAGGTACTAGTGAAGTGGATTTAAGGCTGATTAGTAATAATCTACATTATCAACTCAAAGTGTATACCCCAAGCCATGGTGGACTTGAGTTATCAAAAATACTGAAAATTACTAAAAATTTAGGAACCAAAATACTCTCTCATAATGGTTACTACATAGTAATCAACGGTGGAATATGGATACATCATTTCGTATTATCGCGAGTTGATGAATTAGTAAATAATATTACTTTAAAAGAACAATTTGAAATAACATTAACTAAAGTTTTTACAAGAGAAATAAAAAATGACTACTTCAACAGCTTAATCATTCTGGCTGGTTTAAAATGCAAAGAAGTTCTGCTAGTTAGAACGTTAAGCGCTTACCTAAAACAAATATCATTTGGCTATAATCAAGAGTATATTCAAAAGGTGGTTTCGGAGTATCCGAAAATAGTAAAGTATTTAATACAGTTATTTCGTGCAAGGTTTAACCCCGATATAGATATTGATAGAATACAGACCACCAATATTTTCAAAGAGAAGATTGAAGGTTTGCTAGAAGAAATTAGCAATATCTCGCATGATTGTATTCTGCGTTCAATATTCAATTTAATCATGGCTATTGTGAGAACCAACTATTATCAAGATGATAAACCTTATCTATCCATAAAATTTGATTCAAGTAAGATAGATCATTTACCTGAACCTTACCCATATCGCGAATTGTATGTTTATTCGAATCTTTTTGAAGGAATACACTTAAGGGGAGGAAAATTAGCACGTGGTGGCTTAAGATGGTCAGATAGGACTGAAGATTTTCGCACTGAAGCTCTAGGTTTAATGAAAGCTCAAATGACAAAAAATGCAGTTATTGTTCCTGTTGGTGCAAAGGGTGCATTTGTTATAAAGCATGTCCATCAAGATACGAATATTTTTAGAGAAAAAGGTGTTGAATGCTACAAGAACTTCATCAGGGGTATGCTTGATATTACAGATAATGTTATTGATGGCAAAATAATTCCACCAAAAGATGTAATTAGGTATGATGAAGATGACCCATATTTAGTAGTTGCTGCTGATAAAGGAACTGCTTCTTTTTCTGATTATGCTAATCAAATAGCTTCTGAATATAATTTTTGGCTTGGTGATGCATTTGCATCTGGAGGATCTGCTGGTTATGATCACAAAAAGATGGGTATTACGGCAAGGGGTGCTTGGATTGCAGCACAAAGGCATTTTTGGAAGATGCACAAAGACATTTATCAAAACGTTAGCGTTATTGGAATTGGTGATATGTCCGGTGATTTATTTGGAAACGGCATGCTACTCTCAAAAAATATACGTTTGATTGGGGCGTTCAATCATATTCATATTTTTATTGACCCTAATCCTGATCCAGAAAAAAGCTTTGAGGAACGTCAGCACCTTTTTGAATTACCATTTTCAAGTTGGATGGATTACAGCAAAGAAGTAATTTCTCAAGGTGGAGGGGTGTTTGAGCGTAGTAGCAAATATATTGATATTTCTCAAGAGATGAAAAAATGCTTCAGTATTAAAGAAGATACGTTATCTCCAAATGATCTAATTAGATACTTACTAAAGGCAAAAGTAGATTTTATATGGAATGGGGGAATTGGTACGTTTATCAAAGCAACAGATGAGAGTCATAGTGTTGTTGGTGATAAAACTAATGATGCACTAAGAATAAATGGTAAGGAGATTAGAGCCTCTATGTTTATAGAAGGTGGCAATTTAGGGTGTACACAACTTGGCAGAATAGAATATGCCAATAAAGGTGGACATATTAACGCAGATTTTGTTGATAATTCAGCTGGCGTTATATGTTCTGACTTAGAAGTAAATATCAAGATTGCACTTGTTTCAGTTATGAAGGAAAAAGGCATTCCTTTAGAAAAAAGAAATGATATGTTGAGTAGCATGGTGGATGAAGTTGCGTTTAAAGTTTTGAATGACCATAATAAAATTGAAACAAAGGCATTGCTTCTTGAGGTCATGCAAGCAAAGGACCGTTCAGAACAACATCACAGACTGCTTATCAGTCTTGAAAAATCTGGGCTTTTAAATAGAAGTATAGAGTTTCTTCCAACTGATGAAGAGATGGCAAAAATGTTATTAGGATTAAATCCCCCTCAACTTTCTGTATTAATGTCTTATGCTAGGACAAATATAAAAAATGAAATTATAAATTCTAATCTTCCTGAAAAGGACTTTCTCTCTCAAGACTATCTATTAAATTATTTTCCTAAGAAAATAGTAAGTGAATTCAAGGATTATATCTTTACACACCAACTTCGTAGAGAAATTATTTCTACCTGTATTGCTAATGATGTTGTAAATAGGATGGGATGTATATTCATTAACAACTTAGTTGAAAATACTGGCATCAAGGTGCATGAAGCAACTAGTATATATGTTGTGGTAAGCTACCTGTACAACTTAGACACATTTTGGAAAGAAATCGATGAACTAGATGGAGTAGTGGAAGTTAATGCATATTTGGAAGTAGTAAGAAATATACAAAAATTTGTCGGTAGAGTTTCATTTTGGTTAGTAAAAAATTCTAGCAAGTTCGGTTTTGCTGAGCTAACAGAAATTATGAAATTTCGTGATACTATTAAAACTTTAGATGAAAATTTAGCCGACATTTTAGATGAGCGTTTATTGAAGGTTTATAATCATGATTTATTAAAACTGAATATAAGTAAAAGTTTGACCAAAAGAGTTGCCAATTTAAGTGTTCTTGCTTATACATTGGACATTATATTGATTGCTGAAAAGACATCTTTACCTGTACTTGATGTAGGCAAAATATACTTTGAATTAAAATCGCTACTTAAACTCGATCTTATTAGGAAAGCTGCTTTGCAGGTGAAAAGCCACTCTTCATATTGGGACCGTAGCGTGATTAGCGACGCATTAGACGATTTAAGTGACTATCATTATACTCTCACCATTAAAGTTATAAAATCCTCTGACAAAGTTAATCCTGTAAAAGCCTGGAGTAACAATCAAAAAAGACACATAGAACATCATAATAGTCTTTTAAATGAGATGATTACTTCTAAACTTGATTTAAGTAGATTAATATTTATAATTAGGAGGATAAAGTCTTTACTTTATAAGGAAAATGTTTAGCATAGGTTTGTCAGAAATTTTAGTTATTGCTTTAGTAAGTATAATTGTGCTTGATAAAGAAAAAATACCTGTTTTTGTTGATTTTGTTAGGATAGCATATAGATGTATTATGAATATAAAGTCTAAAACTAAAAAGTTATTAAAAGATGCTGGAATTGAAGACTTATATAATACTGAAGAAATAACCTATGTAATTGGTAAAGACGGGAAACGCTATCCTTCTTACAATGTATCTGGTCAAAATAATGACAGCAAAAATTCTGGTAGTTGATGATATATCATCAAACGTCAAGCTTTTAAAAGCTAAACTTACAGCAGAGTATTATACGGTTATCACTGCTTGTGACGGTCAAGAAGCAATAGATTTAGTGATGGCGCAACAGCCAGATATTGTATTACTTGATGTTATGATGCCAAATATGGATGGGTTCAAAGTTTGTAAGGAGTTAAAAAATAATCCCATTACAACCCATATTCCAATAGTTATGGTAACTGCATTACATGATACAGAAGATAGAGTGAAGGGTATAAATGCAGGTGCAGATGATTTTTTAACTAAACCAATAGATGAAACTGCTTTATCTGCAAGAATTAAATCATTGACTCGATTGAAATTTGTCATAGATGAATTGCTTTTGAGAAATAAAACTAACGCGGAAATGAATGGTATAATGGATAGAAGTTTAATAGAGTATTCAAGTGAAACCTATTACGGTCGTATATTAGTGATAGATGAGGATGTCTCTCAAGCCAAACGGATATACGAAATTCTATCAAAGCAATGTTTCCGTTCGATAGAAATATTAAGTAACCCGATGGATATAGCTGATATCAAAGATGATTACGACTTAATTATTTCTAATATGCAAATTCACGGAATTGGCGGGTTACGTCTGTGTTCTGAACTTCGTAGCAAGTTAGAAACGCGTTACACACCAATTTTAATTCTATCCGACGAAGATCAGAGCAAAAGCAACCTAATAAAAGCTCTTGAAATAGGGGTAAATGACTATTTAGTTGTTCCATTAGACGAGAATGAATTAATAGCTAGAGTAAATTCTCAAGTAAAGCGAAAAAGATATCAAGATGCTTTAAGAATGAACTTATTTAACAACGTGGAAATGTCCATAAAAGATCCGCTCACTAATTGTTACAACAGAAGATATTTTGATAAGCATTTAAAAAACATAGTTGAGGATTCCATAGCAAAAGGCAGGAACTTATCTTTATTGATGCTAGACATAGACTATTTCAAAATGGTCAATGACAATTTTGGTCATACTGCTGGAGACGAAATTTTAAAGCAAGTGCAGAAAAGAATTTCTGAAAATATTAGAATAACAGATCTATTAGCCAGGTTCGGTGGTGAAGAGTTTGTTGTTGTCATGCCTGATACTAATGTGTCAGATGCGTATATTATTGCAGAAAGAATACGTACTGTTATTGCACAGCCTTTTATACTGTTAGATAATGTGGTTAATAAAACCGTTAGTATTGGAGTTGCAGAAGTACAAAACTCTGACCTTAAAGATATTAATTTGTTTGTGGAACGTGCTGATAAATGTCTATATAAGGCAAAAAATAGTGGTAGGAACAGAGTAATTGCTAGTTAAACTTTAGCTATAACTAGAGAATTTTTCTGATAGGTATTGGCTTAAAATCTCAATTCCTTCATCAATTTCATCTTCAGTAATAATTAACGGAGGCAACATTCTTACTACTTGATCCGATGTTACTCCAATGGTAAGTAGACCACGGTGACTTAACTCATCAGCAAATTTTTGATTATCCACCTTAATTTTTATTCCTAACATTAACCCTTTGCCTCTCACCTCTTCTATAACTGAAAATTTATGAGCTAGATCTTTTAACTTATTTTTTAAGTACTTACCTCTCACTGCAACATTTTCTAGAAAACCAGGATTGAGCAATTCGTGTAGCATAGTATTCCCTATTGAGGTCGCCAATGGATTTCCACCAAAAGTGGAACCATGCATGCCTACTGCCATGTATTGAGCAGCTTTTTCAGTTGCAAGACAAACCCCCAATGGGAACCCTCCTCCTATCCCTTTTGCAAGAGCGCATATATCAGGTTTCACACCTACACATTCATATGCAAATAATTTCCCTGTTCTACCAGCACCGCACTGTACACAATCGAAGAATAGAAGTATATCATGCTCATCACATAAACTCCTTAATTCCTGCAAAAAGCTTGCACTCATTACATTTATACCACCTTGTCCTTGTATTGGCTCTATTAATATTGTACCAATGTCATTTAAAATTGCTTTCTTCACGCTTTCAATATCACGAGCCACATTATCACACCAGTCAATGCGAGGATTAAGTAACTTAGAAAATTTCCGTTGGTCATTTGTAGCACAAGTTAAAAAAGTTCTACCATGAAATGCTCCGTGAAATGTTAAAATTCTATGGCGATTTCTATTACTTTTTCCATTGTGATATGATCTTGCAATCTTCAGACCACACTCCACTGCTTCTGACCCAGAATTTGCAAAAAATACAGTGTCAGCAAAACTACTATTTATTAACTTAATTGCAAAATTGTTAGCAGTTGGTATATTATAGGTATTTGAGAGATGCCAAAATTTTTCTCCTTGTGTTTTTAAAGCATTAACTAGCTGTGGATTAGCGTGGCCAAGACTATTTACACCAATTCCAGAGTGAAAGTCTACATAACGATTATTATTAAAATCGTATAAATAAACACCTTTACCGTGAGAAAAATTTATATTAACTGGAGAATAAACTGGTAAGATAGGAGAAATTGTCATAAAAATATGATATTAAGTCTTAATTATCAATACCACAAAAGTAACCGTTGTACAATGAGGGGGGTATGTATAAACAAAGTAAATTGATATTTTCTTTACTAAAAAAGAACAAACATGTGAGAGTGCTTATGTTGCTCGCACTAATTTTTGTGCTTTTATCAAGTGTTATATATTGTAATTATTCGCTAAAAAATAGCTTTCTTTCATCTTATCACAATGCAAATGTAAATTTAAAAATTGCGCTGGAAAATAGCATAATTAAAAAGTACCAGCACCTATTAGTGGAAAGGTATCATGATCTATTAGTAGAACAACAGCACATGAAATACAGAAACCTTGACTATATCAATCAATTAGTAAAATTGCGTGCTGAATTATTGCAAATGGGCAAAGGGATAAAAGGTGTTGATTTAATATTATATGATCAGAATGGTAGAATAATATTCAGCAGTTTAGGTACGCAGGATTATCATTATGAACAATTACTGACTAACGATGAAATCGATGGCTTATTGAATAATCAAGAAATATCTTACACTATACAAGATACGTTGATTTCTATTTTTCCCATTTTCTATGAAAATAGCATTAAACCGTCATTTTTTCTTAAAGTTTTCCGAAAATATGATATTTCCTCTATCATAATATACGATCTACTTTTAACCTTCATAAGTTTATTATTAATAGTTTTAACATTAATAATGTATTATTTAAATATCTCCAATACTCGAGTGTTGGCTAAGCAACACAAAACTAACATTGAATTACAACAAGTAAAAGAAGCTTTAGAACAAGAAAGTGCAAACAAGCTAAAATTTTTCGCGAGCGTAACGCATGAATTACGCACCCCTCTTAATGCAATTATTGGATTTGCAGAGCTAATAAAAAATACAAGTTCTATAGATAATGCTCAATGTAGAGAATATGCGGATGACATATATAGTGCCGGCACGCACTTACTTAGTTTAATTAATGATGTATTAGATTTCTCAAAAGCAGAAGCGAGTAGTCTAAGAATAGAAAAAGTGAAATTCAACCTAAATAGAATAATAGACTCATGTTCCAACATGTTGTTGCCCAAGTTACAGGAGGCAGGAATTAGTTTAAAAAAAGAAATGCCTGATAAACAGTTGTTAATCACAGCGGACCCTAGAAGAATGAAACAAGTCATAATCAATCTATTGTCAAATGCAATTAAATTCACTCCAAAGAATGGTTTAATAAGAATGGTCATTAAGGATAATATAGAAGGAAATTTACTAACCATTGAGTTTTGCGACAATGGAATAGGAATAATGCAACAAGATATATATAAAGTCATGTCCGTCTTTGGTCAGGCAGATTCAGGTTACAGAAATGAAGGAACAGGTATCGGGTTACCACTAAGTAAAAAACTAGTGGAACTAATGGGTGGTACTTTTGACATTAGAAGTGAATCAAAGCTGGGTACTACAATAACATTAAATTTCTTTTACGAAGAACAAACGTGTGAAGACTCGATGGATTTTTAACAGCAGCTTTTTTAAGTATCTGCTTAAAAAAGGGGATGGGAAAACATCCCCTTTTTTACCTTATTGCAAGCTAGTTTCTTAAGAAACTCAAACTTTCGCCTGGCCTTTTGGTATCACTCCAATCACTCCTGCTATGTTAGCTAATGCTGTTTCCGCTGAACCATTTTGAATAAGAGGCTTATTATCATCACTACATAATAAGCAACCATCATCTCCCTTTTGGAATGCACCGAATGTGAATTCGCGCACTTCACTAAGTTGACTTGCTTGATTGTAGCTTTTCACTGCAAGCACACCAATTGTTGTCACTGCTGCAATTGCTAATAAACCAAATGTTATTGGATTAGTTGCTGCAAACGTAAATGCTGCAGCAAAACCACCACTTATAGCAGCGATAGTAGATGTAGTCAGTATTGCAGCTTTTACTCCAAGAGCTGGAAATGCCCAGTAAGCAGCTACAGATAATACTGCTGCAATCACAATACCAACACCTACTGCTGTTTTTACCTTGTTATCTTTTACATAATCCCAACTCTTGCCAGGAAATTCTTTTATTTTTTCCACATATGTATTTGCCATAATTTTACTCCTAAAATATCAAAAATTTATTAATGGTAGTATACAGCGAAAAGAAGATACATGTCAAATGTTAACTATTTTTTTAATATGATCTGATTCTATAATTCAGTGCTTCGGCAATGTGTTCTCTCTTTACTTGTTCACTTTTTGCAAGATCTGCAATAGTTCTTGCAACCTTTAATACCCGTGAGTAGCCTCTATTGGATATGTAGTGTTCTTTTAAAACATACTTTAAAAGCTCCAGTCCAGCTTGGTCAGGTTGAGCAAATTTATTAAACACCTCACCATCTATTTCTGCATTACAATGTACGTTAGAGCTATTATAACGCTCAGTTTGAATTTTTCTTGCTGCTATTACCCTTTGTCTTATGCTTTCAGTACTTTCTCCTTCTGCAGAAATTTCAGGAGAAAATATACTGACTCTTGGCATCTCAACACATATGTCTATTCTATCAAGTAGTGGTCCTGATATTTTATTTCTATAATCTGTACCGCACCTTGGAGCTTTGTGACATGACCTACTTGCATCACCTAAATGGCCACATCTACATGGATTCATAGCAGCTATAAGTTGAAAATTGGCTGGGTAAGTAACATGAGCATTTGCTCTAGCAATGGTAACTTGTTTATCCTCAAGTGGCTGACGTAAAGAGTCAAGAACAGATCTTGGAAATTCAGGCAATTCATCAAGAAATAAAACTCCGTTGTGTGCCATGGTAACCTCTCCAGGTTTTACACTTTTTCCACCTCCTATCATTGCCGGCATGGAACATGAGTGATGAGGTTCACGAAAAGGACGAACTATCTTAAACATTCTGTTATCAGCCCTTGTAACACTAGAAATAATACTAACACCTATCATCTCCGATTCACTTAAATCAGGTAAAATCCCCATAAAACGTTTAGCCAACATTGATTTTCCTGTGCCTGGAGGGCCAACAAGAAGCATATTGTGGCCTCCCGCTGCTGCAATTTCAGCTGCTCTTTTTGCAACAACTTGACCTTTTATATCTTTCATGTCGTAAGTTGATCTTTTTTCTTTAGGTGAGTCATTGTAATTAAAAATTATCGGTTGAATTAATTGCTCACCTTTAAAGTGTTTTATAATGTCAGTTAATTTCTCTATCGCAAGAATTGAGACACCCTTTATCCAGGCAGTCTCTATACCGTTTTCTCTTGGGCAAATTAACCCCTTTTCCTCTCGCTGAGCATGAATTGTTGCTGGTAATACTCCTGAAATTGGTATCACTCTTCCATCAAGAGCAAGCTCGCCCATAATAATATATTGGCAGACCTTTTCAACTGCTATAATATCCATGACAACAAGCAACCCTATGGCTATAGCTAAATCATAATGACTGCCTTCCTTCAACAAATCCGCGGGTGAGAGATTAACTGTAATCCTTTTTGGAGGCAATAGAAGGTTAATGGAATTTAATGCAGCCCTGACACGTTCTTTAGATTCTGCAACGGTTTTGTCTGGTAACCCTACAATGTTAAAAGCTGGTAACCCATTTGCCATGTGAATTTGTGCATTAACATTGACTGTATTGATTCCCTGAAGTGCCACAGTGTTTATGTTTGCTATCATGATGTATTATTAAATATTTAATATGATATATTAAATAAGTAGTAAAGTAAAGTGTGCTATAGTCTTTTTAAGATAAGTGATCTGATTTAATTTATAATAATAGAAATTAGATTTATTATGACATAAGAATTTCATTGAAAAATAATTTTTTTGTTATATAGATCTGTTATGCTATCTTTGGAAAATTAATTATGGTGCAAGATAAATATAGTTTAGGTTTAAGAATTATACATTGGTTAATGGCAATTTTTATCATAGGTATGCTTTGTTCAGGGTTCTATATGACAAGTTTACCTTTTAGTAATGAAATTAAATTTAGCATCTATGCTATCCACAAAGCTTGTGGAATTACTATTTTAGGACTGATTATAATACGTATATTTTTTCGCGTTTTTACTTATGTTCCACCATTTCCTGTAAACTTTTCACCACTTACAGTTAATGCAAGCAAAATGGTACATTTAGGTTTATACTTTTTGATGCTGTTAATGCCACTATCTGGTTATGTTATGTCTTCAGCTTCCGGTAAAGCAATCAAGTACTTTTTTCATATTCCTTTGCTCGTTAATGAAAACAGAGAGTTAGCTAATGCGGCTAATGAGTTACACTCAACGCTTGCATACTTTATAATACTTTTTATAATTTTACATATAGCTGGTGCTTTAAAGCATGTACTTATAGATAAGCAAAATATTCTGAAGCGTATTATATAGATCATATGGAAAAATTGAATGGCTTATGGAAGAAAGGAACTGACTTTCTCGGTAGTAAGTTTGCGATAATGGGTGGTGCTATGAGTTGGGTTTCAGAAAGAAATCTGGTGTCAGCCATCTCAAATGCTGGTGGTTTTGGCATAATTGCATGTGGTGCTATGTCTCCAGATTTATTAAAAAAAGAAATCATAGGCACACAAAATTTAACTAATAAGCCATTTGGTGTAAATCTGATTACCATGCATCCGCAGTTGAATGAGCTAATAGAAGTGTGCATCGAAACAAGGGTTAGTCATATAATACTTGCCGGTGGGTTACCAAAAAAATCTAGTATCGAGAAAATCAAAAATGCAGGGATAAAAATCCTGTGTTTTGCTTCCACATTAAGTCTTGCAAAAAGGCTAGTAAAAATGGGGGTGGATGCATTAATAATAGAAGGTATGGAAGCTGGGGGGCATATAGGTCCAGTGAGTACTTCTGTTCTTGCACAAGAGATATTACCTGATTTTAAAGATGAACAAGTGCCTATTTTTGTAGCAGGTGGAATCGGAAGAGGTGAAATGATAGTTAATTATCTTGAAATGGGAGCAAGTGGTTGTCAAGTAGGCACATTATTTGTTTGCACTAATGAATCTATAGCTCATAAAAATTTTAAAGAAGCATTTATCAAATCCAGCGCACGTGATGCAATTCCTTCTGTACAAATAAGTCATGATTTTCCTGTAATTCCAGTGCGAGCTATAGCAAATAAGGCAAGTGACGATTTTATTAAGCGTCAAAAGGAAGTTATAAATGAATATCAACTTAATAAGATATCAAAAGCAGATGGACAGCTTGAAATAGAAAAATTCTGGGCTGGAGCTCTAAGAAGAGCAGTAATTGAAGGAGATATTGAAACAGGGTCTCTTATGGCAGGTCAGAGTGTTGGTATGGTTGACGAAGAAAAACCAGTAAAAAAAGTAATTGTTACATTAATTCAGCAGGCAATAAATAGGGAGTGTTAAGTAAACCATACGCGTTAAGTTAAGGAAAAGAGAGGGGAAAGTTAATGAAGGAAAGGAAAAAATAGGGTATCACTTCTCTTAAATTTATTACATAAAACAAGAGAACTTATAGTGAAAACAAATGAAGATAAAGTAATAAAATTGCCATCAAAATCGAATTTCAAAATAGATCTATTGAAATCTTCTAATTTAAGTTATATTATTAACTTACTTTATAAAATCAAAAAGTATTGTGGCAAATAAGATAGGTTTTTTAGCAATTTTTGCATTAGTCATCAGCAGCCAAATTGGCTCTGGAATTTTTATGCTACCGATTAGCCTTGCTCCATATGGTACTTATAGCTTCATAAGTTGGGTGATATCAGGTTTAGGTGCTATATCTCTTGCTTTAGTTTTCGCTTTACTTTGTGCAAAATTTCCCGAGACAGGAGGTCCCCACATCTATGTTAAGCACGCTTTTGGCCCTACAGCAGCATTTTTTGTTGGTTGGACATATTGGGTGATCTCATGGGTTAGCTCAACAGCTGTAGTGGTTGCAAGTGTTGGCTATCTTACTCCACTTTTCTACGGTGATATTTCAAATCTACGGTTACTTTTAGAATTATTACTATTTGTAATTATTACATTAATAAATTTAAGGGGAGTTACTGCTGCTGGATCTGTTGAATTTGTATTAATGATTATTAAAATTACAGCATTGTTTTCAATTCCAATAATTGCTTTATTTCATTTTGATAGAGATAATTTTATTGTAAGCAGCGAAATATCGAGTCTTACAATCTCTCAGATTCTCGCTCGTTCCACGCTTCTTACTATGTGGTGTTTTATTGGGCTCGAATCAGCAACAGCCCCTGCTGGATCAGTAAATAATCCGGCTAAGACAATCCCTAGAGCTATAGTATTTGGTACAATCTGTGTTGCTATTATATATTTAATCAATAGCTTCGCAATTATGGGATTAATAAATGGCGATGAACTAGCTAACTCAAAAGCACCATATGTTGATGCAATAAAAATTATGTTTCCAGGTAATTGGCACCTGATTATTTCTGTTATTGCATTTATTGTTTGTGTTGGCAGTTTAAATGCATGGGTTTTAGCTAGTGGACAAGTTGCTCTAGGTCTTGCAGAAAATAAACTCATGCCGCAATTTTTTACTAAAAAAAATAGATACGACTCTCCTTTTTGGGGAATAGTAATCAGCTCACTTGGCACTTCAATCTTACTTATTTTTACATCAAGTGACAATTTTGCTAAACAAATAACATCAATTATTGATTTCTCTGTAATTTCATTTTTGTTCGTTTATTTGGCGTGTATCCTTGCTTTCCTGAAGTTCTTTATACAAGAAAAAAGCTGCTATAAGCTTCTAATTGGAGTAATAGCTACAATCTTTTGCTGTTGGATAGTATTTGAAACTCCTATCAAGACTTTATTGATAGCAAGTTTATTTACTGTTAGTGGTATACCAATTTATTTATTTTTATATCATAAATTACTGGTGAAGCTTGGAAAATAAAATCAGTACGGCCGGCTGGAGATGAGCCATTTTATAACTTATTTTATGGAAGTACCAACGCCCCACCATAACACTTTATCTTAAAAAGAGGCTTGAAGTTTAATATAGGAACTGCGTATCAAATATTCTTTCATCTAGCGAATAATCTTTGTTAAAAAACAAGGTTATTGTATTTTTATGATCCTTTTGTATTTTTACTTGAGATATATCATGAAGTTCCCTATAGTCTGATACCACAATTACTGGACGATTTTGCGCATTATCAATATTGAGCTGTATCACCTTATCATTTGATATTAAGGCTCCATTCCAGTGTCTTGGGTAATAGCTATTTATAGGCGTTAATGCAAGTAGATTTGAGTTTAATGGTAAAATTGGACCACTGGCAGAAAGATTATATGCAGTGCTACCTGTAGGGGTAGATAATATTATTCCATCTCCTCTTAGCTTTTCTATTTTTAACCTGTCATTAATTGTCACACTCATCTCAACTATTTGATTGGTTCTTCTAAAAACATATACTTCATTTACTGCCGTATGGTAGTGTTTTTTGTTATTTATATCTGTAGCTTCCATTTTTAGCAGGGTTAATTTAGTAGGAATAGCACATTTTATATGGTCAATTAGATCTTCATTCAAATTGTTCATCAAAAACCCGACATTACCGGTGTTTATCCCATATACATGTATATTTTTATTTTCTATAATGTAGTTATGCAAAGTACGTAGCATAAAACCATCACCACCAATTACTACAAGTATGTCGATATCAGGTTTATCTTCCTTTGCAATATCAATAAAATTATACTTCTGTAATAGCTTAGATACCTCCTGTGACCTTGATGACTCAGAAGCTACATAACCTATTCTGCACATGACCTTCTAAGAGAAAAGATCTTTGTATTTGTTATTAAATTTAGCAAGATTGCTATCTGCGCTTGTTGACCCACTTGTTAAACTTCCAGTCCATGCAGGATGAGTGTGAGGGTCTCTATCAAGTTTTATCTTATCACCTTCTTTCCCATAAGTAGAACGAGTTTCAAACTCTTCACCATTTGTCATAGTTATAATAATTTTGTGATAATCAATACTTTCCATTGTTGCTCATTAATCTTTGACCAATTAGTATATTAATTACTTTACTTCATTAAGTCAATTTTTTTATTATGCTTTAGGTGCACGACATCTCTGTGATCATGCATTAAAAAAACAATGAATTTTGTGAAAATATTGGCATAAAAATCCCTTACCTTCTATATTCTTTTGATTTTAGTGGGATAAAAACTTGCGGTAAAATGAATTTACGTAACTTTTTTATATAACTGATCTATTATATCAGCAAAATACTTGAGTTTCTTATATCCTTCATGTTTACATTCATCAGGCTCCATGCATTGCTTATTGTTGTTAAGCTTAATGAAAAATATTGGGCTAGCTGTGACACCAAGCTTATTAACTGCTAGTAATTTATTATTGACTATCTTATCCATTACCTCTTTGTCATCAATACATTGCTTGAACACATCTTGCTTTAAGTTACTTAGCGCAGCAACTTTTTGCAATAAAGTCAAATCACCTGCATCGGAGTAGTTCCATGAATCTATTGAGTTAAAAACAGCTTTGTTGAAATTAAAATAATCTTCTTGTTGTGTATAGCAGTAACTTAAAGTTGCAGCTTTTAGTGCTCGATAATCCAAAGGAAAATGCCTAAACACGTATAATACTTTACCTGTATCTATATACTTCTTTTTAATTTGAGGTAACACATCCTTATGAAAGAGGGAGCAATGATAGCAAGTTAATGAAGCATACTCTATCATGAGAATTGGTGCTTTCACATCACCTAAAAACTTGTCATCAGGCAATAGTGATAGTAATTCTTTTTCTTCAGCTTCCTTTTGGTCAGCAGCAGCATATGAACCTATACTCACAAAGAGTAACAAGAAAAATAACCGCAAAATCATGGAATATAAATACTTAATTCAATTAATAGTATTATGTACTTGAATCAGTATCAAGTCAAGATAACTTTTTCTTGCTCAGCTCTGTTCTTAAATGCGGTAATTATCTTACTTTGTGTATGTTTATATACTGAATTTAATAACATTGAAAATGCACTAGATTTAAACTTAAATTCTATATAAAATTTTACCATAGTTTGCTTTTCATCGATAGGAATAAATTGCCACTCATTATACAAATGCTTAAATATTCCATTCGATGATTCCACTCTTATCCATCCTTCATTTGTTTCATCAGGAGGTGTAGCTGTTACTTCCGATGTGTACTTCCCTTTGATCCCATAAAAAACTGCTAGTAGATCAACAATCATTTGATAATTGGCTTTTTCTTTTATATAAACTGCTTTACACCAAGGAACGAAATCTGGATACTTTTCAACATCAATAACTGTTTGAAATATCTTATGAGGTGCACAAAAAAAAATGCCTTGTTCTTGATACTTATGAAACATACCTTTAAAACAATTAAAATAGGGTCCATGTCTACCGTCAGCCTTAGCTTGTTCCTGAGACCTCAAATTAAGGTGGGCATCACGTGCCAATTTTAACAAAACTGGCAGAGGCAATTCCCTTGATGAAATATTATCGCTCGGGAAATTTGACTTAACTCATAACGCATAGCACAGACCCCCTATATTATAACTATTTGCATGAGATATGTCCATAAAATACATTGAAATTAATTGTCAAGTTAACTACTATTTAACCTTTATTGCATTGTAACCCTATGAAAGTTATCAGAACTTTAATTATTATTATTATAATTGCATCAAGTGCTTATGCCAATAGTACGAACCACAAAACTTTTGTTTATTCTCTAAAGCAGCAAGTGGATGATATACTAATGAGAAAAAACAAAAAAGATCGTCATAAAAAACTTCAAGAACTTATCCAAGACAATGTTGACTTAAAAAGGATATCACGATTTGTCATAGGAAAATATTGGGCTCTAACCACGGAAGAAAAAAGACAAGAATTTATCAAAGAACATGAAACATATTTTACGCGATTATGTATTAAACTCTTACACAATCATATGGGTGGTGGTGAAATGACGATAAGGGGTATCAAAGAAGTTGGTGATGGAGTTTGTATAGTAAATACCAGATTTTCTGATGATGAAAATGAAGGATTTACAAACATTGATTTTAAAATCATAGAAAATAAAAATTCTTTCTTAATTAGTGATATTATAGTTAGTGGAATGAGTATTACTATTAACCAACGTACTCAATTTAATGAAAAAATCGATACATATGGTATAACAAGTGTGATAGAGGAGCTAAAATATAATAATAATCTATGATATACATGCCTCATTGGCCTAAACCGATTAGAAGGCCGAGTGACTATTCTCTTAACCGTATAAAAAATCTCCTAAATAAGCTAGGTAATCCTGAAAAGGCAATGCCTCCGGTAGTTCATGTTGCTGGAACTAACGGTAAAGGTTCAACTTTAGCCTTCATAAGGTATATCATGCAAGCAGCAGGGTATAAAGTTCATGCGTACACTTCTCCGCACTTAATACATTTTAACGAGAGGATAGTAATTGCGGGTCACTGTATTGATGATAGTGAACTACACAGCTTGTTGGAAGAATGCCGCGTAGCAACTGCAGAGCAGCCCATTACTCTGTTTGAAGCTGCAACAATTACAGCCTTTCTCGCTTTTTCACGCAATAAAGCTGATATTACTTTAATGGAAGTAGGCATGGGAGGCAGGCTTGATGCAACAAATGTTATAGATAATCCTATTTTGACGATAATAACTTCTATTTCATTAGATCACACAGAATATCTTGGTTCTACTGTAGAGATTATAGCAGGTGAAAAAGCTGGAATAATGAAGCCTAATGTTCCTTGTGTGATAGCAGCACAAGAGAAATCTATAATGAATACACTCGAATTTCATGCGGCAAACAAAAAATCCCCCTTATACAGGGGAGATTTTGAGTGGAATTGCACTCGACAAGATAATAGAATGGTTTTTCAATCGGATCTTCAATCAATTAAGTTCCCTTTGCCATCACTTGCAGGCGATCACCAAATAGCCAACGCGGGCAATGCGATTGCAGCTTGTAGTATTTTAAGTGGAAGGTATGGATTTAATATTGGAGAAGAGGATATCTCTTCAGGTTTACAAAGTACTTACTGGCCTGCAAGATTAGAATGCATAAAGGGGAAAAATTTATTGCCAAAGGATTGGCAGTTGTTCTTAGATGGTGCGCATAATAATGATGGTGCTAATGTGTTATCTAAGTGGGTTGCAAATAACTTTGCTGATGGTATTTACATAATTTTTGGTGTTACCCGTAATAGAAATGTGGAAGAGTTTTTGCAGCACTTTAAACCATATATCAAGTTATTGTGTGCAGTTTGTGTCAAATCAGAACCCCATGCAGTAAATGCGAGTGTAATTAAAGAAAAAGCCAATAACATAGGAATAAAAGCTGTTGAGTGTGAATCCATAGGTGATGCTATATTAAATTATATATTAAAATCAACCAATAGACCTTTTTCAAAACCGATTTATGGTAAGAAATTTTTAGGAGAAGTGCAAGCGAGCCCCGCAGAATACTTAGATGTATTTGAGGAGCACAGCTCAGCTTCGACAACAAAATTGCCATTAGAAATTGAGTTTCGAAAGAGGTCTAATGAAGGCACAAGAACTATATTAATTTGTGGGTCATTATTTCTCGCGAGAGATCTTGCTATGGAACTCACAAAACTATAGTAATGATTTTGTTTCTTACCTGAGTGTGTAGAAACAGACTCTGATAAAATAAGCACAAATTAAATATACAGCTGAAGCAAGTATTATTGCTGGTCCAGTGAGTAAATCAAAGCCTGCAGATAAAATTAGTCCTGATACTCCAGAAATTACAGAAAAAACTGTTGCTATAAGAACCATCTGCATTGGAGTTTTTGAGATAAGCCTTGCAGATGCAGCTGGTATCAACAAAAATGCAGCTATCAGCAATATTCCTATCAATTGAGCAGAAATTGCTATGAATATAGCAAGGGTAACCAAGAACTCTAACCTAACTAAATTAATATTGATTTTTTCCACCATGGCAAAATCTTGATTAATTGAAATCATTAACCAATGATTCCACCTAAATACCACTATCAGAGTAACTACTATAGAGGTTAATAAAACCAGCATTATATCAGAGCAATTCAATGTCAATATATCGCCAAATAATGAATCAACAATACTGTTATTGCTTGATGGCAAGAAAGACATGAGTATTAAGCTTAATGATAAAACCACATTGGTTACAATGTTCAATATCGTATCAGCAGAGTATAGTTTATTGAAATTCAGGGAAAGTAATATAGCAAACATAATTGCAATAAGCATAATGCTTATTGGTAGGCTTACCTTGAACATTAAAGCTAGTGCGATACCAAGTAATGAAGAATGTGACAGGCTATCTCCTAAATATGACAGTCTTTGCCATATCATAAACGATCCTAGAGCACCAGTTACTAAGCTAATTGTAATTACTGCAATTAAACTATTAATGAAAAAGTCCTGTGTAAATATTTCAAACATACTATATTACTAAAAGATAAGTCACAACAAATCGACCTTCAGATATTAAAATATTATGAGTTCTGCATGCTGCATCAGTTGCCATAAATTCGAAATTCAAATTTTTTTGCCCCATGAGGTATAACTTGACAGATGGATTTGGTATGCTGCGTATTATACCGGTGCCTATTAACAATACTTCTACTTCTTCTGTTAAAAACTGTTCAAAATGTTCTTTATTGTTTATATCAATCTCACCTAACTCAATTACCTTTTCAGGAAAAACTATTATTGAGCTATAATATTCTCGATCGCTTACTAAAAATTTTCCTTTTTCATAACTATTTATAAGATTTTTGTTTTTAGCAACTAAAGGAGTTATGTCCATAAAATCAAACTATTAATTGGGTATCACATACCCACCACTCTGGATATCTTGCATTAATATTAGTTGCAGCAGCTTTCGCATTTTCCTCGTTATCAAATATCCCAAAACACGCTACACCACTGCCTGACATGCGTGCAAGCATACAGCCATTTTGTAACTCTAGTTGTGATATTATATCCTGAATTTCAGGAACTAAACTGATGGCTGTTTCTTGAAGGTCGTTTCTTGTGTTTTGAATAAATTTCAGCAAGTCCAGTTCATCGTTCCACTTAATTGGCTCAGAAAATTTTCCTTGGTATTTAGAGTATACTTCTGGTGTACTCAAGAACTTTCTTTTTGGTTTGATAAGCACCACATCAATTGGTAAGGAAAACTTCTGGATAGGATGCAATTCTTCACCAATGCCTGTAACAAAAACGGGCTTGCTGTCTATGCTTGCTGGAACATCAGCACCAACATTAAGAGCTATTTCATTTAAAATTGATCTATCAATTTCCCACAGTTTTCCTAGTGTGCGTATTACAGCTCCGGCATCTGAAGATCCGCTACCTAAACCTGAAGCTGTTGGTATATTCTTTACAACTCTGATCGAAACTTTTGTGTGACTTGGAGCATATCTAAGCAGCATATTCACTGCTTTCATTACAGTATTATAATAACTATTTATTCTGGATTCAGAATTTATGAACTTAACTTCAGAGTTGTCATACCTAAATTTTTTAGGACCTACCTTTATCTCTAAAAAATTAGCGAGATTAGCAAAAACGAATAAGCTTTCAACTGAGTGATATCCTGTTTCTTTTCTATCTATAATATGTAAAAAAAGATTAATCTTTGCATATGCTTTGACACAGAAACTTTTCATTATATTTCTTCACGAGAATTATTTCCACATTATACTTATGATGTTATTTCGGTCAACGTTTATAGCCTTTTATGAGAAAAAATGCTATCAATCCTAATATTTCTGTGTGGGTAAATGCATCTGCCGGTACAGGAAAAACTAAAATTCTGATAGATAGAGTACTAAGATTATTACTAGAACATAAAAAAAACATCCTCTGCTTAACATTCACTAACGCTGCAGCAGATGAGATGCAGAATCGTATTTACAACACACTTAGTAAGTGGGCAGTATGTTCAAACAGTGAGCTAGCAAAAGACTTAGAACAATTACTTAACGATAAATATCATCTCACTCAGGCAAGAAAACTTTTTTCCGAGCTAGAAAATCTCAATTTAACCATACAAACTATACACGCCTTCTGTTACAAATTGATTTCTAGCTTTCCTATAGAAGCGGGTATTCCTCCAAATTGCACACTGAGTGAGTGCAAAGAGTTACACTCCATAGTGTTTGATAAGGTGTTAAGTTATGAAGCTCTGCAAGATAATATTAATGCTATTGCAACTGAAGTTGATGAAAATGAATTGCGTGATTTACTTTATACTTTATGTGTCAAGAAAGCGGCTAGTGATTTAGAGCACCTAAGAGCTAAACTGAAAGCGCCAGATGAAATCTATGATTTACCAAGCGAAATACTTGAGCATATAAAAAGGCTAGCTGAAATATTAAGTGAAGGAAGTAAAAGGGATCAGAATTACAGTAGGGTACTGTATGATTGGTACAATAGTGCAAAAAATATAGAGAATATGGCTAAAGTATTCATCAAGCTGGAATCGCACGAAAAGAAAAACATATCATCAATTATCACTAAGAGTACATTAGAAAAATTTCCTGATGCAGAGCAAATGATAGAGAGTATTCAGGATATAGTGCTTTCATATGTGAGAGATATGGATTCTTACCAAATATTTAAAAGAACTAGTAATTTGCTCACTATATTCAAAGTGTATGCTGACTTTTATAACAGCGAAAAACTGAAAAATGCGCTACTTGACTATAATGACATAATAGATTTAGCTACAAATCTTCTCAGTGATCACAATTATAAAGATTGGGTGTTATTTAATCTGGACCAAAGAATAGACCATATTCTTGTCGATGAAGCACAAGACAATAGTGTTAACCAATGGAAAATCATTACTAACCTATGCGATGAATTTTTTGCTGGAGGTGATGAAAAAAGAACATTATTTGTTGTAGGCGATGTAAAGCAATCAATCTATAGATTTCAAGGTGCCAATCCCATTTTATTTAACTATATGCAAAAATATTTTCATGAAAAGACAAGAAATAAAGATTGGCTGTCGTGTCAACTTGAAAAATCATTTCGCTCAACTCCAGAAGTATTAATGTTTGTTGATAGATTATTCAATAACTTTTGTGAAGAAGTATCCTTTGGCAATAATGAAATAAAACACGTTCCACACAGAGAAAATGATCAAGGATACATAGAAATCTGGCCGTTATTACCTCAACATAAAGAGACGGATGCACAGCAAGCATTTCAAGTACATTTTAAAAGCGAAAGACATGATATAGCAGAACGGTCACTCGCTCAAACAATAGCTCATAGGATTTATAATTGGTTGAACAGTGGGCGTATTTTAGTGGCTAAAGATCGGCACATAGAGCCAGGAGATATAATGATCCTTGTACGGCAACGAAATGTGCTAGTTGATTATGTTATAAGCGAGCTCAAAAAAGCAAATATACCCGTTATAGGGCGAGATTACTTTAGAATAATGGATCATATAGTTATTCAAGATTTAATAGCTCTTGCTGAATTCTTGCTTCTTCCGGCAGATAATTTAGCTCTTGCCAACACTTTAAAGTCACCATTATTTAATTTCACTGAAGATGACTTGTTTAATATAGCGTACGATCGTAAGGAACAATCTCTATGGGAAAGATTACAGAACTATTCCGAAAGTATTTATCATGAATTAAATGACTTGATCAATCTATCTAAGAAAGAGTCTCCTCTGGCATTATTTACTCATGTACTTCAAACAGGTAAGAAAAAGTTTGCTGCAAGACTTGGACTTGAGTGTTTTGAAATCATAGATGAATTTATGAGTCTGTTGCTGCAATTTTGTTCTCCTTCTTTGCAAGCGTTTATGCAATGGATAAAACAAAATAATCCAGAAATTAAGAGTAATATACAATCAGATCGTAATGCTGTGAGAATCATGACAATTCATAAATCAAAAGGCCTGCAAGCACCAATAGTGTTTTTAATCGACACAAATACAGTGCCAAGAAACGATGAAAGTATAATTTTTGATGAAGTGCCATTTTGGTGCAGAAAAAATAATCACTCTTATTGTAACCAAATCAAAAAGGAGAAAAAAATTGAAGATTACAATGAATATTTACGTTTATTATATGTAGCGCTCACACGCGCCGAAGATGAGTTGTACATTGCAGGCAAGGAACCCATGCAAAAAAATTCTTGGTATGATCTAATCACTATGCATGGAGAGCCATATGAAAAAAAGCTGAGCAACCTATACCCCATGTTTAAGGATGAAGTGGAGGTGCTATGTATAAATTCAAATTACCCTGATATTTACAGAAAGCGTGACTATTTTGACGTTTCAGCAACTGCTCTGCCGCCAACTTTATCAACACATACGACCAAAAAAGAGACAACATCAACTACTCGAATAACAGATAGCTATGCAAGAGGGATAATCATTCACAGTATATTGCAATATATGCCTAAGATAGAAAAAGAAAGGAGAAAATTTTGGGTGAAAAAATATCTTGAAAATATCAACACAAATGACGATAAAGATGAAATTTATAATAAAATACTAGCATTTAATGAAAAATATGGCTATTTATTTGATCTAGAAGGCAAATCGGAAATTGCATTGAGTGGTACCGTTAATAACGAAGCCATTTTGGTACGTTTAGACAGGCTATGCATAACACAGGACAAGGTGATTATAGTGGATTACAAATCGCATCGCAGCACCTCTAACTCTCTGTTAGATGAAGTAGAAAAGCAAATGTTCACTTATAAAACTCTAGTACAAGAGAGGTATCCTAACAAAAAGGTAGAATGCTTAGTTATTTGGATAGAGGATCTACAAGAAAAGACATTGCAAAGCTAATCTTTTATGCAATATAATAAAGATTTTCTTCTTGTTCTTAAAGTAAATATGGAAAGTTTGAATGATGTAATATCCAGGGTTATTGGCTATGAATTTAAAGATAGTTTTGTGCTAAAAGAAGCATTAACTCATCCAAGTGTGAATCAAAGAAATAGCAAAAACCAAACTGTAAACTACGAGAGGTTAGAGTTCTTAGGTGATAGTATATTAAATATGATTATATCTGTCATGCTATTCAAATTATTTCCTGACGAAAAAGAAGGTGCTTTGGCAAGAAGAAAAACAGATTTAGTTTGTGGTCATACAATTGCTAGTATTGCTCAAGAGATCAAATTAGGTGATTTTATTATTATGAATAATGGTGAACGCTGCAATGGGGGTGAGTGTAACTTGAAGAATTTAGAGAATGCACTTGAAGCACTAATAGGTGCAATTTATATTGATGGTGGGTTTGAAAGTGTTGAAAAATTTATTACTAAATATTGGGAAGAGTTAGCTATAAAAACACTTAATCCACCGCAAGATCCTAAAACCCTATTGCAAGAATGGACTCAAAAAAACAAGCTATCTTTGCCAGAATATGAACTAATCGAACAAGATGGACCAGCCCATAAGCCTGAATTTACTATATCAGTTTATGTGGAAAATTACAGTAGAGTCTGCGCAAAAGCCTACAGTAAGAAAGTTGCTGAGCAAAAGGCTGCTGAATTAATGTTGGAAATAATCAATAGTATAGCATAGCATTTCCTAAACCAAATGATAGACTTCTGTAATGGCTTGACCAACAAGAAGAAAAAGGTCTTTTTGTTGTTGCATGCGAGGTTTAAGCCAACTTTTGATCGTATGCCAGCAGTGTTCAATTGGATTTAGGTCTCACTTTTACCCACAAATGGGAGTGTTAAATAAACTGTGTCAAACCACATTTTTAGCTCAACTCAATTTTCAATCTTCCAGGAAAGAAAATGTCAAGCTGAGATATGGCTACTGCCCAATCATGCACAGGCATCGTCCATTTTTCCTCTGCCTTCTTTATAGCACAATATACCAACTTATACAAGGCATTTATGCTGGTAAATGAGCCCTTGGTC